>CACJGL010000001.1 GCA_902592965.1 uncultured Pelagibacteraceae bacterium
GACCTGTGGAGGTCACTGAATACTTTAGTTGACCATGATTTCTTAACATAACAATTTTTTTATATAATAAATTATCATTAGTAAAAATGGCACCTCCATCACCAAAAGAACCTAAATTTTTAGATGGAAAAAAGCTAGTACAAGAAATATCAGCAATATTAAGAGAGTTTTTACCTTTAAAAATAGATCCAAGATTTTGTGCCCCATCCTCAATTAACGATATGTTTTTTGGCAACATTATTCTTAATTTTTTTAAATCGCAAGTTCTACCAAATAATGAGGTTGAAATTACTACTCTTGTTTTTTTTGTAATTAATTTTTTTACTTTATAAATATCAAGATTAAAGTCTTCAATATTAACATCTACAAATATTGGTTTTAATCTCAATAGCAAAACTACCTCTACAACTGACAGCCAAGAAAAACTAGGTATAATTATTTCATCACCTTTTTTTAAGTTAAGAGATAATAATGAAATTAATAACGCGTCTGTTCCTGAGCCAACTGTACAAACATACTTTGAGCCAATGAATTTTGATAGATTTCTCTCTAGTTTTTTAACATCTTTTCCAAAAATAAAATTATTTTCATTTATTGTTTTTTGAACAGATTTAAATATTTTTTTTTTGTATTTTTTATTATAAAGATCTAAATCATTAAACATATTTTAATTATTAAAACTCATATCCACGTACCTTTGTGAGAATTTTATTTTTTATATTTTTTCAACATTTTATTCTTTTTCAATTTTTTTTTTTTTAATTCATAGCAAGGATTTCCAATTACAATTGTATCTTTTTTTATATTTTTAGTAACAACTGATCCTGCCCCAATCATAGAATTCTCACCAACTGTTATCCCACATAAAATGGTACTATTTGCTCCCAAAGTTGCACCCTTTTTAATCAAAGTTTTTTCATAATTTTTTTTATTGATTTTCTTTTTTGCAACTGGATATTTGACATTTGTAAAAACAACCGAAGGTCCACAAAATACGTCATCCTCAATAGTTACCCCTTGATAAACTGACACATTGTTTTGTATCTTAACGTTATTCCCTATCTTAACATCTTCACCTATAAAAACATTTTGCCCGATAGTACAATTAAAACCGATTTTAGAATTTTTTGATATATGAGACCAATGCCATATTTTTGAATTCTTACCAATTGTACAGTTTTTATCTATTAAACTTGTTTTATGCTTAAAATATTTCATTTCAATACTGATAATAATTTAATTATATTTGAAAATTCAGATATATGAAAATTTCCCTTCATTATCTCTTTATAATTTGTCAAATGTAAATCATTAAATTTGTCAAAATTTATAATTTTTTTATCTATTTTCATAGTCCTGGAATACCTAGATTTAATTTTATTATTTTTATTATTTAAATCTTCAATTGACACAATCCATTTTGCTATTGCTTTTTTAAGTATAATTGTTCCCTCTACACGTGAGTCTTTCCTTTTTTTAACTTTAATTTTTTTAAAATCTCCAAAAATCCATAACAAAATATCAAAAAAATGAATTGCAATATTTACAAGTAATCCTCCAGAATAATTTTTAGTATTTTTCCAACTTTTAAAATACCAACTGCCTCTATAAGTATAATATTTTATCTCAACATTAGATTTTGAAACTGTTTGATTTGTATCTTTTTTAAGTTTTTTTAATTTTTTATCTAATCTTAATTGAAATATACAAAAGCATTTTTTTTTTGTTTTTTTTTCTAACTTTAATATCTTTTTATAATCTTCAAATTTTATAACAGGAGGTTTTTCAACAATTACATTACTCCCTGATAAAAGCGAACGTCTTATTTGATTAAAATGTAAATAACTTGGTGAACATATTACTACATAATCAATTTTTCTATTTTTCACATATGAAAAAAAATTATTTTCATTTTTAAAAAAATTACATTTTGGAAAGATACTATCAATGAAACCAACATTATCATGTTTATCCAATGCGGCTACAAGATTACCTTTAAGTTGATTTATGCATTTAACATGTTTTTTTGCCACGAAACCAGCTAAACCAATTAAAGCAAAATTTTTCATAATTTTTGTTGTAAGTAATTTTTATTTATATAGAAATTCAATTTAAAAAGTATATGAATTTTTATTCAGCTTTATCAAATAAAATAAGTAAAAAAACAGCTAAAATCGGAATTATAGGTTTGGGTTATGTTGGTTTGCCTTTAGCATTACAATTCGCAAAAAAAAAATTTAATGTTATTGGATTTGATATAGATATTTACAAGTTATCTCTATTAAAAAAAGATAAATCTTATATTAAGCACATCCCAAACAGTCTCATAGAAAAATACAAAAGCAGAATTAAGTTTGAAAGAAATTTTCAAAAGATAATTTTAGTTGATGTAATTATACTTTGTCTACCCACTCCGATTACGAGCAGATTCAAACCGGACCTATCATATATTAAAAAAACTCTTGAGAACATAAAAAGTTATCTCTCTAAAGGACAAATTATAATTTTAGAAAGTTCAACTTATCCTGGCTCTACAAGAGATTTTATTTCACCATATTTAAAAAATTTTAATATAGGTAAAAATTTTTTTTTAGGATATTCGCCTGAAAGAGAAGATCCAAATAATAAAAAGTATAGCCTCGAGACTATTCCTAAAATTTGCAGTGGTTTTACAGATAATTGTTTAAATATAACAAAAAATTTATACTCAAAAATTTTAAAAAAAGTAGTTACTGTATCAAGTCTTGAAACTGCAGAATTTGTAAAACTTTATGAAAATATATACCGAAGTGTTAATATCGGTTTAGTTAATGAAATGAAAATGATTGCTAATAAATTAAATTTAAATATTTATGAAATTATAGAGGCTGCCAAAACCAAACCATTTGGATTTCAAGCATTCTACCCTGGTCCAGGTGTTGGTGGTCATTGTATTCCAGTAGACCCTTATTATTTATCTTGGATTGCAAACAAAAATAATGTCAAAACAAACCTAATATATCATGCGGGAAAAATTAATTCAGATATGCCGTCATGGATAATTAAGGAAACCATAAGAAAAAGAAAAATTAATAAAGTTTTGATTATTGGTGTTGCTTATAAAAAAGATTTGGATGATACTAGAGAAGCACCTTCGATTGAATTTATCAAAATACTAAGAAAAAAAAAAATTAGAATAGATTATCATGACCCTAACGTAAAATATTTAAAATCCAGAAAGTTAAAAAAGACTTATGCATCAAAAAATCTTAACTCTCAAATGCTTAAAAAATATGATTGTGTCATAATTATAACTGATCATTCAAAATTAGATTATGAATTAATAAAAAAAAATTCACGTTTTATAGTCGATACAAGAAATGTTTTCTCAAAAAAACTTTCAAATGTTTTAAAGTTGTAAAATGAAATATTTTATTTGAAAAAGTTGTAAAATTTTAAAGCAATATCATAAAATTTTTTTTCACTTGGATAAGATAAATGTGATCTAGCCGGTCTATTTAAATAATTTTGTAATTTTTCTTCAGACCAGCTCATCTTTTTTAAAAAATATTCTTTATCATTTTGTAATTCTTCGTCTGATAGATATGCATGTTGAGAAGTTAGTTGCTTTAAAGCATCATCTCTTTGCATTTGTTTAGAAATAATTAAAGTACTGAAATGTAGTTTTCTTTTGTCAACTTTAAATTTCTTTGGCAAAATATAGCCTTGATAAAATCTTGTAAATACTGACTCATAATGTTTATAAGGATATGGCTTAAAATTATACTGTGATTTAAGTGTTTCTATTGACTCCTTTTTGTTATAATTAAAATAGTCTAAAAATGATATCCATTTTATTTTTTTGAAAAGTATGTAATAAATTAAGTCAATTGTACTTATAATTGGAAAAGATTTAATCTTTTGATTACCGTATATTTTTAAAATATTTAAAATATTTTTTTTATCATATTTAAACCAATTCATATTATTTGGCATTGCCATTCCTTCAGTGGCTGTATTTGTCCCTGCTAAAATATACTTTATATTATTTTTTGAGGCTTGCTGATAGTTTACACTCAGCATTGCGTTGTCCATTAATAATTCAATGTCTATTACATCTGAGTCAAAAAATGAGTTCATCATATTTTTGTATTCATTCCAATCTATAACGTAGGTGAAAAGATCTAAGTTTAACTTTTTAACTATATTTTCAATATTGTTTTGAGCTAATTCTGAATTCCAGCCATTGTCCATGTGAACTACTAATGGTCTCAATCCCATCTCAAATACTTTATGAAGAGTAAAACAACTGTCAACGCCTCCTGATAACCCAACTACACAATCATATTCTTTGTTTTGACCACTGAGTTTAATTTTATTTTTTAAATCGACAATATCATTATTATTTTTTTTTAATTTATTTAATTTTTTTTCAAATTCTAAACAATAATTACATATTGAATTATCATTAAAATAAATACCTTCAGCAGAAGTATCCATCACGCATCTAGAACAAATTTTTATATTATTCATTTAATAATGATTTAATTTTTTCTGTAGGATAGGTAATAAGAACAGCCTTAAACTTTCCATAAAATACAAAAAATGAACCTGCGGCAACTGATTTTGCTCCACTTTCAAAAGATTTCTTTATATCATCTATTGAATTAATGCCTCCGCAGAAAATTGTAGGTATGTTTATTTTTGAACTTATTCTTTTAATTAAATCTTTATTACTTCCTTTTAATAATCCGTCATTATCAACATCATTAATTAATAGTTCCCCAAACCCATATGATATCATTTCTTCTATAAAATCATAAATATTATCTACGTTATAAAAGTCATTTTCTAAATAATTCCAAAGTTTTAATTTTCCAAATATATTCTTTTTTAAGTCAATGCTTAAAACAATACTTTGACTTCCAAAATTATTAACAAGATCTACGACGAATTTTTTATTTTTAATTCCATGTGACTGAATACAAATCTTTTCAGCCCCAAGTTTTATTATTTTTTTTGCATCTTCAATAGTTGATATTCCTCCCCCATAACAAATAGGCACAAAACATTCACTAAAAATTTTAGACAACAAATCAAAATTTATTTTTTTTTCAATTGTCGCTTTAATGTCTATTATAATAATTTCGTCTGCTTCTTTTTCATTAAATATTTTAACAGCATTTATTGGGTCTCCGACATATTTTGGATTTTCAAATTTTTCTGTTTTTACTAACCCACCATCTTTTATTAATAAACAAGGAATGATTCTTTTAAGTAACATTTTTAAGAATATTTTTTAGTAAATTCTTTCCATAATTATGACTTTTCTCAGGATGGAATTGTACTCCAAATAAATGAGAATTTTCTACAATTGAACAAAAAACTTTTCCATAATTAGTTGTTCCTGCCTCCAGGTTTAAATCTTTACATTCTGCGTAGTACGAGTGAGCAAAATAAAATTTTAATTTACTGCTATGGTGAAAAAAAAATTTGGAATTTTTATTTATATCTACATAATTCCAGCCCATATGTGGAACATTGACTTTGAGTTTATTTGTGTCAAATTTTTTAATTACTCCATTTAATAAACCTAATCCATTTAATTCACCCTCTTCACTTTTTTCAAATAATAATTGCATACCTAAACAAATTCCTAAAATATTTTTTTTTTGTTTATTAAACTCAATTATTACTTTATCTAAATTATTTTTTTTTAGGTTCTTCATGCCTTCATCAAAACTTCCAACACCAGGCAAAATAATTAATTTAGATCTAAAAATTTCTTCGGGATTTTTTGTTATTTTTGCTTTAAAGTTAATTTGTTTAAGCATATTCTCAATTGAGGCAAGATTGCATACATCGTAATCAACTATAGATATCATTTATAATTAAAGTGTAATAAATAAGAATTATTTATATTAAATTTAATTTATAAACGCTACTTATAAATAAATAAAGTTTTAAATGAAAAAAGAAAAAGTAAGTGTAATTATAAATTGTCATAACGGATCAAAATTTTTAAACTCGTGTTTAAAAAGTGTCTTAAATCAAACATATAAAAACTTAGAAATAATTTTTTGGGATAATAATTCTGTAGACCAAACTTTAAATCTAATTAAAAAAATTAAAGATAAAAGAATTAAAATATTTAGATCATCTAAAACTCTTAAACTTTATGATGCAAGAAATCATGCAATAAAAAAATCAACAGGAAAATTTTTAGCGTTTATAGATATTGATGATACCTGGTCTAAACTTAAGGTAGAAAAGCAATTAAAAAAAATGAAAAAAGAAAAATCCGACATCATTTATAACAATCATTGGATAGTCAAAAATGATAGTAATCATTGGTTAGATAGGAGAGGAAAAACATTATATTCAAAAAATAAATTGCCGTTTTTAAATATGAGTTATGAAATATTGAACAATTATCCGATAACTATTTCTACAGTGATGGTAAAAAGAAAAGTTTTTTTTGATGTGGGGGCTTTTAATAAAAAATTTGAAATTATTGGCGATTTTGATCTTTTTTTTAGAATATCAACAAGGTATAAATTTTCAGTAATTCAAGAACCGCTCGCAACATATTTATCTCACTCAGAAAATACCTCTAAAACAAAATTTAAATTAAGAATTATCGAAATGTATAAATGGCTTAAAATAAATAAAAAAAAACGTGAATTTAAAGATTATCATTATTTATTTAATAAGATTTATATGAATAATAAATATCTTGAATTATCTAATTATATAATAAACAAAAATTATAGACTATTTTTTATAAATTTAAATGATCAAAAAAATATAAGTCTTTATTTTAAATTAATTATCAAATTGTTTTACTATATTATTTTTATAAAATGAAAAAATTAAATTTTTTTGTTTACGATTATCCATCAAAAGGTAATGACTCTGATTTTATAGAAGATGAGATAATACTTTTATCAAAAATTTTTGAGGAGGTGAATATTATACCTTTAAAAAAAAATAATTTTAAATCAGATTATATAAATTATAAAAATATAAATTACGATTTCTCATTAAATAAAGAAATTTTTAATTTTTATAATGTATTAAAGAAATTAAAAAATATTTTATTAAGTCAAATATTTTGGAAAGAAATTTTCTCAGTAAGAAAATCAATAACAAAAAAAATTTATATGATTATAAAAGAGAGATACTTGGCTGAATGTATATATATTTGGGTTAAAAAAAAATTAAGAAACGAAGATAGAAATGAATTATTTTATTCTTATTGGGCAAATCACACGTTATTGGCATTTTATCTTTTAAAAAAACAAAAATTAATTAAAAATTGTTTTGCTAGAACTTTAGGAAGTGATTTATTTGGTTTCATTCCAAATGATAAATTTGTTCCATTCAAAAATTATAAATTTCAATTATTAGATTTTTTATTAATATTAAATGACGGACAAAAAAATTTACTTTTACAAGAAAAATTGATGACTAGTGATCGCATTATTAAAGCTTATCAAGGAATGAATTTACAAAACTTTTGTACTCTAAATAATTCTGAAAAAGAGATACATATAGTAAGTTGTGGCGCTCTTATTCACGTTAAAAATACAAATAAAATTTTAGAATTTATTTACTGTTTAAAAAAAGTTCTACCAGATTATGACATATCATATACGAGTATTGGCGATGGTTATAAATTTAAAGAAATTAAAACTTATGTGAAGAATAATTTAGATTCTGTAAATGTGAATATTATAAGAAAAATTCCAAATTTTTTTGAATATTTAAAATCAAATAAAGTTGATTATTTTATAAATTTAAGCCACTCAGAAGGTATGTCATTTGCGATCATGGAGGCTTTAAGTTGTTCTATTCCTGTGATTTGTTCAAATATTCCTGGAAATATAGAGATAATTAATAATAGAAACGGGCACGTAATTCATTCAATTGATATTGGAAATTATAAAAAAGTAATTAAAAAGATTGAAATTGAAAAAAAAACAAATTTAATTTTACAAAAGAAAATTGAGTCTAGAAAAATAATATTGGATAAACTAGAAAGAAAAAAAGCTTTAGATAATTTAAGAACAATAATAACGAAATTTTATAATCTTTAATTTAAGTAATTTATAATTTCTTTAATAATTCTTTTGACCTGAACCTTTTTTAAATTAGGATATATTGGTAAAGAAAGAATTTCATTATAAGCTTTTTCAGTATTTGGAAAGTTTTTGTTAGATATTTTTAACTTCTTTTTCCAAAAAGAATGTCTATGAATGGGTACGTAATGTATGCTGGTTCCAATTTTTTTATTTATTAAATGTTTTACTAAACCATCTCTTGTCTTTTTTTTAGATTTAGTGACTTTTATAACAAATAAATGCCATGAATTTTTCTTTTCGAAATCATCTTTTTTTGGAAGTTCAATTAAGTGGTGTTTTAAATATTTGAAATAAATTTGTGCTATTTTTTTTCTTAATAAATAGTTTTTTTTCAATAATTTAAGTTGTGCTAAACCAATTGAAGCTGATAGATCGGTAAGGTTAAATTTGTAACCAGCATTTATTACATCGTATTTAGAATTTTTTTTTATTTTGATGTACCTATCGTAAGTATTTTTATTTATGCCATGTAAAGAATTTAGTTTTATATAGTCGATAATCTTTTTATTTTTAGATAATACCAATCCACCTTCGCCAGTTGTTAAGGTTTTTGTGGCATAAAAACTAAATACAGTTGCATCTGAATAATTTTCACCAATATAATTACCTTTAAAAAGCGTTGGAAGACAATGTGCTGCGTCCTCTATAACTTTTATATTTCTTTTTTTAGCATATCTATAGATTTTTTCTATATCGGCTGGAAGTCCAGCATAATGTACAACAATTATACATTTTGTTTTTTTTGTAATTTTTTTTTTTATACTTTCAAATGAAATATTAAATGTGTTCGAGTCAATGTCTACAATAATTGGTTTTGCTCCACAATGATATATACTTGAAACAGTACTAGTAAATGTCAAGTCAGTAGTAATTACTTCATCATTTTTACCAATTCCTATTGATTTTAAAGCAAGAAAAAGACCTGACGTACATGAATTGACAGCTGAGCAATAAAATTTTTTTTTAAATAATTTTAAAAAATTGTTCTCAAATTTTTTAACAATTGGACCCGTAGTTAACCATCCTGAATTAAGAATATTTAGTACGTTTTTAATCTCTAATTGCGTAATATTTGCTTGGTGAAATTTAATTTCTTCCATATTCTTTATAAAAATTCATAAGTATTTTTTTTATTTTTATATCGTTTTCATTTTTTATCTGAACTTTTAAGTCTTCAAATAATGATTTAAGTAAATTCTGGTTTTTTATTTTTGGATTTTTTGTTGAATAAATGAATTTATTTGCTGTTTTGCTCAATTTTTTATACGATAAATCTTCCTTTAATTTTTCACCTTTCCTAATTCCAATTATTTTAATTTTTACATCTTTGTTAATAATTTTTATAAATTTTTTTACCAAATCAACAATTTTCATAGGTCTTCCCATATTTAAAATAAATAATTTTTGTAATGAAGAAATCGTTAAACTTTTAAGTACTAAATAACTTGCTTCCTCAATACTCATAAAGTATCTCTCCATTTTTTTATGAGTCAAATTAATAATATTTTTATCTTTTATTTGTTTATTTATTTTGTCAAAATAAGATCCATCGCTTGCGAATACATTCCCAAATCTAACTATTGTGATATCTATTTTTTTTATTTTGTTAAATAGATTTTGACAAATTACTTCTCCAAATCCTTTTGTGTATCCCAAAATCCCTAAAGGTTTAACAGCTTTATCTGTTGATATATAAACAAATTTTATTTTATTTTTAGATATCCTGGCTGCCTCTAACATTGAAAAAGTACCGAGTATATTATTTTTAGCAGCCTGGACTACATTATCCTCCAATAAATCAACGTGTTTATAAGCTGCTGCATGAAATATAATATCAATATTATATTTTAGAATAATTTTTTTTATTGAATTAGTATCAAGAATATTTCCAATTAAATATTTAATGTTTCTTTTTTTTTTTATTTTCTCTGAATTTATTAATCTACTTAGAGAATTTTCTGATAAATCTAAAAATATTAAATTAGATGTATTGAATTTACTTAATTGTCTAGATAATTCTGACCCTATTGATCCCGCAGCACCAGTAACTAAAACATTTTTTTTTGTCAAATATTTTATTTTTTCATAGTCTATTTCTAAATTTTTCCTGTTAATAATATCTGAAAAAGTAATTTTCGATAAGTCAGATATTTCAATTTTGTCGTTTATAAGCTCTTTGTTTGTGGGCAAAGTAGTAATTGTATCTGTTATAAAATTTAATTTTTTAAATAGTTGCTTCCTTTTAATTAGTGATAATGACGGGATAGCTATAATCAAATTTAAAGAGCTATTTTCTTCACTCATTAAAACTAAATCTTTGTAAGAAATCACCTTTATCCTCAAAAATTTTTTTCCAACTTTATTCAAGTCATCATCAACAAAAAAATCAATTTTTTGATTTGATTTAAGTTTTTTTGCAAGTCTAATCCCTGCATTTCCTGCACCATATATAATAGTATTTATTTTATTTTTCATTTTTATAGTATCTTATAGTATTCATAATACCTTTTTTAAATTCTATTTTAGGCTGCCAATTTAAAATTTTTTTTGCCTTATATATTTTTGGATAAGAAACTAAATTTTCGTCATTTCTTAATTTCTTTAGACCATATAATGGTTTGCCCTTACCTATAAAAGTTATAATCTTATTAATAACATATTTTATTGAATATGGTTTTCCATAACCAATATTAATTATTTCACCTACTTTTTTTGATTTGAAAGATTTTATTATTCCATCAACTAAATCATCAATATATAAAAAATCTCTTTTTTGTTTGCCCTCAGTGCATGCAAATTTTTGATTATTGAGAGAAGCCTTTATAATAATAGGTATAATGCGGTTAAAATCTTGGCCGGGCCCATAAACTAAATATGGTCTTAAAACTATAAATGGGAATTTATTTTTTTTTAATTTTTTAAATAAGTACTTTGTTGTTAGAAGTTTAGAATTTGAATAGCTTGAAAGTAACCTTAAGTCTAAATTTATATTTTTTTCATCGTTGGGATTTTTGGATCTTCCATATTCTAATGAACTTCCAATTTGAATAAATCGGTTTATTGGTTTTTTTAAGAAAAAATCAATTAAATACTTTGCTCCCAAATAATGAGTATTATAAGTTAAAATTTTTTTTGAATGATCAACATATCCACTAAGATTTACTACATAATCAAAATCTAAATTTTTTAATTTTTTAAAAATATTTTTTTTTTTTGTAATATCGCAAATATAATAATTTACTTTTTTTATTTTTTTTTGGGGAGAGGGGTATTTGGTTGAAAGACTACTGACTTTGTAATTAAGTTTTACTGTTTTCTTGGCCAAATTATATCCAATAAATCCTGTACCTCCCACTATTAATAATTTTTTTTTCAATTCTATTTTAATTTTTTATATACATTTTTGATTAATTCTATATCTCTTTTAGTGTCTAAGCATTGCCAGATACCAAAATGTCTGTAGGCTACTAACTGATTTTTTTTTGTAGCTTTTTCTAATGGTTCCTTCTCTAAAAATGTTCCATCTCCCTTTATTAAATCTAGAAATTTAGGCTCAACTACAAAAAAACCACCATTAATCCAACCTTCGTCTATTTGGGATTTTTCTTTAAAATATTTTACGTAATTACCTTTTATTTTAATTGCTCCAAATCTTGCAGGTGGTCTTACTGCAGTCAATGTAATCAATTTTTTTTTTTTGTTATGAAAATTAACTAAAGCGTTAATATCAACATTTGATAAACCATCTCCATAAGTTAATAAAAAAGTGTTATCTTTTAAATATTTTTTAAGCCTTCTTATTCTACCTCCTGTCATGGTAGTTAAACCAGTATCTATTAGATTTATTTTCCAAGGATATTTATTATTTTTAAAATATTGTTTTATTATTCCACCTTTGTAGCCTAAAGCTATATAAAAATCATCAAAGCCAAACTTATAATAATGTTTCATAATATGAACAAGAATTGGTTTGCCTTTTATTTTAATCATTGGCTTTGGAATAGATTTTGTATACTCAGAAATTCTAGTACCAAATCCACCCGCTAATATAACTACTTTCATAAATTTTTAATTCTTTTTTTTAAACAGTTTTCATAAAATTGAATTTGAGCTAGAGATATTTTTTTTATTATATTTTTATTCCTGTAATAATTCATGTACCAAACAGCTACTAAACTTGAAGTTTCATCAAAGTTTAAAACTGATCTCCATTTTGTTAATTTACCAACTTTATTTGAATTAAGCTTAAGAAGTTTAGACTCAAAAAATGATTTTTTTGTTTTTTTTATCTTTATTTTGCTGCTCGCATTCCAAAAAAAGCTTAATTTATTTATTAATTCTATTACTTTATAATTATTTTTGTTTGAAGGGCCAAAGTTAAATGCCTGGCCATGAAGTCTTTTATTTATATTAAGTTTCGCTGCTAAAATTAAATATCCACCAACTGCTTCTAGTACGTGCTGCCAGGGTCTTGTTGAACTTGGATTTCGAATAATAGCATGTTTATTTTCTGACCACGACTTTACACAGTCAGGAACTATTCTGTCTTGTGACCAATCTCCACCTCCAATTACGTTTCCAGCTCTTGCGATACTTAGATAAATTTTAGATTTTGCTTTATTAAAATAAGAGTGGATATAGGAATTAATTATATTTTCAGCTGCAGCTTTTGATCCTGAATAAGGATCTTTTCCACCTAATATATCATTTTCTTTATAACCTTTTGTTGTTTCAATATTTTTATAAACTTTATCGCTAGTAATTATAACGACAACACATTTTTTTTTAACTTGTTTAAGCGATTCAAGAATATTTAAAGTTCCAACAGAGTTTGTATTGAATGTTTCTATTGGATTATCATAAGATTTTGAAACTAATGATTGGGCAGCTAAATGAAATACAAAAGATGGTTGGTAAGACTTAAATATTTTACTTATTTCATCATAATTATTTATGTTTATCATTTTATGTCTAATTTTTTTTTTTAATTTTATGGATTCAAAATGAGATGGTTTAGTTGGTATATTTTTTGATATTCCTAAAACATTGGCTCCTAATTTAGTAAGCCACAATGTTAACCAGGAACCTTTAAAACCAGTATGACCTGTTACAATTACTTTTTTATTCTTAAATGTTTTTTCAAGATTCATATTAAATATTCAACTTATTTTAATATTTTTTGAAACCAATGGGCAAAAATATGATTTATTATTAAATGAATGTCTTCAACTGGACCATATTCATCTTTATCAGATATTATATGTATAGATACATCCGATAATTTTTTAATCTTTCCACCATCAAAGCCTACTATACTTAGAATTTTACTTTTTTTATTTATTAACCACTTGGCTGCTTTTACTAAATTTTCGGAGTTTCCTGAGGCAGATAAAATTAAAGCGATATCTCCTTTCTTAAAATGAATTTTCAGCTGATTTAAAAAAGTATTTTCATAACCAACATCATTCGCAATTGCAGTTAATACCGACGTATTATCATTTAAGCAAAAAAATTTAAATGTTTTTTTTGTACCAGTTTTTTTTATTATATCAAAACCTAAATCATTTGCCATAGTCGTAGCTGTAGATGCTGATCCACCGTTGCCAAAAATAAAAATTGTTCCACCTTTAAGCCTTGTTTGATTTAATATTTTTTCAAATTGCTGTAATTTTTTATGATCAATCTTGTCAAATATGTAGCTAAGTCTATTAAAATAATTTTTTGCAAATTCGTTAATATTTTTTGATTTTTTGCTCAAAGCTTTAATATTTTTTATTTTTAATTTCATTTTTTATTATATTTATAGCAATTAAAGCACCATATAAATGGGCAATATTAGTTAACTTTTAACTTTAATAATATTATCAAATTCACCTAATTCATTTAAATTACCGTTGCCTTATAAATATATAGTTAAAAACTTTACTAAAAGTATTATTACTATCGAAATCAAACAAACTTTCATTATTTTTTTTTTTTAAAATTTTAAATCCATTTTTTTTCATTATGCTTAAAACTGCCTCATATTGTTGTTCAAAATTTTCATTTACCTCTATCAGTAAACTTTTAATTTTATTATTAGATAAAAATTTATCTCCACCTTTCAATATTATGTGCTCAATTCCATCTACGTCTATTTTAATATAATCAGGTATTTCAAGAATATTATTTTCTATTAAATTATTTATAGAAGTTCCCAATATTTTATATTTCATTTCGGTTTCAAAACTTTTACCCTCGTAATTATAATTTTCACCGAAAGAATTAAGAGCTCCACCCTCGAAAAATCTTCCTTCATGCATAGTTAAAATTTTGTTTTCTTTATCTGTTAATGCGATTGGCATTATTAATATTTTATCTTGTAAATTATTTATAGAAACATTTCTGCTTAGAACTCTTAAATTAGATGTCGAAGGCTCAAAGGCAATAGTTATTGAATTTGCATTTTTAAGTGCATTATATATTGAATACAAACCTACATTAGAACCTATGTCCCAAAATATTATCTTATCATTTTTAACAAAACTATCGATCCATTCTAAAGTCTCAGGTTCTTTTTTGTAAAAAGTATTAATTCGCCAATTAACAAGGCTATTTGGTACAAAAAAATTTACTTTTTTATTTAAAATATTAAGTGATTTATAAGAGTCTTCATGAATAAAATCTTTTAGCCAAATTAAAAAATTTTTCTTAAATATAAAAAAAATAATTCTATCTAAAATAAAAATTATTTTGTAAATAAAATAACTAAATTTTTTTAACATCGATATAATTCTTATTTATTTTTAAATTTGATTAAATTTTTTATTCATTTTTAATATCACTCACCACCAGAAATATTTATAGTTTCAGATGATATATAAGAATTTTCGTTAATCAAAAACATTAAAAGTTTTGTAATTTCTTTAGAATTACTCATTCTTTTAGCGGGTATCAATTGAATTCTTTTTGACATTCTTTTTTTAGGAATTTTTTTATGTATCTTAGTATTAACTAAACCTATTTTAACGTTGTTTATTAAAATATTTTTATTTGATATTTTTCTTAACTCTTTTGGTATAAAGTCTGAACAGTGTTTTGAAAGAGAATAATTGTAAGTATTATCACCTCCACCAAATTTTGTTCCGATACTTGAACAATTAATAATTCTTCCAAATTTTTTTTTTTTCATATGATTAATAGAATTTTTTATAATAAAAAGTGGCGCTAAAAAATTAGCATTCAGAGATTTTAATAAATTATTATAATTTGATTTATAGTAAGACTTATTATCTATGTATCCAATTAAGTTTATAATTATATCAAAATTTTTGAAAATTTTTAAACTTTCGCTGAAATTTTTACCATCCAACAATGCAAAATTTTTTTTAATCAGTGTAATTTGTTTATTAGATATTTTTGGCTTGTTTTTATTATAATGTAAAAAAAGGCAATTTTTTTTTAAATCTAAATTTTTTATTAATTCTTTAGATATATCCGAGCTACCACCTAAAATTAAAATTTTTTTTTTTAGACTACTGTACATGATCTACATGGTTTAATATTTTTTCTCATATTTTTGACATGCTCATCTCTCAATTGATTATAAGCATTAGATCTCCAAAGTTCTGTTAAATTATCGTTAAATTTTCCAACTGTAAGGTATGATTTATAATCTACATCGCAAGGATTAACCTTGTTATCCCACCAAATAAACATTCTTCTCCATAAATCGGAACATGGTTCTGATATATTTTTCTCTGGAGAAATGTATGAATTTTCCCATGGATTATATTTTACAAACACTATTTGATCCACAAAGTTATTCCAAAAACTTAACATTTTATCAAAGTCTTGACTTTTTGAAAAATTTACACCTGATACTCTTGTAATTATTTTTGAATGTTTGTACTGTTTTTCTTTAATATTATTGAATAACTCTAAATTTTTTACTATTTTATCTAAATTTCCATTCACTCTAATTTTTGCATATTCATTTTTTTCTGCAGCATCTGCAGATATAACTAATGTACCAACTGAATCAGATAATATTGCATGACAAATTTTTTCGTTTAACAACGAGGCATTTGTATTAAGTTTTAAATTTAAAAATTTACCAGATGTATAATTAAGCATTTCAGAAAAATTTTTTGCAACTAATGGTTCACCTCTAGATGCTAGTGTTATAAATTGAATATTTTTATGTGCTTGATCAATTATAGTTTTAAAATTTTCCAATGTCATAGTCCCCATAAATCCACTTTTTTTATTTGTAAAAGACTTATCTGTTTCAAAACAAAAAACGCATCTGAAATTACAAACTGACGAGGGTTCAATTTGTAAACATGGTGGAAAATCATCTATCTCTTTAGATAATGGAAAAATTTCATATCTATATCTATGAAAAATGTATTCTAAATATTGACTATCATCTAATCTTTCAAGTTCTGCGAGAGAATTATCTTTAAATGAAAATTTATATTCTTTTTTATCATTATCTAAAAGATCATTAACAGCTTTTTTAATTATTTTTTTTTTATAATTTGATACTTCGGTTGAATTAGATAAATTTTCGCTGATTCTTTTGATTTTTAAAATTATTTTATTTTTTTCAATATCACCAAAAGATTTAAAATTCTCAAAGCTTTGGGATTTTACAAATTTATCTACTATTTTTTTTTCCATTTTTTAATAAATATTTTACTTGAGGAAGCTGCCATTCATAATCTAAATCTAAGCCACCTTCACATTTAATAGGTAAAATATTTTTTCCCATCCATTTCTGGGGTAATAGACCAGTTTTTAATTTTTCCAAGCATCTTGGTCTAACTATTGAAACGCTCATATCTGCAAAGAACACGTTTCCTTGGGAATCTCTGTCACAATTTAAAGTTTTTGGATTTCCAAATATTTTGAATGGCACAAATGGTTTTAGAAATCCATCCTTCCCTAATTTTCGAGCTCTTAAAGGGCTCCACATATTATATATAGAACAACTGACTGCGGAGTCTGCTTTTTTGTTTTTTTTTAGTTTATTTATACCAGCATTGATTACATTTTTTGTTACAAGTGGGGCATTTGCAAATAATAAAATTACAAAATCAATTTTTTTTATTTTTTTTTTTATCTCGAAATACGCATGCTCAAAAACATGGTCGCCCAACGATTTACTATTTGCGAGACTTTGTGGCCTATCAATTAATTCACAATTGTATTTTTTTGAAATTTTTTTAATTATTGGGCAATCTGTCGAAACGAAAATCTTGCTAATTAATTTTGATTTTTTTGCTGCAATTAATGGGTACTCACATAATTTTTTTCCATTAACAGATTTTATATTTTTTCCTGGATAACCCTTGCTACCTGCCCTGCCTATCATTATTGCAATATTCATCGTAATTATTATATCGTTCAATTATTGAACAGTAAAGAAATTTATCAAATATTTAAGCCTTTGTATAAGTTTTTCATTGTATTAATATTAACATTATTAACTTCTTCTATAGTATTGAAAGCATTATGACTGCCTAAAATACAATTCCTAAATTTAGTAATTTTACTCTTTTTACTAATTGGTTCTTTTTTAAAAACATCTAGAGCTGCAAATCTTATTTTTTTTTTTTCAAGCATTTTAATAAGATCATTTTCATTGATTATTCCTCCTCTAGAAACATTTATAATTCCTGAATTTTTTTTCATTAATTTCATTTTTTTGTAATTTATTAAATTATACGATGAGCTATTTAAATCACAGGAAGATATTATTATATCTGATTTTTTTAGAAGGAAATTTAAGCTAGTTTTTTTAATATTTTTGTTTTTAGGTGTTTTTAAATTTTTAATATCATAAAATAGTACTTTCATCCCCAGTTTTATCACCAAGCGTGAGATTTCATTTCCTATTTTTCCAAATCCAATAATTCCTATAATCTTATTATTTATTAAAAAACCTTGGATTTTGGGCCATTCACCATTTTTAATTTGTTCATGAACTTCTAAAGTATTACGACTAAAGTTCAAAATAAATGATAATGCAAGTTGAGCAACACTTTTAGTGAATGCATTTGGGGTATTATATATCTTTATACCTTTTTTTTTTGCATAATTTACGTCAATCGAGTCCAAGCCTGTTCCCCATTTTGATATAACTTTTAATGATTTTGCTTTATTAATAACTTTTTTTGTAAATTCATCATCCCCACAAATAACTGCATCATATTTAGAAATAATTTTAATAAGCTCTTTCTCTTTAACAACATGCTTTTTTAAAAGAAAAAAAAATTTAATTTTCGAAGTATCATATTTTATTTTATTTATTTTTAAAAATTCAATCATAAGTTTCCAAGTAACTAGAACATGTATTTTCTTTTTCATTTTATTGACCTATTTAGATTTTTTTGTGCTTTTGTTTATATAATATAATAATACTTTATCCATAGAGATTTTTATGAGTTTTAAGACAGGTATTTTATAATTCTGATGATTGGATAAAATTTTTTTTAAGATATCATTTTTTTTTCTATCATTAATTACAATTACAATTTTTTTAATTTTTTTAATATAATCTATATTAAGTGATATTCTTCTAAAATTCTCATTTTTTTTTTTTGAAATTACAAAATTTTTGTATTTAATTATTTTTTTCGGAAAAATTGAACCAATGTGTCCATCATTTCCTACACCTACTAATGCTAAATTAGGTTTTGGATATTTAATTATCTTTTTATATATCAAATTTTTTTTTTTTAGATCATTTGTATTTTTTAAATACTCGAAGCTAAAAAAATTTTCCTTTTTTAAAATTTTACTTTTAATTAAAAATTTATTGATTTTATTAAAGTTTCTATTTTTTTTTATTTTAGATATTCTTTCATCAAATAATATTAATTTTTTTTGGATAACCTTATTTTTTTTATATAAGTATTTTAAAAAAAAATTAAAAGTATTTCCACCTGAAATTAAAATAGTTTTATTTCTGTAAAAAATCTTCTCTTACTTTTAAAAGTAAATTTTTTTCTGAGGTAAATTTTAAAATTTTAATTTTTTTTAATTTCATTAATTACTTGATCAATTCCTCTTAATAAATTTATACCTTTAGAAGGTTTAAGTGTTTGACCTTTAGGAATTTGATAACTAATTGGATTTTTAAAGTAATGAAATTTACTCTTTATATTTTTCAGATATTTTACTTTATTAATTTTAAGTCTTTTTATAATAATTTTTATTACTGTTTTTACCTGAATTTTTTCTTTTCCAATTATATTAATATATTTATTATTATATTTGCTCGATAATATTCTATAAGTTAAAATTGTTGCATCCTTTACATTAATGTAATTTCTTATTTCTTCTCCTGAACCATATCTTATGATCTTATTATTTTTTATACCTTGGTAAATTAAATTATATATTGCATTATTAATACTTGAACCAACACCATATATTGAGCCATATCTTAAAATTGAAAAGTTTATATTGTATTTTTCGGAATAATTTTCAATTATATTTTCACAGGATCTCTTTGTGGAACTATAAAAACCACCCTGATTACTCATCGCATAAATACTACTAGCAAAAATAAATTTCTTTAAATTCTTAGAATTTCTCAAGGCTTCTAAAATATTTACAGTTCCAATTATATTGCTTTCTATAGTATTCAATGGATCTTTATTAGCCTCATCAAGATCTGAAATTCCAGCAAAATTAAACACAAAATTAAATTTTTTTATAAAATTTTTTATATGACTTTTTTTTTTTATATCTCCTTTTATAAATTTTACATTTTTATTTAAGTTATAATTTTTTTTTCTATCAAATATATAAACATTAAAATTTTTACTTAATAAATAGTTACTAAGATATAATCCCAGAAATCCTGAGCCCCCAAAAATTAATGCATTATATTTTTTTTTCATATTGTAGTTTCACTGAAGAATTATTTGATTTTTTTTTGTCAACTCATTAAATATTTTTTTTTTAAAATTTTTATTAATAAATATTTTGTTGCCTGATTTAGTAGATTTTATTAGATAATTACTTAATTCACTAATATTCGAACATACTTTGTAATATGATTTTGGAGTGTTCATAAGTTTCAAACTATAAGCATCTGTGAAATTGTCAAATGGAAAGCATAGCTTGCAACCTGCTGCTAATGTTTCCATTATAGAACTTGTAGCACCTGAAGTAATAGTTATTTTAAATTTAGATGCTAAATTAAAAATATTTCCTTTAACCAAATAAATATTTTTTTTGTCCAAAACATTTACTATTTTTGTAATATCCATTAATGGATGAGATTTTAAATAAATCTTACCACCAAATTTTTTATAAAAATCAGTACTCATTATGTTTTCAATAATTAATCTCGAATTCTCTACATCCAAATTTAAATTTACTAAAACACTATTAAGGTACTTTTTTTTTATATTTATATTTTTATAAACGTGATTAAATCTAAGAGCCGGTCCTAATACTATATCTATATTTTTATAAAATTCCTTTTTTGGTTTAATTAGATTTTTACCAATACATACTATTTTGTTTGGTAAAAGATTATATTTTTTTTCGAAGTTTAAGGGATCTAAACACATAAACTCTTTGTAAGATGTAAAACCTTGGTAACCAATAGTTTCAATATTTTTTGCAAAAGTGTTAAAACCAAGATTTAAACCCTTATCTACAGCTGTATTTTCAAACCAATTGACGAATTTTTTAATATAAATTTTTTTGTTTGAAAGTCTTTTTGCGAATAAATAATTTTGAATACCTATAATTGAAGCGTTTATATTCCTATTACGTAAAATTTCATCATTTATTATTCTAGAAATATTAATTTTATTATAATAAATATTTTTAACGAATAATTTTTTTCTTCTAAATATATAAAAAATTGAAAATATAAAATCATTAAAATTTAATAAATCAAATTTGTTTAAAAATTTTTTTGATCTTTGAATTTTTATTGTAGTTTTTATTAAATTAAATATTTTTAAATTAACTATAGTTGGAAAGTACATAACATTTTTTTTTCTTTCAAAAAAATGATTATAATATCTATCCTCGAGTAAATTTGCAGATGAAATAAATTTATCTACCAAAATTATTTTTTTTGAATTTTTTTTTAATTTATAATGATTTGTATAAATCTTAGATGTTAAAAAAACTAAAAGATGTTTTATGATAGTTATAAAAAAATTTGAATATTTTTTTTCTTTTTTTAATTCAAAATTATACTTGGGAAACCTATTTTTTAAAATTTTATATAAATTTTGATTGTCTAAAATTATTTTATTTATTGGAATTTTTTTTAAATAAAAATATTCAATTGTATCAATTATACATAAAAAATGAAAAAGTTTAGTTGAGTAATTATTTCTCTCACCGATTGGTGAAACCCACCAATCAATTTTTTGATAATTTTTTTTTGAAGCATTTTCTATAATTTTAAAAAAATCTTTTCTTAACCTTTTAATTTGTTTAACATAGATCTTTCTAAAAACCTGATCATAAGTCAAAAAATATTTTGTAGTATCCCATATCATTAATTTTATATAATTAAAAAGTTAAAACATACCATCAAAGTTTTTTTTTCATTTAACAATCTCTTTTAATTTCGAAAATAGTTTTGATGAAAAAATTTCCATTCCTTGGTCGGAGAAGTGAATATTATCTAAATAATTTTTTCTAATATTTGGGATTTCTTTTTCCATATCTACAAAATAAATACTATTTTTCGTAGATAATTCTCTTATTATTATGTTTTGTTTTTTTATAATTTCATTGAACTTATTAAATTTTTTATCAAATTTGATTTCATCATATAAATAATGGCAATATGTACAAATTATTAATTCTATGTCTTGTGATTTACAGGCCGAGCTAAAAATTTCTAAATTTTTTTTAAAACTTAATAATCCTTTAGAATAATCTGCATTTAAATTTACCTTACCTTTTGAAATAAATCTTTTTATAGAACTTCTAATATTGTACAAAAAAAATTTATTAAACAAATAGTTAAGAAAATTTAATTTAAAATCATAAATAAAATTAGAAAATTTAATTATATTTTTACTTTGATTAAGGTTTTTTTTATAATTTGAAAAATCTTCTTTAAATTCATCTACCAAATATGCCTCAATATCATTATACCCAAGATACAAAACTATAACATCTGGTTTTGTGTATATATTTTCAAAGATTAATTTATATATAATTTCTTGAATTCCATACATTCCTTGGGCAAAATTATTTACTTCAAAATTTTTATTTAAGATTAAATTTTGATTTATTTTGTCTTCTAACTTTAATGGTATAGATGTTAGCTCGTCTTTTTCATTTGAAATATAATTTGCTATAGCTGAGTCTCCTATACAGTTTATTCTAAAACAATTTTTTTTTTTTTGAGCTACTACCTCTTTGTTTCCATTTTTACCGTTGAAATATCCGTAATTATTTGTTGATAATTTCGAAATTTTCATGTCTCCATACAGAGGATAATAAACTTTTATATCCTTTTCAGATATTGATTTATTTTTTTTTTGTGTAAATGTTAAATTATGATGAAAGTCAAAGTGGCTATTTGATAAAGTATTCTTAACCTTAAACTTATAATTATATTTATTTTTCTTTTTAAAAAAAAAATTAAATAACAAAACAGTTAATAAAATTGATGCTATTATTAAGATAAATATTAATAACATGTTTGAATTTAATATTATCATTGAGTTTTTTTAATTACAAACCTTTTAATCACTTTAATTTTAAAATTGATCATAAATATTTTAAGAAAATTTAATTAATTTTTTTTCTTTTAATTCATATACTGTGTCACAAATATTTAAATTTTCTAAGCTATGTGAAATCATCAAAATTGTTACATCTTTTTTTAATTCCTTTAAAAAACCAATAATATTTTTTTCTGTTTCTTGGTCTAAAGAATTTGTTGACTCATCAAGTATTAATATTTGCCTCCCAAAATATATTGCTCTTGCGATAGCTATCCTTTGTGCTTGACCTCCTGAGATATTTTTTCCATCCTCTGAGATGATTTCATCAACAGAATTAGGAAGTTTTTCTATAAAATTTTTCAACTGACACTTTTCAATAGCATAATTTAATTTAGATACATTAATACTTTCATTATCTACTCCAAAAGCTATATTTGCTTTAATTGTATCATTTATTATTAATGGTTTTTGAGGGACATAACTAAAAAAATTGTGACAAACTCTATCAATAGGTTTGTCGTTAATATATATTTTTCCAGTTGATGGCTTAAACAGACCACTGATTATATTTATTAACGTAGATTTTCCAGAGCCAGTTTTTCCAAAAAATCCAATTATATTACCTTTATTAAAATTTAGATTTAGGTTGTTTAAAATATTTTCATCATTATTCTTAAATTTAAAACCAATATCCTTTAAGATCATTTTTTCAAATTTTTCAAATTTGTAATCATTATTTTTAGAAATTGGGTTTATAATTTTTCCAGATAATTGCTCATTTATGACTTCTACTGATGGCAATCTTGTATTCAGCTCCTGAAATCCTGCCAATATTTTAGAAAAGCTTGGAAATGATCTAAGAAGACATATGGCAATTAATGCTAAAATCTCTAGTATTGAATTATTATCATAATTATAAATATTTTTTAAAGCAAAAATAGTTCCAACTACTATAAAAAATATTATAAATTCAAAATAATATCTTGGAATTGATGAAACAAAAGAAGAGTAAAGATTAAGTTTGTTGACTTTATTAAGATTATATTCGATTTTTTTGTCAAAAAATTTTTCTAGGGTATATATTTTTATCTCGTTAAGCCCATTGATACTTTGAATAACTTTTTTATAAAGAGCGTTATCAAATAGTATTCTTTCTTTAGCAAAAGACAGTAAATTTGATTTAAATACTAAGTAATAAATTGAACCAAAAAATAATATTGTAATTACAATAAGCAAAGTAAGTTTAAAATAATTAAAAAATAGAAATAAAAGTATACTACTAACATATACAACTTCTGTGAATATTTTAAGAATAGCAGAAATAAATAAAATTACTGATTTTGTTTCATCAGTTAAGTATCTTAATTTAATTATTGAATTTATTCTTGAAGATTCCTCAAAGTCTAAAAATAAGTACTTTCTAAGAAGTTTTAAAAATATTTTTTTTTGAAAATCTATTTCAATTTTTTTTTGATAGTACAAACAATATATTTGAAATATAGTTTTGAAAGAAAATACAATTAATATCAGAATTAAAGTATAAGTGGTATTTTCCTTTAAGATTTGAAAATACTTGAGTAATTGTATTTCATTATTAGAGCCTAATAAAGTTACTATCAAAAATAAAAAAACTGTTAACCCTAAAATTTCTAATATTATATTTATTAAATTTATTAAAAGATAGAAAAATAATTTTTTTTTATTTTCGTCAACAAAATAATAAATAAATTTTTTATATGCCATTTTTTAATTTTAATTGGTTAAATTTTTTAAAATAATTTTTAAATATATCTTTAACATAAATTTTAATTATATTTTTTTTTAAAAGCTTTCATAAATATGATGGTTGTTAAAATCTGGAATAGTTGAAAACTATTATTTAACTTATTCTTTTTTAAATTTGTTAATTCCTCTAGAATTTTTTTTTGATTAAAAAAAATTGAATTTTTTACATCTAAAGAATTTACTTCTTCATAAAAATAATCGAACATTTGATTTCCCAACCAATTTCTTTGAGGATCTACAATTATATTTTTTGTTTTAGTAAAAAATTTATAAATTGGATAATTTTTGAAAATTTTTTTCATAATAAATCTTGTTTGATTATTATTGATTTTAAGATCATTTTCTAAATTAAAACAGTAAGATGCTAACTCATGGTCTAATAATGGGACTCTGTTTTCAACACTCGAATTCATAGCTAACCTATCCATATATTTTAAACTTCTTGGTAAATTAACATATGCTATATCAATCATTTGAGATTTTTGTAAAAAATTTAACTCACTTTCAAATTTATAATTATTAAAAAAATTTTCGTTTAAAACATAATCCATGTAATCACTATTAAAATAATCTGAATTGATAAAAGGAGTTGAGTCTTTTGTAGATCCATTTTGATAGGACAATGTAATTATATAATTAAGTATTTTTTCTTTATTTTGTTTTTTTAAATAATGAAATATTTCTTTTTTATTTTTACAATAAGCATCAAGTAAATATGACAAAAAATTATAATGATAACCGCCTAAAATTTCATCTCCACCCGATCCTTCTAAAGCGACTTTGAAGCCTCTTAAATTGATTGTTTTATAAACTTTTCTAAGTCCAAACAATCTTATTGAGGTGAATGGACTTTCTAATTCAAGACATATTTTTTCGAAATTGTTTAAAATGTACCTAGGGTTTATTAAAACATTGTTGTTTTTAAAACCCAGAAATTTTGAGATCGATTTTGCTTTTCTAGTTTCGCCTAATTGATTATCTGAGAAATCATACGTAAATGTCTCTATTTTATCACTATAATTTTTATTAATAAGATAACATAGAACACTGCTATCAAGACCTCCGCTTAAAAGTAGAGATAGTTTAACGTCAGAAACTAAATGCTGAGTTATACTCTTAT
Organism: uncultured Pelagibacteraceae bacterium; assembly: GCA_902592965.1. GTDB lineage: Bacteria > Pseudomonadota > Alphaproteobacteria > Pelagibacterales > Pelagibacteraceae > Pelagibacter. The sequence goes on from CACJGL010000001.1 coordinate 25,737, forward strand.
TTATTAAAGTTGATAAATGTTCGACTTTATATTTTTTATTTTGATCAAATTTTGAGTCATAAATTTTCCAATATTTAAATGATTTTACTATTTTTTTTTGAAATGTTTTATAAACAGCTGGTTCGTGATTTTTAATATTTTCAAAAAATGTATTTGTTCCTGAGTCCAGTTCTTGTTTAAAAAAAAAATTAGCAAAAGTTTTTTTTTCAAAACTATAATACTTTAAATAAGAAATAATTGGTTTTATCTCACTTGAGAATAGAATCTGATTTTCATCTTTAAAATAATATAAAGGCTTTATCCCAAATCTATCTCTTGCAGTAAATATACTATTTTTCTTCTTATCAAAAATAACTAAACTGAACATTCCTTTTAAAAATTTTAGCATGTTGCTTCCATAAATTTCATATAAGTTAATTAATATTTCTGTATCCGATGATCCTTTGAGTTTAGAAATATTATTTATTTTTACTTTAAGATCTTCCGCATTATAAATTTCTCCATTAAATGCTATAACATATCTACCAGAGTGGCTTGTCATAGGCTGTCTTCCGTTTTTAGACTGATCAATAATACTTAAACGATAAAATATCATATTTATATTCTTATAAACGAATGAATGCATATCGTCTGGTCCTCTATGTTGAATTTCTTTGGAAGCTTTAATAAAATTTTTCTGATCTAATTTAAAATTGTTATTAAGTTTGTAGTGAACAATAAAACCACACATAATCAATTTCTATTCAAAGTTAAAATTAAAAAAAAATTTATAAATCAGTTTATTTATTTCCAATTTGGGCAAAACTGTCTGCAAACTCCCTGATAACTTTTAAATCATTAAAATCCATACTACAAACATGCGCCATTTCTGTTTGTGATCCTGTGGCTTTATTTGTTGTAAAGTGCTTCTCAACATATTTTGCTCCTTTTGAAATTGCATATATGCAGGCTGATGTGCCAATTGTATGATCACTATATCCTTTAAAAAAACTTTCATTAAAATCAGGCATTTCTATATCACTCAATGTGGTTGGATATTTTGAAACACAATAAAGATATTCAACATTTTTTTCATTGAATGGTAATTTTTTTTTTTTGTAATCAAACATACCTAAAGAAATTAAAGTCGGTTTTTTTATTTTGATAATTTTTTTACATAAACTTAGATCTTCTACAGATCTACTTGCAATTTTGTAATAATTAAAATTTAATTTTTTACACCAATCAATTCTTTCTTTATCAAAGATTGATGCAAATAATTCAATTCCTATTAAATCAGAATATTTTTTTATATCACTCAATTCTTTTTTTGTAATTTCAATGTAAGTTCTTTTGGTATCATTAAATAATTTCTTACTCGAATATAGTTGAACTTTAACAAAATCTGCTCCCCCTATTTTGCATTGTAAGATCATTCTCTTTACTTCATCTATACTTCCATGATGCTGAGGATGAATCTCTGCAATGATTTTAGTTCTATTTTTTAAATATTTATAATGCATTTTTTTTATTTTTTAATCTTAACAAATCTTTTTTATTATGAATATCTACAATATCTGTCTTAACAACTCCAAAATAAGTACTAAGACTTTTTTGAAATAAAGCTTGTTTTTTCATTACTCTAAATGCAGCGTTTTGAATATTTTCTGAATTAATACTACTAACCTCATTTAAATTATATTTTATTAAATGATTTATTGCATAGTCTAAATCTTGATGAACTACCTCTGGTGAATTTGCTTGCAAAGAAACAATTAAGCTTGGTTTATTCTTTAGCTTCAAGCTAATATGCTCATAAGCATGCCTTATTACATCAATTTTAAATACGTTATCTTTTGATAAATATTTAGGCCTCTTAATTGGTCTTGCTTTATATTTTTTGATAATTTTTAAAATTTTTTCACTTTCGGATGAAACATAGACAGATTTAATAAATTTAGATTTTTTTGCTGCTTCAATTGCCCAGTAAATCATTGGCTTTTTCCAAATAGGATAAATATTTTTATTTTTAAGCCTTTTTGAATTGGATCTTGCTGGAATTATAGCTATCACGTTCTCTAACAAAGAATTATTTTTTTTATCAAATTTTATATTTATGTTTTTTGCTGACATTAAATTAATCTTTGATCTAAACTTATTTGCGTAATCTTTATTGAGCGTTTTATTATTCTTGTGCATTCTGTACCTATAAAGAGGTATCTTTAAATATTCTAAATTATATTTTTTACCAAACCTTATTCTCAGCTCTTCTTCTTCTCTGTGTTTAAAGTTTTTATTATAAGCTCCATATTTCAGAAATTTTTCTCTGTTGTACATTATTCCACATGATATAGGAAAGTTTTCACTCGACACAACTCTTACCTTGTCATTATTTTGAACTAAAATATAATCACAGGCTAGTGCTAAGATCTTTGGATTTGACTCTAGATATAAGGTCATAATTCTTAGAAAATCTTTTGAAACATAGTCATCTGCATCAAGTCTTACAAAATACTTACCCTGTGCTTTTCTAATAGCTTTATTGGCAGAAGCAGCAACTCCGAGATTTTTTTTGTTCTTTATAATTTTAAAATTATCGAATTTTGAATACTGTCTTATTATTTCAATTGAATTATCTTTAGAAGCATCATCTATTACAATTATTTCATAATCAGAGCTGTTTAGGTTTTGATTGATTACACTGTTAATACATCTAGATAAAAATTTTTCGTAGTTATAATTTGTAATAATTACTGATACTTTTATCATATTTAATTTTGTTTAAAAATTAGAAGAATAGAATTTTAGTTGACTTTTATTAATTACTCCTAATGGTTTTTCTTTGAGGTAAAACACAGTTTGATTTAGTTCTTTATTTTCTTTTAGAATCCAATTTCTTTTTAAATGATCTTTTAAAAATAATACATTTTGAGGCATTCCATCAACAATTATAATTGTTCCTGGGTACAAAAAATACTCTATCTTTAAGATATCTGATGAAATCGGATTTATTTCTGTACTATATCTTTTTTTTAATATGTTTTGCACTCCTGGTCCGTCTATATATATCAAATCAGCATTTATAATCTCATTGTTGTCATATTCAAAAGAATAATGGCTATTGAATTTTGTAATGATGCCCTTGAAGTACTTAAGTCTAAAGTTTTTAATCTTTAATTTTTTTAAAATTTTTTTTGTAATGTTAATATAATATTTATTATCATCATATGAGATAACATTGAAAGGGTTTGAATATTTAAAATAATTTTTTTTTAAATATGGAAGACTTTCATTAATATGGTCTTTTTTTGAAAGGGCAGAATTAATTTTCACAAGTTTGTTTTCGTATTTTTCTTTATTAATCTGCAATGCATCTGCAATTATAGCTGTGGAAATACCAGAGCCAAACTCTAGAACTTTTATTCTTTTATTTTTGGTAATAATAGAATGTAGTCGGAATAAATCTATAAGGTTAGGTAAATAATTTTTTTTTTTAAATTTAAGATTAGATTTTTTATATTTTAAAAATTGATCATATATAAATTTAAATTTCGATTCTTTGAAAAAGTTTATTGATTGATTTAAATTAACTTTAGGAATAATCATAAATAAAAACAATATAAAGTTCAATTATTGAACAGTAAAGCATTATAATTTAAAAATTAAAAAAATTAGTTATTTTTTAAAAAAAAGTGATATATTTTTTGATAACTATATTTTTTCCTAAATAATGGATTATTTATTTATTGACCATTTAAATGAGTTGCATCTCACAAAGAAAAATCTTGTCAGAGATAATCTGAAAAACACTAAATATTTAACTAAAAATTACTTGTATCTAAAAAAATTTAATGAAAGGCTCAATTTACACACCTTTAGAAAATTAAATCAAATACATAATGTTAATTTTGACAAAAATTATTGGTCTATATTAAACACAAATTGGCAATGGACATTTATAGAGTTTATTTTTGAAAAGTGGAATTTTCTTAAAAGAAATTCTTATAAGCTTAAAATAAGACATGAAAAAAATTACAATTTTCGTTTATATAAATCTGATGATATATGGCGACTAATTCAAAGTAAAAAGTTTAGTTCATATATTTCATCAAAAATAATCAACAAAAATAAAATTCAAAAGAAAACTAAAAATATTTTTTGTATAAGTGAAAATAAAATAAAAATTAGTATTTTTGAAAAAATATTAATTTATTTTTTAAAAAAAAAAATTTTTAAATTAAAAAACATTTTTTTAAACATCCCATTAAATTTTTTTGATAAAATCTTAATAGCTTATAAATTTAATTCTCTTTGTTTATCATTACCTAATCAAAATTTTAATTTTAATAAAAAAATTAATCAAAAAGTAAGAATTAATCTTTATAAAAATTTTCCTGTTAAAAATAATTTTGAAAAGTTGATAATAGAAGAACTACAAAATATTTTCCCATTATCCATGATAGAAAATTATGATTTTTATAAACAAAAATATTTAAAACTTGATTTACCAAACAAACCTGAAAATATAATATGTTACTCTGGTATTTGGGCTAATAATTTAATTTCGTTGTATTTAGCTGAAAAAAAAAAAGTTAGTAATATCATTCTTTTTCAACACGGAGCACTTTACGGAACAAGTAAATTTCATTTTCATCAATCCTTTGAAGAGATGGTTAGTGACGTTTACATCACGTGGGGCTGGAAAGAAAAAAAAAACCATTTACCTTTAGGTCCTATCAATATTATTAAGCCTAAAAATAAAACTGAGATAATATCTAAAATTTTACTAGTGATTCCTGGAGAAATTTCTCCAAGAATAATTGCATCAGATTTTGATAGAAAATCTATAACTGATATTTATTATGATGCCGCTTATTTATCTAAAATTATAAAAAACTTAAAAAAATACCAAACAATACTTAGAATTAAGATAGTAAAAAATTTTAATACAATTAAAAAATTTTATTTGAAAAATGGCGCTATTGACAAATTTTCATCGATTCAATCTCCAAAGGATAGAGATACAAGTAAAGCCCTAGTAATTTGTTTGTATGAAACCACCTTTTATTATGAAATGATTTCAACAAATACACCTGTAATTTTATTACTTTCTCAAAAGAGATATAAACTAATAAAAACTAATTATAAAAAAAAATACCAAATACTATTGGAAAATAATTTACTTTTTTTAAAAAAAGAAAAACTTGCTAAATTTTTACAAAAAACAGATTTAAAGAAATGGTGGTTAGAAAAAAAAACTCAAAATGCTTTAATTAAATTTAAAAGTGGTTTTTTTAAAGTTGAAAATAACAAAAACGTTTATTTTAAGAAAATTATTTAAATAAACTAAATGAATAGTGACTAGTTTTTGAAATTTGCAATTAATTTTTTATTTTTAGAGCAAATAAAATAGAGTTCTGATGATTTGCATTTTTTATCCACAATATTATCTAAATTACGTGAATAAATATTATTATTATTTAAATAGTTTAATATTCCCTCTGAAAAAGAAAAAAGATGCTGTTTATTAATTTTAGAGTCTATATGACACTGTACTAAAACAAACTTACTAATAGACAATGCTTTTTCTAAAATTTTTTTTGGTTGAAAAGTATGATCTAAAGTTAGAAAAATTCCAAATAAATCAAAATTGGTTTTTTTGATTTCATCTCTTATATCGTGAACTTCCAAATCAAACAACTCCATTGCTAAAGATTTACTATTAACAGATTTATAATTATCATTAATACCCCAACATAAACTTGAATTATCTATGAATAGATATTTATTCACTTCTTTTTTCAAAAAATATTTTTTTTTAATTTCTTTTAATTTTTGGAAACTTTTTTTCGAGATTATTGAAGAAATCTTTTGAGATTTTTTACTTTTTCCTGCAACTTGCCTTAAACTTAAATATCTTATTGCCTCGTTAAAAACATTTTTTCTAAATTTTGGTAAATCTTTATACTCCTCTTTAAAAAAATCTAAAAATATACCCATAAAAGGACTATTAAATTCTGCATAATTTTTTATATTAATATTATTCTTTATGAATTTAAATAACTGTCCATGAGAAGAATATTTTTTGTTTCTAGAGAAATTAATCAAATTTGTCCAACTTTTATTATGTTGACCATAAATATTTGAATATATTTTTTTTGTAGTATGTTCGTCAAACCAGGGATTATTCTGAAGATTGTTGCATTTTAAACATCTATATACTTTAATTTTATCAAATTTTTTTTCTGTCAAATTTAAGTCAGATATAATTGCTTTTACATAAAAATTTTTTGGTAAATACTGATTTTTTTCTTTTTTAAATTTTTTTGAATTACAAAAAATGCAGGCGTTATAAGATTTAAACATTTTAAGTTAAATTAATACAACTTTTTAAAAATTTATTTAATGTTTTATGTCTCCCATTTCTTAAAGTTTCTTGATAAATTTGAGACTCTTTTTGACTAAATGGTCTCGTAAACTGGTACATGCTAAGAGATATTAAAACCTTTAAATCTTGGTTTTTTACAAACTTTTTCTTAATTTTTTTTATTAATTTAATATTTTCATTTATAATTTTTTCTTTATATTTCACATCAAAGATTTGATCTTTACCGTTGATAGTTTTTAGGTAATTTTTAACATCTATCAAACCAATATTTTTAGATATTTTTTTCGTTATATATATTCTATCTCCACTGATAGAAAAATATTTTTTTGTTTCATGATTATATTTTCGAAAATCATTATCAAAATGCAAAATAGATCCTCCTAAAATTTTTATATCATGAATTATATCTTTAGGATGAAAATTATGTTTTCTGGGTACAAAAAAATCATCTAATACTCTTGAATTTTGGTAATTATTTTTGTCACCAAATGAATGTATTATAGAATTATAAATCTGTACTTTTTTTGAGGTTTTTTTTAATTTTTTTAAGTCGTCTCTTGATCCTAAGATATATCTTATAGCATCAACAATGAAATACTTAAACTCACCACTTCTGTAAAAGCCCATATACATTTTTCCATTAATTTTCAGAGCTTTAATAAATTTTGATAAGCAATATGCGGGATTTAGTAAATGCTGATAAATTCCTGCTAAAAATATAATGTCAAATTTGTTCTCTCCCAAATTTATTTTTTCAATATTACCTGAAATACTTTTAATATTTTTTCCATTTTTTTTTGCCCACTTATTAAGTGATTGAACATTTTCTTTGGATATATCAACATGAGTAACGTTTGCATTTTTGCTTGCAAAAAATCTACTTTCTCTACCTGTTCCAATGTTAAAAACATTCATATTTTTTAATTGGGACAATCTGATATTCATTTTTTTTAAAGATATTTTAATATATTCCGAAGAGTCATTATCTGTATTTGCTATTCTAAAACCATCTTTTTCTCTAAATAAGGGTCCCCAAGATAGGTTTTCATAAACATATCTAGTAAGTTTTTCATAGTTTTTTTGAACTAAAATTTTTTTTTGCATTAAACGCTTTCATAAGTTTTTTTATTATATTTTTTATCTGAATATTTATAGATATTAAGTCCACTTTTAAAATCATTAGATATCATGTTGTGATATCTTCCAATAATTGAAATACGAAATTTTTTTGAAAAATTTATTCCACTTCTATGAACAAGATCTAGATTCATAACCAATACATCACCCAATTTTAAATCAGCTTCCATTATGTTATTCTCCAGTTCAAGAAATTTTTCTGGTATTAATCTCTGTTGCGAACTATATTTATTTTTTCTCTTTTTTTTTATATTTAAAGATCCAATTTTATGTGATTTTTTTAAAAATTGTAGCCTTCCCATTTCCTTTGATAATTTTCTAACTGGCAACCACAAGACTAATCCGTTACCACCATCTAAATTTTGTCTACAATAAGATGAGTCTTGATGCCATCCAAGTGAATTTCTTTTATCATTTGAACCATCTAATCTTAAAGCTGGTTCAGTAAATGTTATTAAATTTTTTTTAACTTTGAGAATATTTGAAACGTTTTTTAAAATTTTATCTGTTGTGAAAACTTGATATAAATTTCCTAAAGTCTGCATGCTATCATATAACAAACCAAAATTTTTTTTATTTTTTTTCCTTAGTTCATAAAGTAAATTATCTAAATCATTGTTAATATTAAGCTTTGATAATTTTGAATATTTTTTTGCATTTGCTAATAATGAAAACATTATTTGTGAAAGTTGTTTTTTAGGAACAATGTTTCTGATTACGATAAAACCTAATTCTTTGTATTCTTTAATATTTATCTTTTGTTTTTTCATATTAAATTAATTAAAGTTTGATTTAATTATCTCTTTAGACTCTGGTAAACTTGTTGCTCCAAAACAATTAAAAAAAAGTTTGTCATAACTTTTTTTGTTTATCATATTTAAATAATATAAGTTAACTAATTCAATAGCTTTTTTTTCATTATTTGTAAAAATATTTTCATAATCTTTAAAATAAGAATTAGGGTATTGATTGTTTAAATCGCAAAATAAAAGGTTTTTTTTCTTAAAAATAGAATAAATTAATGGACTAGAAAAAGGCATGGCAATTGTTAAGTCTGATTTTTCTATAATTAAATTATTAGGATATATATTTTCTACAACGATAAAATTTTTTTTATCATATATTTTTTTTGCCAAAATTTTAATTTCATTTTCTAGTGAATAATAAGTTTCAAATTTTTTTTTGCTTTTGAAGTATATTATATACCTTTTATCATTTAATAATTTTTCAGCTAACTTTAAAAACTTGTAATGAGTATCTAGACTATTGCAGCTTGTATAAGAATTATATGATGAATTAAACATCAGTATTTTGAATTTTGAATTATCAAATATGTCATCACGAATTTTTTTATTTTTCGATAGAAAAGCGGGTCCTGAAACAATAAATTTTTTTGAAATGGAATGATTTTGCTTACTCATCATAAGACTTTGTAAAGTTTGGTGATGTTCAATATCATAATTAAAAAAGGCCATTTTTGTATTATTATAATTCTCAATAATCTTACTGTTAAAAATATTTTCTGAATTAGTAGCTTTATAATGTATTGTTTTAAATTTATGTTTATTAAATATAATATTTCTAAAATAATGAGTGAATTGATAGTTGTGATAAGAAATATAATTTTCGATCTTATAGTTATTGCAAAAGTTGTTCCAAATAAAATAATTTGTGTAACCTTCAAAAAAGAAATCAAATATTAGTATTTCCCTTTTTAAAATTAATTGTAAATTTATAAAAAAAGATTTAAAAAATATAATCAAATTATTACAAATTAATTTTAAATTAATATTTGTCTGCTGTTTGAGATTAGAGTTGCAAAAATCATAATTTGAATTCTGCAGCCCCTGGAATTTTTCGTAGTTATTTTTTTTAAGATTGTCTTCCAATACAAATAAACTTTGATTTATCAATTTTTTGTCATCTTCTATAATCCAGTCTAAACTACCATTTTTATCAAAAGTAAATCCATTGGAATAAATTCTAAATGCAACTTTATATTTTTTTTTTTGAATGTTAAATTTGAACTTATTACAAATGAAAGATGCATATATTGGATATAGAATTAAAATTAAAAATTTTTTAAGCGAAAAGCTCTTCTCTCTTATTGGGAAAATTAAATTTGTTACTTTTGATTTTTCTTTATCAAATTCTTTAAGTAAACAATTTCTTTCATTAAAAATATAACAAGATAAATTTTTGTTAAATTTTAACAACACTTTTATTATGATTTTTAAATCATAATAATCCTGACTTAAATCAACAAGGTACTTTTTAAATGCATATTCAATTTTTTGATCACTATATAATTTTGATAGAAAATTTATATAAATCGAATTTTTTTTAAAAAAATAATTATAAATATTATTACTTTCTTTAAATGATTTTTTGTGTGATAGCCACATCAAGTAAATATTTTTGTTGAAATTTTGCCACGAAAATATTTTGTAATTTATTTTTTTTTCTTTAAGGTATTTTATATCTGCATCATTTAAATTAAGCTGCCTAAAAATTAATATCTTATTTTCTAAGTTTTTTTCAGAAATAAATTTTTTTGAGGTTTTATTAAGACAATCTATAATATATACTTCATCGTACTTACTTAATTGATTTAAATTTTCATTAAACATAATTAGTTATTAAATTATGAAAAAATTAATTTTTGATAATTTTATCCATTATAATTTGTGTTTTAAAAGCTTGAGAAAAATCTGCTCCTAAGAATTTCTTTTTATTATCTGAGTTTTTTACTATATGTTGCAAATATTTAACAAGGGCAGTTCTCCAAGGATTCACTCCAATTATTTTTTCCGATCTCAAACTATCTTTAACACTTATATTTTTTGATCTTCCACTAGAATTTTGAAATATGAGTTTATCAAAGTTATTGAGCTTTAAAGTTCCTTTCTCACCATTGGCAATAATATTTAGGCCACTATCAACACTTGAAATACAAGAACAATTAATATTTCCAAGAGATCCATTTTTGAACTCACATATCATTGAAAAAAAACTTTCTACATTTTTTTTCCACAAAAATTTTTTATTACCATTATTTTTCAAAAAATTTCCTTTAAATGAATGAACCTTATTTATTTCACCATTTAGGAAAAATAGTAAATCAATCATATGTGATCCAAGAGCTAGCACTTGTCCTCCACCACTTTTTTTATTGAACCACCAATTTTTAGTTTTTTTTTCATCAATCATGTTGGTATGATGCTCAATTGTTATGTAATTTATTTTACCTAAAAAGTTATCTTTAATTAATTTTCTCATTTTTAAGATATTTGGATGAAATCTTAATTGATGATTAACGAATGCAAATCTATTTTTATTTTTTACGTATCTAAGCATAATTTTAGCATCTTTTAAATTACCTGATAGTGGCTTTTCACAAAACACATTCTTATTGTGCTTAATAGATTGAATCAAAAATTTTTTATGAGTGTACGGCGGTGTTTCGATAAAAATTAAATTAATTTCTTTATCATTAAAAATTTTTTTATAATCATTAGTTACATATTTTAAATTTTCTTTATTTTTAATTTTTTTAGGATTTCTACAGTAAATATATTTTACCTCCATTTTATCAACAAATTCTACACATGGTAGAACTACTCTTTCTCCAAATCCTGCGCCTAAAATCCCTACTATAAAATTCTTCATTTCAATTTTTTATTTTTTAATAAAATTTCTGCTAATAATAAATCTCTTTTTGTATCAATGTTAACTGAGTTATTATCATCCATTATATATGCCAGACTATCTTGCGTACCATATCTTTTGCCTTTTAATATCATATCCCTTCTGCAAGCGTATATAGATCCATTACGTATGTATGCCACAGGTCTTAAATCTTGCCTTTCCCCCTCTGGTATTTCTATAAGAGTTTTATTAAAATTTCTAATTTTACCATTTACCAATTTTTTTATTCTTAAAGGGTGATGATCTTCCAACTTCACAACTCCAATAACGCTGTCAGCCTTTGTTTTTATAATTTTTTTTAAAACGTTATCAATATCCTTATAAGTTTTAAGAGGATTTGTTGCCATGAGTTCAACAATAAAATCATATTTTTTTCCTTCATCTTTTTCAGCCCACTTTAAAGCATGAAGATCAGCTTTTGCTGCTGAAGCTTTGTCTCCAGATAGATTCTTTGGCCTTAAAAATGGGGCTTCTGCTCCATACTTTTTTGCAATATTTTGTATTTCTTTATCGTCTGTAGAAACTAGGTATCTTGTAATTAGTTTACTTTTTTTTGCCTCTTTGATTGTGTAATACAATAAAGGTTTTTTATTAATCTTGTAAATATTTTTTTTTCTAATTGATTTTGAGCCTCCCCTGGCTAAAGTAATTGCAAGAATTCTATGTTTTTTCATCTGGGAACTAAAAAGAAAAATTTAATTTTTGTTTTTTAAAAAATTGATTTAAATTATTAACGGTAATTTTGTCTAACAGTATTCCTTTTTTATTAAATATTCTTCTATTCTCTCTTTCAAATTCGCCTGGGACTAGAATTTTTTTAAATCCCTTTTGAAGTCTTGAGCTTTTTACGTGTTTGTAAAGATCATTTAAATTTTTTTTAAATATCTTTATCGATGTAAAAGGCCGAATTTTTATTGCTATAAAAGTTACTGCATTGCCATGCTGATTTTTTTTGTTACTTGAGCATCCAGCTTTTGAAAGAGCTCCTCCCAACACGTCAACCGCTAAAGCTAAAGCATAACCTTTATGACCCGCTAAACCACCAAGAGGTAGAATGGAGGCCTTTGGGTCAAAATATAAATCTTTAGGATTTTGTGTTATTTTTCCAAAATAATTTAACAAAAAACCTTTTTGCATTTTTTTTTTCAAAAAATGATTAATTTTTACTTTTCCTTCTGCTATTGAGCTTGTAGATAAATCCATTTCAAATAAATCTTTATTTGGTCCAGGTGTTGAAATAGCAATAGGGTTCGTCGGAAGTTTTCTATCTATGCCGCCAAAAGGAGACACAATGTGACTTGTTCCATGTAAATTTGAAAAAGCGATACATACCAAGTTTTTTTTTGCAGCTTGATTGGTAAAGTCTGCAAGTCTTCCTACATGATTAGCTTTTTTCAAAGTTACGCAGGAAACATTATTTTTTAATGCTTTTTTAATACACAGTTTAATTGCATAATCTGCTGCTAATTGACCAAAACCCCAATTACCATCGAGAGAAGCGGTGGTTGCCGTTTGGGAAATGATTTTTGTTTTTGCGTTAACTTTTAAATTACCTTTTTCTAACTTGTCTAAATATATTGGAACTCTTGTTACACCATGAGAACCTTGTCCTGATAAGTCAGCATTTATTAAAAGAGAGGAGACTCTATTAGAATTTTTTTTTGTTAGTCCATAACTATATAGTAAATTACTTAGTGCCTTAAATAGTTTTTTTGTATTAACTCTTTTTAGCATTACTTAAATGAATTAACCAATACCTTTCCAAGTGTTACCTTTTTCAGTATAATGATGATCTGCCTCCATGTCTGGATCATAAAGGAATGACAATCCTTTTTTAACAACATCATTAGCCCAATATCTATCTTCTTTACCTGGCAGATGTTCATCGAATGGATTTTTAGAAAGATATTTTCTGTTATACATAGCAATACTGTTGTGAATAAAGTATCTTTTTTCCATTTCAGAATACATATTTATAACTCTTTTATTTATAAAATGAGACCAGATATATCTTTTTGTAATCTTCTTACCATTCCATATGGGAATATTATTGCCAAAAACACAAACATATTTTTTTAAATCTTGGATATGTTTTTTCAAATTTAATTTTTTTAAGACACAATGAGCGGAAATTATCATTAAATGAGGATTTGAGGATTTTTTTACACCCATGTTAAGTGCCTTACCGGGTGTATAATTATCAATTTTAATAATTTTAATTTTAGTGTACTGCTTATTTTTTTTATCATTTAATAGAGGGTCTTGGGTGAAATGACGGACTATATTTTCTGTTTCATCTGTTGAGTTATTGTCAACAATGATTATTTCAGGTTTATAAATAAAATCTAAAACTGATTGTATGGTATGTCCAATCCATCTATCTTCATTTCTTGACCTGATTATTACTGAAATTTTATCACTCATTACTTGTCCACCTTCCTCTATAATTCAAAACTACATCTTCTTCACATTTTTGAAAATCTAAACCCCTGTCTTTTTGCATCTTTAATAAATTGTCTCTAAAGTCGCACAATCTCTTAAGCTCATTTGGTGATAATGCAAACTTATTATCTCTACCTGGTAAATCTTTGTTTGTGGTAAAATGCTTTTCTATTACCTCCGCTCCTTGTGATAAAGCCATCAATGCATCATCTATTCCAGCAAAATGACCACTATATCCAACATGCTTAAAGTGTTCTTTAAGTTTTTGTAGTTTCGGCATATTAACGTTATCTGGACTACATGGGTAAGAAGAAACACAATGCATTATAATAAATTTTTCACTGTTATTCAGGCTTTTCAATTTTAGAACCTCATCCCATTTTGAGGCTCCCGTAGATAAAATAACTTTATCAAATTTTGCTAAACACTTTTGAATTAAATCTAGGTTTGCCACTTCTTGGCTAGCAATTTTTATTAATTCGGGATTTATTTCATGCATGATATTTATTCCATCATCATCAAAAACTGATGAGAGAAATTTAGTTTTTTTACTATTACAATAATCCTTTAAGATGTAATGTTTTTCTTTGGTTAGCTCAGCTTTCTTATATATTTCTCTTCTGTCATCGTTATCCCAAGATCCTTTGCCTAATTTTTTTTCTGACCAAGTTTGAAATTTGCAAATATCTGCTCCTGATTCTACGGCACTATCTATCATCTCTTTGGCAAGGTCCATGTCTCCCATATGGTTCCAGCCGATTTCTGCAATAATTATCATTTTTTATCTTCTTTAAATGATTTAGCAAACTCAACATATTTTTTCATACCTTTTTCAAGGTTAAAATATGGTTTATAATTCAACAACTTTTTTGCTTTGCTTATAGACAACGTGCCTCTTTTGGGTCTTTGATGATCTCTTTCTTTAAATATGTAATTTAATCTTGGGAAATACTTCGATAAAATTTTAACATATTGATATAGTGTCATTGCTTTTCCAAAAGTAATATTGAAAGTTTGATTTATTGCTTTTTTGCTAAGAGCTGCAAGAATTGCTCCATTGGCCAAATCTTCAACAAAAGTAAAATCTAATTTTTCATCTTTGCCATTTATTGCTAAAGTCTCTCCTTTAATTGCTTTTTCTAAAAAAATTTGAGTGACTCTTTGATTCATATCTGTTGGTCCATAGACAGCAGATGGTCTAATTATGGTATAAGGAATATTGTAAAAATTACATAAACCTTTTGTTATCGCCTCACCTGCTAGTTTCATTGTACCATATATTTCTTTTGGATTTGTTTCATCTGTTTCATACGCTTTTTTTTTCTTGAAATCTCCATAAACCATACTTGACGAGAAATAAACAAATCTTTTAAATTTACTTTTTTTTATAGATTGAAAATAATTTAAACATTCTAAAATGTTTGTAGTAGTATCTACTGATCCGATCCTACATTCTTGACCAGTAATATTTTCTAATTTTGCCACAGGAACAGCAGAAGCATGAAAAATTATCGACGGCTTATATTTTTCTAGAATTCGCAAAACTAATTTGAAATTACTAGCATCCCCCCTTTCAATGATAATTCTTTTATCTTTATCAAATCTAAATTTTCTGTAATCATTAAAATAATCTTTAAGCGGGTTTATAAAACCTGTGTACGAATCTATCAGAATACACTTTGATGCTAGGTTTTTTTTAAGAATTATTTTTGCTAAGTTAGAACCTATAAAACCAAGACCGCCTGTAATTAAGATGTTATTTTTTTTTAACATTTTCTATATACCAATTTTCAATGTTTTTAAGAATCCAATTTATCTCTCTTTTATTCAAATTTGGATGCATTGGAAGTGTAATAATTTCTTTAGCTAAAAGTTCTGTGTTAGGTAAATTTATTGAATATCTGTTTAGATACTTTTGCAAATGAAGGGGGGGATCAAAGTGAGCTGAAGCTTCAATATTTTTCTTTTTTAAATAATATAACAAATTGTTCCTATATTTTTTAACACATTGAAATGAGTACATTTGGTAAGAATGAGTAAGATTTTTTTTTACTTTTTGCGTTAAAAAAATTCCAGAGAATTTTGATAAAAAAGTATCGTAAATTCTTGCTATTTTACGCCTTTTGTTATTTAATTTATTTATCCTTTTCAATTGAGATATTCCAAGAGCTGCTAAATGATTTGGTAATCTAAAATTATGTCCTGGTAAGTCTGATTCTCTATTCCAATAAAATTTTTTTTTATCTTTATTAATTCCATGTGCTATTAATTTTTTTATCTCCTCATATCTTTTTTTATTATTTGTAGTGAGCATTCCTCCCTCTGTAGTAGTAATATTTTTAGTTGGGAAAAAAGAAAAACAACCAAGTCCAAATGATCCTGTGTATCTTTTATTCCATGTGGCTCCGAGTGTTTCAGCACTATCCTCTATTAATTCTATTTTATTTTTTTTACAAATTTTAACTATGTTTCCCATTTCACAAGGGAGTCCACTATAATGGACCACAATTACTGCAATTGTTTTTTTTGTTATTCTCTTTTTAATAAATTCGGCTGTGATATTTCTTGAATTTATATCAACATCAGCAAAAACGGGTTTATTCCCAGTATTTAAAACAGCATTCGCAGTTGAAACCCAAGTCCAACTTGGAATTATTACTTCCCCCCTTTTTTTTATTATTTTTAACGCACATTCCAATGCACTTGTACAAGAGTTCATTGAAATTGCATACTTTGATTTAACAAGAGAACAAAAATTTTTTTCAAATTCTAAGTTTTTCGGTCCATGTGTAAGCCATCCAGATTTAAGACTTTTTAACATGACGCTATAATCTTTTGGACTAAAATCTGGTTTTGAAAAGTGAATTTTTTTCATATTCAATTTATCTTATTATAAAAATCATAATTTAATTTTAGATCACCAAAAACTCTTATAACATCACCATTCGTATCATCGCTTATTTTAGATTTTTTCCAAGTTTCGCAATATCTGTTTTCGGGAAATAAATTATTAAAAAAATTTCTTGTAAAATAATAAGTGTGAGTTGACTTAATTTTTTTTTTTGTTTGAATAAAGCAATTTGGTACTTCAAAAAAAAATTTTGTTTCTTTGTGTGAAATTTGACTAAATTTTTCAAAAGTTTTTTTTATTGACCTCACATGTTCCAAAGAATGACTAGCATAGATTAAATCAAACTTTTCATTTACCATATTAATATCCGTTATATTTTCAATATTCTCATAATTTAAAATATCTTGATTAATAAAATAGTCTATGTTTGTAACTTTATGATCATTTATAGCGCATAAAATTGAAAAGCCCGCATGCCCTGATCCAAAATTTAAAATGTTAATTTTTGTTTTATCAAATTTACTAAATAGTTTTTTTGTTAAATCATAATGTTCCAGATCCCTTTTTCTTATTGGTAGTTCCTTAAGTTTAAAATCTTCTCCAACATTAGATGAGTAATATTCGGAGAAGAAACCTTCTTTAGGCATTGGATCCACTCTACTATAAGTTTCATAGTGCATAAGATTTAAATTTTTAAAATATTTATCCATTTTTTCCAGTTTTATATTTAAATTTATTTTTTTACTTTTTTCCTCGGGTAATAATTTAAAAATGTTTAAAATTCTTAAAAGCTTATTATAAATTATTAATTGTAAGTTTAAAATTTTATTGAAACTCATATCTTAAAATTTATTTTTTTTGTTCAATTTCTTTTTTTAACTCTTCATATTCTTCCATTTTTCTTTTCATAAAATTTAAAGTGAGTTTTGTTTTTTCTGATATACCTTTAGGAGTTAATATATATAAATAATTCATTTTTTTTGGATTTTTTTTAAAATTTTTAATTTTAATAAGACCTTTTTGTTGCAATGATTTTAAACAATAATTTAGTTTTCCTAAACTAAAATTTAATTCTTTAGCAAGCTCTCTTTGAGAAAACTCTGGTTTGTTTCTCAATTTTCTTAATACGTGTAAATTATCCTCTTCATTCATAATACTTTATTATATCGTTCAACTATTGAACAGTAAAGAAGTAAAATTTAATTGAATACTCTTAGGTATTATTTGTACCAAAAAACCTATATTTACTATTTTTTAGATATCAATATATTTAAGGATTTGCTTAAACTTTTTTACAGTAAAATCTGGTTTTCTATTTATTTTTTCATTGTAGTTGTTGTCAATTAGGATTGTTTTGCAATTTGAATTATAACCAGCATTAATATCTCTCCACCTGTCCCCTACAACGAAACTTTTTTTTAAATCCAATTTAAATTTATTTTTTAATTCAATTATCATACCTGGATTTGGCTTTCTAAAAAAATTTTTATCGTCATCAGAATAACATACTGCAACTTTATCTAACAAGAGTTTTCTTTTTAAATAAGAGTTAATATTTTCAACATTAATTTTCGAATTAAGTTTTCTTGAGACGTCTGGTTGATTTGTAATTAAAAATAATAAATATTTTTTTTTAAGCATAGCACAAACTTCAACTACATCCTTTTTAATATAAATTTGACACAATTTTTGAAATGACTGTGGTTTGAAACCTTTGTATTTAGGTATATCAATTAATGTACCATCTCTATCAAAAAAAATAGCTTTATTGTTATTAATCATTTTACTTTAAAATTAATTATTTCTTAAAGAGTCTATATAATATTTAACAGTTTTTAGTATTTGATTGATTTTGGGGTATCCAGAATTTCCTAAAATATTGACTGCTAAAGCACCAGATATTTGGGAAATTAATAATTGGAGAAATAAATTGTTTGTTGTTTTTGATAAAATACTAGACATGCAATGAAAAATATCACCCGCTCCAACAGAGTCTATTGCATTATTATTTAATGTTGGGATTTTGTAAGAATTTTTTTTGTCCAATGCTAATGAAAATTTACCGCCACATGTTAAAAAACAGTGATCAGACTTTAAAATTCTAAATAGTTTTTTTAATTCTGACAAATGATTCAGGTTTCTTTTTGAAGCAAACAACTCCAATTCTTTTTCGTCTAAGGTAAACATGTTAACTTTTGAGTATTTTTTATCAATTATATTAAAACCATAATTAAGACTATTTGTTTGAACATTAATTGATAAGAATTTCGATTTATTTTGTATAAGATTTCTGATTTTATTTGAAAAAATATTATGGCCAAAATCTTGAACAATGACTATATCATATTTTGGAAGTAAAATATTAAGTTTTTTTATTATTACACTCTCATCTTTTATAGATAAAGATTTATTTTCAAAATCATTTATTGTTATTATTTTTTTAATTCTCTTATCAACTTCTTTCTCTACAACTCTCTTTTTTATAATTTTATTATAGTATTTTGATACTATTGGTTTTGAATTATTCGTAAAAAGTTTTTTGATTTTTTTATCATTGAGAAGATTATTATTAATTATAGATACTAATTTAACATTTTTAATAAAAGATGAGAGAAAATTATATGATGCTAATGCACCCCCTGGCATTGTATATTCCTCATTTACTGTACAAGATAATGTATTTGATTTTGGTGAGATCCCTTTGGTACTTACGAATAAATATTTGTCTATTATTGTTTCGCCTATAATAAGAACCTTTAATTTTTCAAATTTTTTAAATAAATTTTCAATTTCATTAAAATTAATATTGCTCAAATTTGATTTGATTACATTATCGTTAATACCAAATAGTTCCTCTGAAATGAGTTTTGATGAACTTTGGATATTATTTCCCAGAAACTTTATTTTTCCACCAGTAGATTTTAGAACCTTTTTTTCTTTTTCTAGATTTCCTATACTGTCTGAATCTTTATACTCTTTGCCTTTACAATAAAAATGGGGTTTAAAAGTTTTTATTGCTACAGATGCATCATAACTATTTATTTTAAATGCATAATCAATAATTTTAATTTGCTCTAAATATTTTAATCTAACATTTTCATTAAAATAAGGACTATGGAGATTTTTCTTCATAAAATTATCCCCTGTAATTGTCACTATTAGTATATCTCCTAATGATTTTGCTTTTTTTAAATGGTCAAGATGTCCAGGATGAACTAAATCAAATGCTCCGTGGCATAGGACTATTTTTTTTCCCTTTTTTCTTTTTTCAGAAATAATTTTTAATCTAGATTTTAAATCTGGAGTAATTTTTTTATTCATATTTTATTTAAAAGATCATAGTAAACTTTATTTGAAAATGAAAAAAATTTATACTGATTATTAGATTGCCAAGTATATTTTTTAGGATTGAGAGGAAAAAAATTAATAGCAAAGTCATAAAAGAAAGTGTAATGTAAATATGGAACTTTACTAAAAATTGCAAATTCACTTATACCACCTCCAGTATACTGAATGTTAAGGTGAGAATTTAAAATCAAGTTTCCATCATCAATATAAGTTTTACTGTAATTTTTAGAAAATTTTAAATCCAATTTTTTTTTTTTACTAAATTTTTTTAACAAACTGCAACCATTATTATCTGAAATAATTAATATCTTGTAATTTAAAAATCTTTTCTTGATGATTCTAATGGATTTTAAAAAATTTTGGTAATCTATATTTCTTATCTGAGAGTAAGGTTTGGGATATAATCTAACAGAAAAAGTTACATATTTGGAGTTTTTGAAATCTTTTTGAAATTTTTTATTATTTATTTTTTTTTTTTTAAATATAAATTTATTAACAAATGCATCTTTTTCATTTTTAATTTTTTTATTTAAAAAAAAAGTAGATAAAAAATAAGTTGGTTTTCTCATTAAAGTATCAGCTTTAAATAAAATATTAAAATTATTCTTTTTACGATATTCATCAAATTGTTTCCATTTTATTAATTTTAGATTTTTAGTATTTCCAAATACAAACCTATAGATATTTGTCAAAACTTTTAAATGGCTGATAATTCCATTTTTATCTTTTAATCTTTTCCAGCCACCTCGATACTCACCAATTATAATTATAAAAATAACATTTCTTTTTTTAATTTTATAATATTTTGCAATCATCAAATATCTGAAAAAATCTCCGTATGTTGGTGGTGAAACTTTACAATCATATGTTAAGATTAGATTTTTACCTTTTGAAAAAAAAAAGGAGTAATAATTTTTAATATAAATTTTATAAAAAATTTTAAAAAAATTAAAAATTTGCCATATTATCGAGTGTCTTGGGGCAATTTGGTAAACTATGTTAAGTGGGAAAAAAACTAAATATTCAACTTTTGATAAGAAGTTTATTATCATTTTTTCAATTTCTTAGAAAGAAATTTGGTCCTATAAGATTGTTCAGAGTTATTGAGTTTTTTATTTTTATATTTTTCAAAAATATCAGAAATTGCGTCTTCAACTTTAAATTTGTGCTTAAATCCTTTAGTTAAAATTTTTTTTGAAAAAAGCCTATAAGATCTAACATCAAACTCCTTTTTTATGTATATTTTTGGAAATCTTAATTTTTTTTTTATTATTTTGGCTACTTTAAGTATTGAGTAATTTTCAAAACCTATATTATATGTTCCTTGTAATTTCTCATTTTTTAGAAAAAAGAGAAATGCATTTAACATATCTTTAATATGTACTTGTGGCCTTATTTGCTTTCCACCATTTACTGTAATGATTTTTTTTGTTATCGCTGAATAAGTCATTGCATTGACTGTTAAATCTAATCTCATAGAATCAGAAACACCACAAATTGTTCCGGGTCTTAAGATCACCGTACTAAAAAAATCTTTATAATTATTTACTATTTTCTCACCTACCATTTTAGTTTTATTATAATCTGATAGTGGTACTAGTTCTGTGTTTTCATCCACTTTTTTTTTCTTACTAACTCCATAAACACTTCCAGATGAAACAAAAATAAATTGTTTGATTTTGCTTAATTTACAAATGTCTAACAATTTTAATGTTGATAAAACATTTGTCTCCCAAGTTATTTTTGAATTAAGTAAGGCAGCAGGATCATTGGAAATGGCAGCTAAATGAATAACCTTCTTAAAACCCTTTAAATCTTTCGAATTTATATTATCAATATCTTTTTTTATTACTTTAATATTTTTATTTTTTTTTCCAAATTTATTATTGAAATAACCTATATCTAAAATTTTTACTTTATAACCGTTTTTAACCAAAAATTTTGATAGTTCGGTCCCAAGATATCCAAGTCCTCCTGTAATTAAAACTTTATCCACTTTTTTTATTAAAATAATTAGGGTTATTGATATATCTTTTTTTTCTTCTCATTCGCCAATTATAAACACTTTCTTCAATATTGAGATCACTACCTATAAGTTCAAATAGTTTTTTATTTTTATATGATTTTTTTTTAAGCATTTTTGAATAATTGAGTTGTGGTTTTACAAATGGCAAAGTAAACATATTTACTATCAAGTTCCTATCTTTACTGGTCAAATTTTCGCCTGCCCTATGATACAACATTGCATCTAAAAATATTACATCACCTTTTTTTGCAATCAATTGTTTAGTATTTTTGAGATTAACTTTGTTTGGTAAATGCTCAACTTTATGAGATTTGGGCACCACAAAAGTAGCTCCATTTTGTTTTGTAAAATCATCTAAACAAACCAATACATTCATGGCTATTGGTTTAGAGCTAACAAAAGTTTGAAACGGCAAATCACGATGCCAAGCACTTCCAAAATGAGCTGAGTAAGCTCTATTGATTGGAGCATTTTGAAGATTTATAATATATCGGCCCTCAAAACATTCTTTTAACATACTTTTTATTTTTGAATTAAATAAAAATTTTTTAAAATAATCGTCATAACAAAAAAGGGCTCTAACTACATTATTATCGTCTATAATTTTTAAATTTTTTTCCCCTCCAAATTCTTTAATTTGCTTTTTATAAATTATATCGATTTTTGATTTGGCAACATCGCAGTCTCTAGAATTAAAAATATTTTTTAAAATTAAAAAACCAGATTTTTTTAATTGATATAATTTATTATTTTTATATTTAGAGGAAACTTTATCCTTTGTATAGTTTCCATAACTATACAGCTTAGAACTTATTTTTTTCATTTTTTGTAATTTAAAAAAAATTTTTTTATCAACTTTGAAGTATATGCAATTTGCTCTTTTGTTATAAATTCATGAACAGGCAATGAAACAGTGGAATTAGCAATCTTTTCAGCCATCGGAAAATCTCCTCTTTTATACTTTAAAAATTTCGAAGCTGGTTGTAGATGTACTGGTATTGGATAGTGAATCTTGGCATCAATTAAATTTTTGTTTAAGTATTTAATCAATTTGTCCCTGCTGTGTTTAACGTTTAAATGATATAAGTGAAAAACTTCTTTTATATTTTTATTTCTTTTTACAGTTATAATCTCGCTTATTTCTCCCAAATATTTGTCAAATAGGTGAGCATTTTGAATTCGTTTTTTTGTAATATTAGTTAATTTTGTTTTAAGTTTATAATTTGCTACACATGCTTGTATGGTATCTAGTCTAGAATTATAACCAAACATTTTACATTTATTTCTATTTTCTAGTCCGTGGTTTCTTAGCAAAAAAAGTTTTTTTGCTAATGATTTATTGTTTGTTAATATGAAACCCCCGTCACCCCAAACATTAAAATTTTTTAATGGATGTAAGCTAAATGTACATGCATCTCCAAACGAAACTATTTGTTTCCCATAATATCTTGAGTCAATTGCATGGCAGCTGTCTTGAACGATTTTGAGATTATATTTTTTTGCAATTTTTCTTATAGTATTCATTTCGCAAGGTCTCCCTGCCCAATGAACTGGCATTATAGCCTTTGTCTTTTTTGTAATTTTTGAAATTATTTTATTTTCATCAATATTATAATCTTCTTTTATATCAACAAATACAGGTTTAGCTCCTGCAGTCACAATGGAACCGACTGTAGCAATAAAAGTATATGGCGTTGTTATAACTTCATCTCCCCTTCCTATACCAAGCGCTTTTAAAACTAAGTATAATGCATCAGTACCATTGCCAACACTAATAGCAAATTTTGAACCCATTCTTTTTGATAAATCTTTTTCAAAATTAATAACTTCATTTCCCAAAGTGTAATCGCCATACTTTACAACGTTTGCAATTTTTGAAAAAATTTTTTTATAATCTGAAAACTGTTCAACTAGATAACTATGGTTGATATTATATTTTTTATTTTTTGCGTACTGTTTAGGTAAAAAGTTTATTTTAGTATTGTTTTTCATTATATTTTATAGTTAAGTTTTTTATTTTTAAAGTAATTATAATTTTTTTCATAAAATAGTATTGTTTCCTTAAGGCCATCGTGTAGAGTTGTATGAGTAGTCCATTTTAATTTTTTTTTTGTAAACGAACTATCTAATTTGTAAATCTCATCCTTTCCCACTCTATCTTTTGCTTTTTTTATTAAATAATTATAATTTTTATTTAACATCTTACATATGATTTTAATTATGTATTTTATAGATACAAATTTGTCTCCAGAAAAATGATAAATTTCACCTATTTTGCCATTTTTTATTACTTTTAAAATAGCTTCACAAAAATCCTCTGAAAAAATAAAGTTTCGTTTACTATTTCCTTTTCCTTGAAGAGGAAACTTGATGTTCTTTTTTATGGACATAATTATTTTAGGTATGAGCCTGTAGAGTTCTTGTCCGGGACCGTAAAAATTAGAAAATCTAGAGATTATTATAGGAAATTTTTTTGAATTAAACGCATTCCTAAAATTTAACTCTGTCATCAACTTGCTCACTGCATAAGGTGTGGATGGTAAAAAATTATTGTAATTTTCTTTTAATTTATTTTTTTTATTTCCAAAAACCTCCGGAGTAGAAACATAAATATATTTTTTTAAAAATCGCATTTTATTAAAATTTTTAATTATACTTAATCTTGACTCAACATTAATCTTGTAATACCTCTGTTGGTAATTCCAACTTTCATTAACCATGCAAATTGATGCGTAATCTAATATTATTTCTGGTTTAACTTTAAAAATTAGCTTTAATAACTTCTTTTCATCTTTTAATAAATTAATTTTGTGAATTTTTATGTCCTTACCTTTATACAATAAATAATTAATTTTTTTTGTGGAATTATAAGTTCCTATAATTTTAAATTTTTGATTAAAAAGATAAGATGCAACACTCGCTCCTGAAAAACTAGAAATACCCAAAATTAATATTTTTTTCATTATTATTTAATTTTTTAAATTATATTCTTTACAAGCTCTTTATATAAACTTATATTTGTTCAACAATTGAACAACTTATATAATAATTGTTAATTATCAAGTAAATCTATGAATTTTTAACAATTAATTATTAATAATTGTTTTTTTAAAAAATGGTAAAATTTAATTCCTATTCTAATCGTTTAATTACTAAACCTTGGGGTTATGAATATATAATATTTAAAAATCAAAAAAAACTCGCACTTATATTTCTTAAGATTTTAAAAAATAAACAAACTTCACTACACTGTCATCCAAATAAAAAAACTGGATTTATAATTCTTAGTGGAACTGCTAAAGTACAAATAGGAATATACAGAAAAAACTCAAAAGTTTATAAATCACAATCAATATTGGTTTTTAGACCGGGTCTGTTCCATTCTTTAAAATGCGTTTCTAACAAACCATTGATTGCTTTGGAAATAGAAACACCATTTAATACTAAAGATTTAATAAGATTTTCTGATAATTACGGTCGACAATTAAAACCATACGAAGACTTAAACTTAACAAAAAAAATAAATTCAAAATTTATAAAGTTTAAAAAACCAAAACAAAATTCAGGGTATATTTATAAGTTGGATAATATGCTTATAGAAGTTCGAAATCATAAAAATTATAAATATCTGTTTAAAAAAAATGAAAAATCAATTAGTGCTATTTTGGATGGTAGTATAGTATCTAACGATAATAAAAAAGTTATAACGCACGGAGAAATTGTAAAAACTAAAACTTTGGAAAAACTTTCTAAACAATTCAAAATTAAAAAAAATTTGACTGTATTGAAAGTTATAAAAAATAAGGATAAAAAAAGAAGATACAAAGAGCTCCATTATGTATAAAAAAGCATTAATTATTACCTCTAAATTAGCCCAAGATCATGAATTTATATATCCATTTTATAGATTAAAAGAAGCAGGATATGAGGTTTCGACTTTTAATAATGAGACAAAACAAGTTTTAGGTTATTTTGGAACCAAGATACCCCCAAAGGAAGAAGATAAAATAATAACAGCAGATGAAGTAATAGTTGATGAATACGAAACTTTAGTTTTACCAGGTGGTATAAAATCAATGGAGATTTTAAGATTAAACAAAGAAGTTTTAAAAATTATAAGAGATTTCAATGACAAAAAAAAATTTATCGCAGCTACATGTAGCGGTGTAATGCTTTTGATTTCAGCAAAAATTATAAAAAATAAAAATATATCTGGATATTATGCATGGAAAGATGACATCGAAAATGCTGGAGCAAAATTTGTTGATAGTCCTTGTGTTGTGGATGAAAATTTAATTACTTCACCGCATTATAAGTATGTTGGAGAATGGATGAAGGGATTAATTAGTAAATTGAAATAGTTTATATTTTTATTAAAGGTCTGATTACTTTTCCTTTTTGAAAATCCTCTAATGCTATTGATATTTCATCTAAATTGTAAATTTTATTACCAAATAGATATTTACACTTAAAATTTTTTAAATATTTTTCAAATAATTTAAAATTTTTATCGTAATTGAATTTTTTTTCCCATGATCCGGATATTTTTTTTCCATAAAGTAATTGCCAAGGATCAATTTTTAACATTGTATTATTTTTATAGTTACCAATTATAAATACTTTTCCTCCAAAACTTTTTGCATAATATATACATTCATTTACTATCTTTGGGTTGCCTGTGCATTCTAATACATAATCAAATTTATCTCTAAATTTTTGTACGTCTTTTTCCTTTATCACTTTGTTAGCACCCAGTTTTTTTGCAATTGAAATTTTATTTTTATATTTTTCAACAATCGCAATTTCTTTAAATTTCGATTTTTTACTCGCATAAACTGCTAAAAGACCAACTCCGCCGCAACCTAAAATTAGTATTTTTTTTTGTTTTGTGTTATTCGTGTTTAGAAAAATACAATTAAAAGCTGTTGGCGCGGCGCATCCTAAGAGTACGCTTTTTATTAAATTTGAATTTTTATTAAGTTTTTGAATTTTATTCTCACTTACTAAAGCATATTTTGAAAATGTATTTACTGGCCCTGCATTAATTTTTTTATCTTTGTATCTATATATTGACCCTCCAGCATTTATTCCTTCAGAAAATACCCATGTAAGACATACGTTATCCCCCTTTTTTACCTTTCTAACATCTTTTCCAATTTTTAGAACTTTTCCAGTTGCTTCGTGACCAAGACAATGTGGTAAGAATTTATCCTCTCCTCTACTTCCATTTATTTCTTGAACCTGCGTATGACAAATAGATGCATATTTTAATTCAACTAATACTTGGCCTCTTTTTAAAAAGGGCAAATTTAAATCTAAAATTTTAATTTCATTTATTTTAGTTAATACTGCAGATCTTGATATCATTAATTTCTAAAAGAATTTATTTCTCTGCTATCAAGTATTATATCACCTGAAATAGCTTTTGAGTTTTTATTTAATATAAATTCTATTAATGGAAAAATTTCATTTATAGTATTAAATTTTTTTAATGGCATTCTCGTATTTTTAAATTTTTTATATGCTTTAAAATTTTTGATTTTTAAACGAGCAAAACTATTATCTTTTGTCTCAAAAGCTCCTAAAATTATATTCTTAATATCTATATTTTTCGAAATTAACCTTTTTGACAGAATATTTGAATAAACATTTAATGCAGCTTTTGTAGTACTATATCCAACTGAAGCAACACTTTCAACAGAAGCGATACTGCTAATATGAATTATCTTTAATGGTTTTTTTTTTTTTATTGCTTTTTTTATTAATAGATTATTTATCTCTGACTGTGAAAATAAATTTGTATCAAAGAGTTTTAAAAATTGTTTTTTTGAAATTAAATCATCTTTAATACCAAGGCCACCCCCCATGCAATGAATAATAACATCTATATTATTAATTTTTTGTAAATTTAATTTTAAAGATTTTAATTCCTTGTCTTTTGTAATATCGCCTGCGAAATATTTGTACTTATTATTTGTAATTTTTTGAAGTTCCTTCATTTTTTTTTTTTTATTACCCGTACAAATTAAAGAATAATTTTTTTTATGAAACTCTTTTGTAAGAGCTCTGCCCAAACCACTTGTCGATCCATTTATCAAGATTTTAATCATCTAAAACCTTTGCCCTATCTCTTTCGTAATCGAGTTTATCTTTTGGGAGAAAAGGATATAAATCATCAAAAGCAGGAACATCAAAAGTTCCATCTTCTTTAAGCCTATTTTGAATACGGGGTATTAACTCTTGATATGGATGCAAATTTATTTCAGCGATTACCGCTTTTTTTGAATTTATTATTTCTTTTAATTGCGTATTCATGTTTTTATTAGTAATTTTTTTGTACTGAAAATCATAAGTATGTGCTAACTTTTTAAACGAAGGAAAAGTAAGCCCAGATTTTGGATCTGCTCCAACAATTCTGTTAAAATTTTTTTTCTGCATTAATTTCATGGTTAGATAACCTTTGTTTTCTATAATAAATAATTTTAATGGTATTTTATAATTTTTGACAGTTTGTAATTCTTGTAAATTAAACATTAATCCCCCTTCACCACTTATACAAATTGGATTTTTATTTTTATTAGCAAAATATGCACCAATAATTCCTGGTAAGCCAAAACCCATTGCGGCTAATCCACTTGATGTAAACAGTCTTTGGCTTTTTGGTTTTAAAATTTTAAAAGTTTGCATTGTGCAAGTAAAACTTGTTCCCATGTCTGTTACTATAGTTTCATTTCCATTTAAGTTTTTTGACAAGATATCAATAAAATCAAATGAATTAATGTATTTACTCTTTAAATTATCAATTTTATTTCTGATAATATATTTTCTCTTCCAATCATTTATCAAAGATATCCAAGGGTTAAATTTTTTGATTTTTTTATTTTTTAAAAATTTATTACTTTCTTTCAAAAAGAGTTGGATATCTCTTTTAATCTTAACATCTAAATTAAGAAATTCTTTCGAATTCATTTCGTTATGATCTATATCAATATAAATTTTTTTTGAATTTGGAGAAAAATTTTTTTTGTTGTATCCAGTTTGAGGAATTGAAAGCCTTGTGCCTATGATTATCATTAAGTCTGAGCTTTGCGCTGCTAAATTTGCAGTCCTTTCTCCAAAAATCCCCATTCTACCAACATATAATTTATTATTTGTTGCAATAATGTCGGACGCATTCCATGAGGTAATAACAGGAATTTTTACTTTGCTTAAGTATTCTTTAAACTCTTTGTTAGAGTTAGATAAATGAATACCATTTCCAATTATAATTAAAGGTTTTTTTGATCGATTTATTTCTTTTAATATCCTTGAGCTTAGTTTCGAGTTATATTTTATTTTTTTAATATTTTTTTTTTTGAATTTTTTGATTTTTTTTAAATCTATATATTTTGACTGGACATCTAAAGGAATATCAATCCATACTGGTCCTTGTTTATCTGAAAGCATTTTCTCATAAGCTTTATTTAGAATAATATCTATCTCATTTGGATTTGAAATTACTTTTGCATATTTTGTAATTGGTTTTACAAGATCAATTATATTTATTTCTTGAACTCCAACTTGTCTAGTATTTGTTTTGTTAATCATGTCTTGTGTTGGAACTTGTCCAGAAATTACAAACATAGGAATTGAGTCTATCCAAGCACCTGTCACTCCTGTTATGGCATTTGTTGCGCCAGGACCTGATGTTGTGTGAAGTATACAAGGTTTGTTTTGTATTCTATAGTAGGACTCCGCTGCCATACTAGCTGATTGCTCATGATGAAAAAAAATGAACTTGTATTTATTATTTTTTCCAAAAGAATCATTTAGGTGCATAGCTCCACCACCTGTTATACCAAAAATATGTTTTATTCTTTTTTTTTCAAAAAATTTTGAAATAAAATCTGATACTTTTATTTTCATATTATAGACCTAATTTTCCTGCATTTGAAAAATAGTAATCTCCTCTGAAGCCGATGATTCTAAATAATTTTTTCCACTCCTTTTCAGTTAAAATTGTAGTTCCTAATAATGTCCAATCTAAGAATCTATCTCTATCTTTTTTGTTTGTATAAGATGCGATTGATATGTAACTTTTTTTTGAGATTCTTTCAATTTGTTGCAAAGTCTTTATAACATCTCCCAAGTTTTGCATATAAATTGAATTGAAAGCAATTACCAAATCAAACTGTTTCTTTTTAAAAAAGTCAAGTCTGTGATAATCATTTAAAAATAAATTCTTTTTCGGAATTTTTTTAACTTTGGTAATAGGGTACTTATGATTTTCTAAACCATATAATTTTATACCAGGAATTAATACTTTTAAATCTTGAAGAAGAAAACCTTTTTTACAACCTATTTCTAAGACTTTTGAATTTTTTGATAGATTATATTTTTTTATAAGTTTTGGAAGAAGGGTTTTCCATCTTCCATCATATTTAAAACCGCCGTATCCATTTATTCTTTTTCCATCATAATATTCTTTATCGAGTCTCCATGCTATAATTCTATTTTTTATATCCCTTAATTTGCTTAATTTTTTTCTTTTTATTTTAGAACTAAAATATCCTATGTCGTACTCTGGCATAAGAACTATACTCTTTTTATCTCTAAGAATTCGTTATTATTAACAAATTTATTATTTTTAAAATCATCAAAGTGCAAATTAAGCACATCAAATCTCTCTGACCAATAATCTGAATTATCCAATGAATTTTTTAATTTATTTAGTAATTTGCTATCTATTTTATTAGATAATTTATTTTGAAGGTATGCATAAAAATACATAACAATTGCATTGTCTGGTGCAGTTTTATAATGAACATATTCTAAAAACTTTAAGTGCTGATTCAGTCTATTTATATTGTTTTCTTTAAAAATTTGATAAAAATTTAATCTATAATTCATATAGAACCAAATATCGTCCAACTCATCAGGTTTTGGAATATCATTCATATTATAATCAGTTATTTTTTTAAACGGTTTTACAATTTTGCCAGCTCTTTCAATTTTTCTTTGTAGTGAAAATTCTCCAATATGATAAGTGGGGTCTTTTTTATTTATTTTAAAATTTCCACTTTTCATATCATCCATTTCTGAATTTTCTCTTTCTTCCTCAAAGTTAAGTTGACCCTCTTTTTTTCCAACCAAATTACTCTCTGTCATTAAGTCATGAATAGGAGTTTTCTTCCAAGGTTGCAAAATTGTAACATTATACCAAGCCAAATTCATTCTCTCTGCTAAATTAATAGTATCAAATATTTTAGAAATATTTTCCTCTGGGAAACCAACAATTAAAAAACCTCTGGAATTTATTTTTTTAAATTGATTAAGTTTGTCTGCTGCTTTTATAAATGTTTCAATAGTGCCTGGTTTTTTTATCTTTTTTAAAACTTCTCTATTTCCAGATTCAATTCCTATGTAACAACCGATGCATCCCGACTCATCCATCGCTTCAACTACACCAGGCTTTGTAATAGAATGAGCTATTAATCCATTTGTTGCATCCCATGAACTTTGGAGATTTTTTTTTACCATCATATTAAACAATTCTATTGCTCTTCTCTCATCTTTTAAAAGATCGTCATCAAGCCACGAAATGTGGTCGATACCATATTTATTTTTTAACAAAGAAAGTTCATCTTCAACCGATTTTAAAGATCTCTGTCGAACACCTACGCCATTAAATATTCTTACATTGCAAAAAGTACATTGCGCACGGCAGCCTCTATTCGACAAAACTGTTCCAATTTTGACATCTTTCCTAAAAGCAGACCATGATCCAATGGTTCCATATTTTGAATATTCTTCGACTTTTATAAGTTCATATGCAGGCAAAATCTCTAAATCTAAATGTTTAGGTCTGCCATCTATTTCTATTTTTATTAATTTTCCATAATCTTCTTTGATATAAGTCATAGAAAGTTGATCTATAGAAATTTTTTTATTTTGATATTCAATTAAACTAACAAAAGATAATTCTGCCTCATTTAAAAAAGCAATATCTATGGGTGAAATTTCAGATAAAATATTTTCAGGGTCATGTGAAATATGTACACCGCCAGAAACTAAAGGCACCTCTGAAAGATTATGTTTATTTAAACTGTCTCTATTTTTTATCTCAAAACATACATCCTTATAAGAATTATGAGTTACAGAGAACAAACATGTTATACTTATCAAATCAGGTTGAAATTCTGATATCTTTTCCCACAATTTTTTTTTCCAGAATTCTTCAAAATTAAAGTTTTCACTTCTTTGAGTTTCAACACATTTTTTACTAACCTCATGGTGAAGATTTAATATCTCAACTTTATATCCATTCTTTAGTAGATGCCTAGCAACTATTAATAATCCGTATGGAGGATAGTCACTATTTCTTTTTCTGTGCGCTCTGTCAAAATCAAAAGTTTCTTTATTTGCATCTGGAGGATTAATTAATAAAATTTTATTTATTTTTTTATTACCAAAAATTTTTAGCAAAGCTAAATCTATTCTATTTTGATTTAGATTTAATTCCTCAATATTATTAATTTCAATATTGGCAATATTATAATTTTCTTTTAGATTAAGATTTGACATTAAAATTTATTTAAATTTAAATTTCTATCTAAAGAGCGGATACCATCTTTAAACTCTCTTTGTGACAAATACTTGTTATCTTTGTATGAGTCGAAAATATTGCAAATGTGATTTATGAAATAACTCCCCAAATCTGTAACTGAATATACTTGATTTTTTTCGTCATAGTTTAGGAAATCGATTTCTACAAATTCCTCTAGTTTATATAGAACATTATTATCTAAAATATCGTTATCATTGAGTTCTTTAAGATGTAACTCTTCAAAGTTTAATAGATCCATTATAATTTTTCTTCTCTTAATATCCTCGTTATTTAATTTTTTTTCTCTATTAATTGGAAAATTTTTTTTTTCTATACTTTCAATATATTTATCAACTGAATAAATGTTTTGATAATAATAATTGCCCAACTTTCCAGTTGCAGATGGTCCTACTGATATCATGTCATATGCCCAACCTGGAGAGAAACCATTAGGATTTCTATAAAGTTTTTTTTCATTTTTATATTTACTAAGTATATCATTATCTAAAGCAAAATGATTTACACCTATTTTTTGATAATTATTTAAGATAAGGATATTTGTACACAACTCATACATTTGAATTTTTAATTCATCCGTAGGTAGATCTATTTCTTTATAAGCATTTTGATGCCTATATATTTCCGGTCTGTGATCCATGTTTAATATAGTTATTCTTGAAGGTTTTAAAGATACAATTTTCTTTGTGGTGGTTTCTAGAGATTTTTTTGTTTGTTTAGGAAGTCCAAATATAAAGTCAAAGTTAATACTATCAAAAGTTTCTCTAACTTTTTTATTAAGTAAATTATCTATAAGCTCGTAATCGTTAATCCTATTCACTGCTTTTTGTACGTCTTTATCGAAATCCTGAATGCCAAGAGAAATCCTATTTACTCCATAAAAAGAATATTTTAACAATTTTTCAGAATTCATATCATTTCTTGGGTCTACTTCTAAGGCAATTTCTTTTAGCGCATCGGAATCTATATTTTCTTTTATTGTTTGGATAATTTTTTCAAATTTTTGCTCTGGGATTACAGTTGGTGTTCCACCTCCAAAATGGATGTCTGTTATTTTCAGCTTCTTACCAAATCTTCTTGCTGCATTAAATAAAAGTTCAAGTTCTTTAATTATGCTTGAAGAAATTTTATCATAATGATCTTCTTTTCTTGATATGACTGTATAGCAATGGCAAAAATAACATTGTTTTGGACAAAATGGAAAATGTAGATACATCGAAAGCTGAGAATTAGATTTAATAATTTTTTCTAAATAAGAATTAAAATTTTCATTATTATTTATTTTTTCCCAATTTGATTGAGTTGGATATAAAGTATAAAATGGTACTTTTCTTTTTATATATTTTTGTATCATTAAGCTGGCTTAATTTGATAATTTTCAGCATCAGCGATATTTATTTTATTACTAATACTGTAACCTGTATGCCTTTTTTGAACTTCATCACTTTGATTGCTATACATTGACAAAAACCACCTGCCATCTTCCATATTGTTCCAGCTTGGTTTTATATTGGTGTTAACTGGTGCAACGCCATGTTGAACTGTAGCAAAACCAATTCCTAAATCACCAACATCAATATAGTCTTCGGCTTGCACGATCTTATTATCTTTGTCTATAAGATAAAAACCCAAACCGTTAAAATCATGACCTCTTTTACTCATATAACCACTAATGAATAATTTTTGAAATTTATAAGGATCTGAATGTGGCTCCAAATATCCTATTGATGACGGGTATCTTACTAATTGCACCCTATCAACTACTCCATTTTTTGGGGTATTATCTTCATATTCGTTAAATTTTAAACCCATTAGTTTTTTAACAAGTCTCCACTTAGTATCAATTTCTTTAAATAAGTTAATTGGGTCATCATTCCATCTATAAAAATAGTAGGAATGAGAGCATCTTGCAAAACTATATTTTTTGCCAATCTCTAAATCAATCTGCCTATGAAAATCAGGTGTTCCCTCTGTCATTTTATGAAATGAAGTGGGAATATTCTCAAAATGATTATAACAGTCTCTTTTAATCCTATCTAAGAAAGATTTTTTAAATGAGTTTTTTATAAGATAAAAATCACCTAGATATAAATTTTTAATAATCTCTCTTAAATCATCTTCTCTATCTTCTGATAAAATATTTTTAAAATATTCAAAATCTAATTTGACAATATTTCGTACTTTCCTAGGAAGTTCGTATTTGTCTTTAAAACTGTTCCAAATTGAATTATATAAACTCATAAATTTAGTCTGAATAGATAACATAAAGATTTATATGTGCACAGTAAATTGATATTTTTAGCAATCTTATAATGTTAAAAAAAGTAGTTATCTGCATAATTTTGAAAGAAAAGCAAATAATGCTTCAACTAAGAGACAACAAAAAGAATATACTTTATCCAAATAAATGGGGATTTTTTGGTGGTGACATAAAATCTGGTGAACAACATTTGGAGTCTGTTAAAAGAGAAATGAAAGAAGAGTTGAATATAAAAAACTTCAAAAAATTAAAATTTGTTAAAATATACTTTGATGCGACCACTAATTCATTATTTCATATATACATTCTAAGACTTAATGAAAACGTTGTACAAAATGAAGGTGTAGACTATGATTTTTTTTTGGATTACCAATTCTTAAAAAAAAGAAAATCAAAAAAACTTGGCAAGTTTTTTGAGTGTGCAGATGTTAGGCTTATGAAAATATTTGCAAATTTTGCTAAAAGGTTTTTTTAACATAAATTATAATTTAATTATTTAAAATTATGAAAATATTACCTAAATCTATGCGAGGAAATAATGATAGAACTCATGGAGTTACAGAATTTTATAAAGTAAGTTCAAAAATTGAAGAGGCAAAAGAGTCCGTACTAAGAAAGGGATATTATGTTTTTGACAACATGGTTGATAAGAAAAAAGTTTCTTTAGCTAAAAAAAAATTATTAGATATATATAAGAAACAGGTCATTGAAGTTAAAAAAAATAATTTCACTTTAGAAAAAATATTTGATGAAAATGTTGTTCGTTCTCCATTTGTTTATGATAAATTATTTTTAGATTTTATATTAGATAAAAATATACTAAATGTTGTAGAAAAAATTCTTGGTAAAAATTTCATACTTATGTTGCAAAATTCTCCAATATGTATTCCATCTAAAAGTCATCAAGGATTTTCTTGGCATAGAGATCTCGTGTGGCAACACTTTACTACAAATACACCAATATCTGTTACGGTAACAATACCATTAGTTGATTATACATTAAAAAATGGAGGCATGGAGATTTTAGAAAGTTCACACAAAGAAGCTTCATTTCCAACGAAAAATTATGTTAATATAAATAAAAAAACAATCCTAGCAAAAAAAGGTTCCGTAATATTTTTTGATTCAATGTGTTATCACAGGTCTGGTCTAAATAAATCTTCTCTATCAAGATATCTTCTTGTAATGGTCTTTACTCTTCCATTTATAAAGCAGCAAATTTGCATTCCTAGCATGTTAAAAAAAACTAAAATTGAAAAAAAACTAAAGAGAAATCAAAAAAAAATTTTAGGATATTTTAATACAGTGCCAGAGACTATAATTGACTGGCGCATATCAAGACTAAAAAGAATTTAATTATTGTAAGTGAAATAAAAAAAACTTTACATATTAAAAGAAATTATTTATATATTTTTTATACTGAAATGCATGGTGGGAAATCAGTGTGAAATTCATTGGCTCTTCCTGGAACCGTAAAGTCGGAGCGCCACCCAGTAGAGTCCTTTGATGAATGATGGCCAGGAAAAGTCTAGTTCTTCTAAATTAATTATCAGAGGCATTAACAATTTGTAGGATTTAAATCCTTGAAAGGAATTTATGTCTAAACTGATAATTTTAAGTATTATTTATTATCTTGTATTAACTTTTTTCTCATATTCAAAAGATCTCGATGAAATTAAGTGTGTATGGGATAACAAAAATAATATACCTTGTTTAGAAATTGTAGGACAAATATCAAATTCTTCCCAGTTTTCAAAAAAGGGAATAAACAAAATAGTTATTTCAAGAAAACAAATTCAAGAAAGTGGAGCCTCAGATTTAATTGATATATTAAAGTCATACCCCGACATTAACATCACGCAATCAGGTCCAAAAGGTCAGCAAGCTTCAATGTTTATGAGAGGGACTGGATCGAACCACACTTTGGTAATGATAAATGGTATTCCCATAAATGATCAATCGACAACTCAGGGGGCTCATGATTTTGGTTTAGACTTTATTCAAACAATACAACAAATCGAGATTTATCCTGGTTCAAGTGCAACACAATTTGGAACAAATGCTATTGGTGGAGCAATTAACATTATATTGACTGGAGATTATGAAAATTCAATTAATTTTGCGTCAGATCAAGACACAAATTATGAATTAAGTGGAAATAAAACAATAATTTTTGACAACTCTTCACTTAATTTAAAAATTGGCAGCGTAAAGCATGAAACAATAAGCGCGCGAGGTGACCCATCCAATGAGAAAGATAAATTAATAAATTATTCTTCCAATATAAATTATGAAAATTATTTAAATTTTGATACTCGTTTTTTTAACAATATATATTTAAGACAAACAAAAACAGAATATGATAATTCAATATCAAATCAATCAGGTTATAAGGGTGACAACAAAATGGGAGCATATCAGATTGGTTTAGAAAAATTAGATAAATTAAGTAAGAGTAAATATATTTTATATTATAACTTTTATGACAGAGAATATGACGAAAGAGGAGTTAAAGATACATATGAAAGTGAGGTTGTGGGAATTAAATATGATCTATCCAAAATAATAAGAGATAATTTATCTTTTGGATTTGGCTCAGAGTATAAATATGATTGGGGATATTTTGATAATAATGGCTCATATGAAGCAACAACAAAAGGACATTCGGACAATATCTCGATTTTTGCAAATTTAGGATGGAACTTTAATGACAATTTAAATTTATCATTTTTCTCAAGAAGCGATAAGCATAAACACACTGGGAATAGCATGACACATAAATTTAATTTAGCAAAAGAAGTATTTGGATCTAATTTTGGAATTGCTTACATGCAAGGTCTAAGAAATCCAACATTATATGAATTATTTGGAACAGATAATTTTGGGTATTCTGGTAATAAAAATTTGTCTCCTGAAAAAAGTAATACTTTAGAACTATACGCTGATTTGAAATTAAATAACTACTTAAGTTCATCTGTAAGAGGTTTTAGATCAAATATAAAAAATAATATTGAATATATAAATAATAAATATCAAAATGATAGTGATGACATTGATCTGAATCAATCTGGCATCAATGTTGATATTTCATTTAAAAATAAAAATTATTTTATAAAAACCTTTTCATCATTTTTATCGTCAAAAAAGGAAGATGGATCAGATCAAACAAGAAGGCCTGAAAAGAATTATGGAGTCAAAATTTCAAAAAATATAAGTAATGAATTAATTGGTAATTTTAATTTTCATTTACTTTATAATCATTACGGAAAACATTTTGATATTGATTCAATAAATTTTAATACAGTTGAAATGGATAGCACAGACCTAATAGACTTAAAAATAGTAAAAAGCTTTAATAATTCTGAATATTATTTAAAAATTACAAATTTGTTAAAAGAGAAATATCAAAGACCCCATGGATATAATCAGGATGGAAGAATAATAAAACTAGGATTTAAATATTAAATACTTGTTTTGCATTATTTGAATGATAGATATTTATAATGAATTATTTAAAAATATCAATTGGGGTTATAATTATACTTTCAATTAGCAGATTTGTTCCTCACCCCCCTAATTTCACAAGCTTGATTGCGTTAAGCTTCTACATACCTTTGGCGTTTGGATATCGATATATCCCAATTGTTGTTTTGTCTTTAATTTTTACAGATTTAATTATTGGAATTCATTCAATTATTTTATTCACATGGGGAAGCATTGTGGCTATTGGTTTGATTTCAAAATATTTTAATAGATCAATTTTATTTAGATTATTTGGAGCTCTCACAGGAGCGATTTTATTTTACCTGATAACAAATTTTGGAGTTTGGTTATCTGGATACTATGGCCATTCATTAGATGGGCTTGTAAAATGCTACGTGTTAGCCTTACCATTTTTTGGATATACGGCTTTATCTACTTTGGTTTTCTCGGTAATATTTGAAACAGGTTTCAAATTTTATAAGGTATTTCAGAATAGAATAATAAACTATTAGATAATCAAAAATTTTTTTCAGTGCATAAATAAAGCCAATCGAGCTATTAGTACTGGTCAGCTACATGCGTTGCCGCACTTCCACACCCAGCCTATCAACGTGGTGGTCTACCACGGCTCTATAGGAAGAACTAGTTTTGAGGTGAGTTTCCCGCTTAGATGCTTTCAGCAGTTATCTCTTCCGTACTTAGCTACCCGGCACTGCAGCTGGCGCTACAACCGGTCCACCAGTGGTACGTCCATCCCGGTCCTCTCGTACTAGGGACAGCTCCTCTCAATTCTTCTACACGCATAGCAGATAGGGACCGAACTGTCTCACGACGTTCTGAACCCAGCTCACGTACCACTTTAATTGGCGAACAGCCAAACCCTTGGGACCTGCTCCAGCCCCAGGATGTGATGAGCCGACATCGAGGTGCCAAACACTGCCGTCGATATGAGCTCTTGGGCAGTATCAGCCTGTTATCCCCGGCGTACCTTTTATCCGTTGAGCGATGGCCCTTCCACTCAGAACCACCGGATCACTATGACCGTCTTTCGACTCTGCTCGACTTGTCAGTCTCACAGTCAGGCAAGCTTATGCCATTGCACTCTACGAACGATTTCTGACCGTTCTGAGCTTACCTTCGCACGCCTCCGTTACTATTTGGGAGGCGACCGCCCCAGTCAAACTACCCACCATACAATGTCTTGATGCCGGATAACGGCAATCAGTTAGATGCCAAGAAAAACAAAAGAGGTATTTCACTGTTGACTCCACGATAACTGACGCTATCGCTTCAATGTCTCCCTCCTATACTAAATATGTTTTTCCTAACACCAATGTAAAGTTGCAGTAAAGGTGCACGGGGTCTTTCCGTCTAACTACGCGAACTCCGCATCTTCACGGAGAATTCAATTTCACTGAGTTGATGTTGGAGACAGCGGAGAAATCGTTACGCCATTCATGCAGGTCGGAACTTACCCGACAAGGAATTTCGCTACCTTAGGACCGTTATAGTTACGGCCGCCGTTTACTGGGGCTTCAGAAATGAGCTTGCACCCATCGCATTAACCTTCCAGCACCGGGCAGGCGTCAGACCCTATACATCCACTTACGTGTTAGCAGAGCCCTGTGTTTTTGATAAACAGTCGCTTCTCCCTGGCTTGTGCCACCTTTTAATGGTTGCCCAAAAAAAGGTCTTCTTTATCCCGAAGTTACAGAAGTATTTTGCCGAGTTCCTTCAACATCATTCTCTCAAGCGCCTAAATATACTCTATTAATCCACCTGTGTCGGTTTAGGGTACGGTCTAATGATGGAGCTATTTCCTGAGACTTCTTCGCGGCAAGTTCAATCCATTAAGAACTTACAACTTACAAAATCTGTCACTACCATCTGGTTAAGGAATATTAACCTTATTTCCATCGACTACGGCTTTCGCCCTCGCCTTAGGGGCCGACTAACTCTGCGCGGATTAACCTTGCGCAGAAACCCTTGGATTTTCGGCGAATAAGTTTTTCACTTATTTTATCGTTACTCATGTCAGCATTCGCACTTCTGATACCTCCAGGATCCCTCACGGGTATCCCTTTACAGGCTTACAGAACGTTCCGCTACCGCTTATAAAGTTCGGAAACTTTATAAACCCACAGATTCGGTATGTGATTTTAGCCCCGTTACATCTTCGGCGCAGAAACTCTATTAGACCGGTGAGCTGTTACGCTATCTTTAAAGGATGGCTGCTTCTAAGCCAACCTCCCGGCTGTTAAGGAATTTCCACATCCTTTCACACTTAATCACAATTTTGGGACCTTATCTGGTGGTCTGGGCTCTTTCCCTCTCGACCATGGACCTTAGCACCCACAGTCTGTCTGTTGAAGAACTACGTTTAGCATTCGGAGTTTTATTAGGTTTGGTAAGAATCTCTTCCCCCTAGCCCATTTAGTGCTCTACCTCTAAACGCATATTTATTCAACGCACTACCTAAATAGTTTTCGCGGAAAACCAGCTATCTACGAATTTGGTTGGCCTTTCACCCCTTACCACAAGTCATCCAAAGACTTTTCAACGTCAACTGGTTCGGTCCTCCAGCAAGTGTTACCTTGCATTCAACCTGCTCATGGTAAGCTCATTCGTTTTCGGGTCTAATTCATAAAACTAATCGCCCTATTAAGACTTGCTTTCGCTACGCCTACACCTAGATGGCTTAAGCTTGCTTTATAAATTAAGTCACTGACCCATTATACAAAAGGTACGCCGTCACTCTAAAAAGAGCTTCGACTGATTGTAGGCATGCAGTTTCAGGTTCTATTTCACTCCCCTAATAGGGGTTCTTTTCACCTTTCCCTCACGGTACTAGTTCACTATCGGTCACTGAAGAGTATTTAGGCTTAGAGGGTGGTCCCCCTATGTTCGAGCAGGATTTCACGTGTCCCGCTTTACTCAAGAAACTTATTAAACATTACTCATACGGGACTATCACCCTCTATGGTTAGTTTTTCCAAACTATTCAAATTTTTTTAATAAGTCTACTGGCCTGTTCCGTTTTCGCTCGCCACTACTAACGGAATCTCAATTGATTTCTTTTCCTCCGGTTACTTAGATGTTTCAGTTCTCCGGGTTATCTCTTTAAACCTATGTATTCAGTTTAAAGTAACACATAAAGTGTTGGGTTTCCCCATTCGGAAATTTACGGATCAAAACTTGCATACAGCTCCCCGTAACTTATCGCAGTATACCACGTCCTTCTTCGGCTTTCAGTGCCAAGGCATCCGCCACACGCCCTTAAACGCTTAATTTATGCACAGAAAAAAATTCTGTGTAGAATTAA
Organism: uncultured Pelagibacteraceae bacterium; assembly: GCA_902592965.1. Classification (GTDB taxonomy): domain Bacteria; phylum Pseudomonadota; class Alphaproteobacteria; order Pelagibacterales; family Pelagibacteraceae; genus Pelagibacter. The sequence continues at coordinate 67,284 of CACJGL010000001.1, forward strand.
ATTTTTTTTGTTTAATATTCATCTATTCGAATATTAACTGATTGTTTTTGTTTTAAACAATCGGATATAGATATTGATAATATTAAAAATTTTTTACAAAATTAAATAACTAAGTGTTTTATGGTGGAGGATAGCGGGATCGAACCGCTGACCTCCTGAATGCAAATCAGGCGCTCTCCCAGCTGAGCTAATCCCCCATTAATAATTGGTGGGCCGAGAAAGACTCGAACTTTCGACCCCACCCTTATCAAGGGTGTGCTCTAACCAACTGAGCTACCGGCCCTTTAGCAAAGAGTAAAACACTAATTTTAAGAAGAGAAATGAGGACGGTCAACATTAACCTGTTATATTTTTTAGATTAAGAAATTTTCTTAATCATCCTTAGAAAGGAGGTAATCCAGCCGCAGGTTCCCCTACGGCTACCTTGTTACGACTTCACCCCAGTCGCTGACTATACCGTGGTCAAGGGTTTTAAACCTTGCCTTAAGGTAGAACCAACTCCCATGGTGTGACGGGCGGTGTGTACAAGACCCGGGAACGTATTCACCGCGGCGCGCTGATCCGCGATTACTAGTAATTCCAGCTTCATGTACTCGAGTTGCAGAGTACAATCCGAACTGAGGCATCTTTTTAGGATTTGCTTGACGTCGCCATCTTGCTTCCTATTGTAAATGCCATTGTAGCACGTGTGTAGCCCAACACGTAAGGGCCATGAGGACTTGACGTCATCCCCACCTTCCTCCAGCTTATCACTGGCAGTTCTTTCAGAGTGCCCAACTTAATGATGGCAACTAAAAGTGAGGGTTGCGCTCGTTGCGGGACTTAACCCAACATCTCACGACACGAGCTGACGACAGCCATGCAGCACCTGTGTTTCGTCCGGCCGAACCGAAAACTTTAATCTCTTAAAGTCGCGACGAACATGTCAAGTGTTGGTAAGGTTCTGCGCGTATCTTCGAATTAAACCACATGCTCCACTACTTGTGCGGGTCCCCGTCAATTCATTTGAGTTTTAACCTTGCGGTCGTACTCCCCAGGCGGTGTGTTTAATGTTTTCACTGCGACACTGAAAATAAATTTCCAACGTCTAACACACATCGTTTACGGCATGGACTACGAGGGTATCTAATCCTCTTCGCTACCCATGCTTTCGTTCCTCAGTGTCAGTAATGATCCAGAAAGCTGCCTTCGCAATTGGTATTCTTTCTAATATCTACGAATTTCACCTCTACACTAGAAATTCTGCTTTCCTCTATCATACTCTAGCTAAAAAGTTTTGATGGCAGTTCCAGAGTTAAGCTCTGGGATTTCACCACCAACTTTTTTAACCACCTACGAACTCTTTAAGCCCAGTAATTCCGAACTACGCTAGGTCCCTTCGTATTACCGCGGCTGCTGGCACGAAGTTAGCCGGACCTTCTTATTCGGGTACAGTCATTTTCTTCCCCGACGAAAGAGCTTTACAACCCAAGGGCCTTCTTCACTCACGCGGCATCGCTGCATCAGAGTTTCCTCCATTGTGCAATATTCCCTACTGCTGCCTCCCGTAGGAGTTTGGGCCGTGTCTCAGTCCCAATGTGGCTGATCATCCTCTCAGATCAGCTATTGATCAAAGTCTTGGTGGGCCATTACCCCACCAACAAACTAATCAAGTGCAGGCTCATCCTTCGGCGCATAAAGCTTTCTCCGTAAAGACTTATGAGATATTAGCACAAGTTTCCTCGTGTTATTTCTCACCAAAGGGAAGATACCTACATGTTACTCACCCGTCTGCCACTAAGTATTTCTACTTCGTTCGACTTGCATGTATAAGGCGTGCCGCCAGCGTACGTTCTGAGCCATGATCAAACTCTCAAGTTTAAAAACGGCGCACACTAGCTTCTACATAAATACTAAGAATAATATTTATGTAATGTTGAAGTGTGTACGACAAATTTTGGTAACCTTAACCGTCCACACTTCTCTTCTTAAAATATTAACAAATTTAATAGCTAATTGGATTTGAACCAATAAAATAACATTTTTAAATGTTGAGTGGGACGCTTATAAATAATAATATTAAGAAATCAAGATATTAGATAAAGAAAAAATGTTAAAAAATGCCATGAAATTCAAGGTTTTTAGAGCAAAATTATGAAATTTGTTAAATTGGACAACATTAAAGAGTATTCAATTTTTATTTGGTTACTCTTTATATCCATATTTGGCATAATCACTTACAGTATTTATACATCTAATAAATATGAGCAAAACAAAAAAATTAGTTCAAGTTTACAAAATATCTACTTAAAAAAAACTATTTCAGAAATTACTAATAATCTAGATCCTAGATTTACTTACGTCAGCTACACATCAAAATCAGGGGATAATTTTCAAGGAATTATAGATAAATTAAATGTAAGTAAAAAGGAGAAAAAGGAAATCTTATCAATTATAAAAAATGAAAAAATTTTAAAAGTATTAAAAGTAAATCAAAAATTTTTATTTAAGTTAGACAATTTATCTCTAGAAAAAGTTATTGAATTCAAAATTGAAACAGACAGAAAAAATGAGATTGTATTTACAAAATCATTTGAGAATAATAATTTTGTTTCAAAATTAATTAAAAAAAACTTCCAAAAAGATTTAGTTTACAAAGAAACTTTAATCACAACTTCACTTTATAATAATGCAGTTCAATTAGGTATAAGTCCAAATATTATAATTGAATTTGCTCGACTTTATGGTTTTCAAATAGATTTTCAAAGAGATGTATGGAAAAATGATAGTTTCCAAATTATCTACGAAGAATTTACAGATGAAAACAAAAAAGTAGTCGATACTGGACAAATAATATTTGCTAATTTAAATTTACAAAACAAAGATTATCAACTTTATAAATATGAATATCAGAAAGATAAAATAGACTACTTTGATGAGAATGGAAAAAGTGTGAGAAAGACTTTAATGAAAACTCCAATTAATGGAGCAAGATTATCCTCATCATATGGTAAAAGGAAACATCCTATTTTAGGTTATACAAAGATGCATTTAGGAACAGACTTTGCAGCTCCAACTGGCACTCCTATAATGGCATCGGGTGATGGCAAAGTAACTAAAGCAGGTTGGTGCGGTGGAGGTGGAAATTGTGTTAAAATTAAACACAATAGTACTTACCAAACAGTTTATGCTCACATGTCAAAATTTGGAAGAGGTATAAAAAAAGGTGTGAGAGTTAAACAAGGTCAAATAATTGGTTATGTAGGATCAACTGGACTTTCTACAGGTCCACATTTACACTACGAAGTTATTGAAAATGGGCGGAAGATAAATTCGCAAAAGCTTAAACTTCCATCAGGAAAAATACTTAAAGGTAAAGAGAGAGAGAAATTTGAAGTCAGTAAAATTAAAATCGATGTTTTAAAGTCAGATTTAATATCAAATTTAAATTAATCCGACTCTATTATATTTGAGTTTATAATATTTTCTTTTTCCTCAGCTGAATTTTCTGAATTATTCGCAAAATTTTTTTCAATAACATTATTTTTATCAATATTTGATTTAGCAATTTCTTGAATGCTTAAAATTCTAGAAAAATGATCTGCATGTTGTAGATAATTTTCAGATAATATTTTATCTCCAGTAGATAGTGCTTCTCTCGCTAGGTTATTATATTTTTCAACTAATTTTGCAGCATTTTGGTTATTTCTCCCTGGACTTCTATGTCTGAACTCAGAACTAGAATTAAATTCAATTTTAGTTTTATGTCCATTTAAAGACCTTTTTCTAAAATTTCTATCTCCGTTAGATTTAAATCTATTTTTTCTATTGTTCCGATAATTATTCATTTATAAAATTTTTGTAGCTATGATTGTTCTTGGGATTAATGATAAATCTTTTTTTAAATTTTTTATATAAAAGCCGTTATCATTCAATATTTTTTTAATATGAATGTCTTGGTTTGCACCTATCTCAAAAATTAATTTTCCGTTTTTTTTAAGCAATTGTCTACTTTTTAATATTAATTTTTTTATTTCTCTAAGTCCGTCCGCTCCGGCTTCCAAAGCCAAATATGGTTCAAAAAATTTTATACTTTTATCTAATCTACTCAATTTAAACTTGTCAATGTAAGGAGGATTAGAAATTATGAAATCATATTTATTATATTGAATTTTGTCAATATCGATATTTATGAAATTAATTTTATTTTTTAAGTGATGCATTTTTGCATTATTTATTGCAATATTTAATGCCTTTTTGCTTATATCTATTGCTGTGGCATGTAAATTTGGTCTCTCTTTTATTATAGAAATAATTAGACATCCTGATCCTGTTCCGACATCTAATAATTTTTTAGAAGTATTTGTGTTTGTATTTTTTAAAATTTCTTCAACAATCAGTTCAGTTTCTGGTCTAGGAATTAATACATCTTTGTTAACGTAAAAAATATTTTTCCAAAATTCTTTTTTTTTTATAATATAAGCTATAGGTTCATTTCTCTCTCTTCTAAGTAAAAGTTCTTTATATTTATTAAAAATTTTTTTTTTTATTTTAGTATTTGAGTTCACTAATATATGCTCTCTCGATAAATTTAATGCGAATGAAAGTAATATTTCACTATCTAAAATATACGTCTCAATATTACTTGATTTAAGCCGATAACTTCCAAAATTTAAAGTTTGCAAATAATTCATGAACTAATTTTGTTTAATTCATCTGTTTGAGCCTGAAGACTTAAATTCTCAACTATTTCGTCAAAAATTTCACCTTCCATAAACTCGTCTAATTTATGTAAAGTTAAATTTATCCTATGGTCTGTAACTCTACCTTGTGGAAAATTATACGTCCTAATTCTTTCCGACCTATCTCCTGTACCTATTTTGTTTTTTCTATCTATTGATCTCTCTTTATCAATTTTTTGCCTCTCATAATCATAAAGTCTTGATCTCAATATTTTCAAACCTTTTTCTTTATTACGAATTTGGGATTTTTCATCTTGCTGACTTACCACTATTCCTGAAGGGATATGAGTAATTCTAACTGCAGAGTCTGTTGTATTTACACTTTGTCCTCCTGGACCGCTACTTCTAAATACATCAATTCTTAAATCTTTTTCGTCAATTGTAATATCTAATTCTTCCGCCTCTGGTAAAACAGCAACTGTTGCTGCTGAGGTGTGAACTCTTCCCTGTGTCTCTGTATCAGGAACTCTCTGAACCCTATGAACACCACTTTCATATTTAAGCGATGAGTAAATATTTTTACCTTTAATTAATGCTATAATTTCTTTTAGACCTCCCGCATCGCTTCTAGAAATGGAAATAACCTCTATAATCCACTTTTTTTTTTGACTCACTTTTTCATACATTTTATATAAATCAGATGCAAAAAGACTGGCTTCAAGCCCACCAGTACCAGCTCTAATTTCAATTATAGCGTTTTTACTATCAGCAAGATCTTTAGGAAGTAAAAATAATTTAATTTTTTTCACGTTAATTTCATAATTGCTTTTAAGTGCTTCAAGCTCGCTAATTGCAAAATCTTTCATTTCATCATCAGAGTTTTTATCGTTTATTATGTTATTTAATTCCTCTAAGTCTTTCCGATAACTTAAATATTCTTTAGCTTGATTTATTATATCGTTCAAATCTGAATACTCTTTAGAAATTTCTGCAAAATTTTTTTTTTCAACCCTACCTGAAGATAGTTCCTTCTCAAGTTCAAGATGTCTATCAATTAAGTTTTGAACTTTTTCTCTCGGGAGCATATATTTATTTTTATAAGTTTGAGGCTTTTTCTTCTACCAAAGTGACAATTTTATTAATCATATCTTTTGTCATCACTTTTTCTGTTTCTAAACCATTTAAATACAACATATGATTATCTTTTCCACCACCTGTAATACCAATTTCTGTTTGTTTAGCCTCTCCTGGTCCATTAACAACACAACCTATAATCGAAAGAGTTATGGGTTTTTTAATATGTGATAATCTTTCTTCTAACTGTTTTACTGTTTCAATAACTTGAAATGCTTGTCTGGCACAAGAGGGACATGAAATTATTTTTACACCTCTGTTCCTTAAATTTAAGGATTTTAAAATTTCGTTTCCAACCTTTACTTCTTCGACTGGATCGTCTGAAAGAGATACTCTTACAGTATCTCCTATTCCATTTAATAAAAGGCTTCCAAATCCAATAGAAGTTTTAATGCTACCAGGTAAATAACTTCCTGCTTCTGTAATACCTAAGTGAAGTGGATAATCTGTTTTTTCTGATAACAATTTATAAGCTGCTATAGACAAAAAAACATCTGATGATTTAACGCTAATTTTAAAATTAGAAAAATCCATATCCTCAATTATTTTTATATTCCTTAAAGCACTATCTACCAAGGCATCAGGACAAGGCTCTCTGTATTTTTCAAGAATATCTTTTTCAAGTGATCCTGCATTAACACCAATTCTAATTGAACAGTTATTATTTTTTGCTGCCGATATAACTTCTGCAATTCTTTTTTTATCCCCAATATTACCAGGGTTTATACGAAGACAATCCGCACCATTCTCAGCTGCCTCTATTGCTCTCTTATAGTGAAAATGTATATCTGCAACTAATGGAACATCCACATGTTTAATTATGGTTTTTAAGGACTCTGTTGATTTAATGTCAGGACATGAAACTCTTACAATATCTGCACCGGCTTCTGTAACTCTATTTATTTGTTCTATAGTAGATTTATGATCAGAGGTCAATGTATTGGTCATTGTCTGAACCGTGATAGGGTTATCTCCACCAACTTTTATTTTCCCAACACTTATCTCTTTAGTCTTCTTTCTATAAATTTTTCTAAATGGTCTAATTTCAGATGTCATTTATCTAGCTTAAATTCTTTATGTAAACATTTTACAGCTTTTGAAGCATTTGTTCTTTTTATTAAAACTGATATTTTAATTTCTGAAGTTGAAATAACCTGTATATTTATATTTTTTCTTGCAAGTGCTTGAAACATTCTAAATGTAACGCCTGGAGTAGTAATCATTCCAACACCTATTATTGATACTTTTGATACATTTTTATCAAATATTAATTTTTTAAAAACAATATTTTCATTTTTGTTTATAATTTTTTTTGTTTTATTCAAATCATTTGACTTGATTGTAAATGTAAGATCTGTTTGCTTGCCGTCAGCTGATATATTTTGAACTACCATATCTACGTTTATCGAATTTTGTGAAAGTGGTTTAAATATCGAGGCTGCTATGCCTGGTCTATCTTTGACTCCTAATAAAGTTACTTTTGCGTCATTATCTGTTGAAGAAATTCCTGTAATAATTTTATTACTAATAACATTTTTTCTTTTTGTAATTAATGTGCCGGATTTGTCAATAAATGATGATTTTACTTCAATGTTTATCCTATTTAATCTTGCATCTTGTATAGAATCTGCTTGCATTACTTTTGATCCTAATGAGGCCATTTCTAACATTTCTTCATAAGATATATTTTTAATTTTTTTTGCAGAACTAAGTTTATTTGGATCTGTTGTATATACTCCCTCAACATCTGTGTAAATGACACATCGATCAGCTTTAAAAAACTTTGAAACCATAATTGCGCTTGAATCGGATCCACCCCTGCCAATAGTTGTAATATTTGAATTTTTATCCACGCCCTGAAATCCAGCAATAATAGGAATTCCTCCAGATTTTAAAAATTTTAAAATTTTGGTTTTATTTATATATTTAATTCTTGAATATTTGTGTTTACCCTCTGTTATGATTGGTATTTGCCAAGCCATCCAAGATCTAGAATTTAAACCATTAGCCGCTAGATGGCCTGCTAACAACGAACAAGAAATCTGCTCACCAGCAGAAACTAGAGCATCATATTCATTATCAGGAAAATTTTCACTGATTTTTTTTGACATATTGATCAACTTATTGGTAGTACCACTCATTGCAGATGACAAAACTATTACTCTATATTTTTTTGAGTAAGATTTAATTATTTTTGATACTTTTTTAATTCTTTGAATTGACCCAACTGAAGTACCGCCAAATTTTAATACAATAATTTTCATTGGTAGTTTTATTTACAAGCTTTATAATATTGATAAAATACATCTTATTTATAATGTCAATAAAGAATGAGTAATAATACTATAAACAAAGAAGAAGTAGAAAAATTTAGCAAAATTGCTGAAGAATGGTGGAATCCTAATGGAAAATTTAAACCACTTCACAAATTTAATCCAATTAGAATAGAGTACATAAAAAACAATATTATTAAAGATTTTAACATTTCATCAAATCACAAACCATTAAAAGGAATAAGTATTCTTGATATTGGATGTGGAGGAGGTTTATTATCTGAGCCTTTAGCAAGACTTGGAGCAGAAGTTGTGGGTATCGATGCGTCCAAAAAAAATATTGATATTGCAAAACATCATTTAAAAAAAAGCAATTTAAACATTGAATATCATGATAAGTCTCCAGAAAATTTTAATTATGAAAAAAAATTTGATGTAATTCTTAATATGGAAATAGTTGAACATGTCGAAGATATTCCTAAATTTATAAATCAAAGTACAAAATTTTTAAAAAACAACGGTTTAATGTTCATTGCCACCTTAAACCAAACATTAAAATCTTATGTATTTGCAATAATAGGAGCTGAATATATTTTAAGATGGCTTCCAATCGGAACACATGATTGGAATAAATTTGTAAAACCTGAAAATCTAGAAAATATCTGCAATAAAAATTCACTTGTGTTAAAAAGTATTGATGGAGTTAAATTTAATCCAATTTTAAATAAGTGGAAACTTTCAAATGACAAATCTGTAAATTATATAACAAAGTACAAAAAGAGTTAATTTTCCTTATCTTCAATCCATGGAATGGTTGATGTCTCTATACCTTCTTCTTTTAGTTCCTTAACTTCTTCAATTGATGCTTTGCCGAAAATATTTTTATTATTTTTTTTTCTGCTGTAATGAATAGATCTAGCCTCATAAGCAAAATTTTCTCCAACATATTCGAAATTTTCTTTTACAAATTTTTGATATTCTCTTAATTTTTTTTTAACATTTTTATAATTCTTGTAAGCTTTATCTTCTTTGAAGTTAGAATTAGCTAAATTTGGCTTCATCAAAGACTTTTCAATTTTTTGGGAATTACACTGTTGACAATTAAGAAGCTTTAATTTTTTTAATTTATCAAATTCTTTTGAGCTAGCAAACCAGCTTTCAAACTCATGACTGCAATTTTTACAATTTAACAAATACTTAATCATTGAAGTGACTTAATTATATTTTATAAGATTTCAATACCTAAGATCTGTAATCAGAATTAATTTCAATATATTCCTTAGATAAATCCATAGTATACGCTGTAAATTTTTTACTTCCAATAGATAGATCAATTGTTATCTCTATGTTCTCATTTTTCATATAATCACTGAGGATATTTTCATTATAATTTTTATCTAATTTTCCATCTTTAAGGATGATATTAGATCCCATTAATATAGATAATTTTTCTTGTTTAACAGTCGCACCACTTTTTCCGATTGCCATCGCAATTCTACCCCAATTAGGATCTTCTCCAAAGATTGCTGTTTTAACTAATGGCGAGTTAGCTATTGAGAAACAAATATTTTTTGCATCTTTCTCAGATTTGCTATTAATGCATTTAATGGTAACAAATTTTGTTGCTCCCTCTCCATCACTCGCAACTCTTTTTGCTAAGTTTAGCATGACCTGATGAACACTACTAATGAATTGCTTTAATTTTGGATCTTTAAAACTTCTTATCTCTTTGTTGTTTGCTTTGCCTGTTGAAAATATTGAAACCATGTCATTTGTACTAGTATCCCCATCGCATGTTATAGCATTAAAAGTAGTCTTAATATTTAGATCAAGTATCTTTTTCAAAATTGATGAAGAAATATTGGCATCAGTAAAAATAAACCCTAAAGTTGTTGCCATATTTGGAAAGATCATTCCTGATCCTTTTGCAACTCCATATATTTTTACATCGGAACCAGCTATCTTACATTCTGCCATTGATAATTTTGGTTTAGTGTCTGTTGTCATAATTCCAAGAGCTGCTTTGATCCAAATTAGTTTATTTTGATTGTATTTTATTTTATCAACTAAGTTTTTAGTGCTACTCAAAATTTCATTTTCAGGAAATTTTTCCCCTATGGTACCTGTGCAAGCAAATAATATTTGGTTTGGTTTAATTTCTCTTGGCTTTTCCTCATCTTCTATTTGTTTTGATGTTAATAATTTTGACAAATTTAAGGAAATTTTTTTAAGAGAGTTATAGCCATCATTTCCTGTTAAGGCATTTGCGTTTCTTGTATTGATTAAAATGCCATAAATTTTTTTATCTTTTATTTTTTTATTCCATTTTATATTTTCAGATACTAAGCTAGATTTTGTATATACATTTGCATAATTTGCACCATCTCTAAAATAAAATAAAACTAAGTCGTCTCTTTTTTTATTATAAAGACCACAGCTAATTGTTGAGATAGATAATCCATCAATATGTTCAAGATCTTGAAAATGACCTATTTTAGAATCCTTGTGTTTCTTGTCAAAAAAGTTGTTTATACCAAAATCCATGCTATTTAATTTTTTAAATAAATAACTATATAATTTATAACTATTAAAACATCAAAAATATGCTTAATCCATTAAACATTATTAGTAAATTTATAAAAAGTGGCAATCAAAAAGAATTAGACAGAATTCAAAAAATTGTAAAAGAGATTAATCTTAAAGAAAGCAAGGTTAGTAAATATGAGGATAATGAATTTCCTTTAAGAACAAATGAATTTATTTCTAGTTTAAAAGATGGAGTAAAATTAAACGATATATTACCTGAGGCATTTGCAATGGCAAGAGAAGCTTCGAAAAGAATTAACAATGAGAGACACTTTGATGTTCAGCTAATTGGAGGCATTGCCTTACATGAGAATAAGATTGCAGAGATGAAAACGGGTGAAGGCAAAACACTTACTATTGTTCTTGCTGCATACCTTAACGCATTAGAAAAAAAAGGTGTTCATATAGTTACTGTAAATGATTATCTAGCAAAAAGAGATAGTATAAATATGGGTAAAATTTACAATTTTTTGGGCTTGAGCTGTGGATATATAAACTCAAACCAGTCAGATGAGGAGCGCAAAGAAAATTATAATAAAGATATAACTTATGCCACTAACAGTGAATTAGGCTTTGATTTTTTAAGAGACAACATGAAATATTCAAAAAATGAGATGGTCTTGAGGAAGCATAACTTCGCGATAGTTGATGAGATTGATTCTTGTTTAATAGATGAAGCAAGAACTCCTTTAGTTATTTCTGGAGCAGCAGAAGATAAAACTATGCAATATATTGCTGTAGATAGATTAATTAAAAATTTAAAAAAAACAGACTTTGACTTAGATGAAAAAGAAAAAAATATACTCTTAACAAATGATGGGATTGATAATGTTGAAAAAATATTTTCTGATGCTGGTATTTTAAAAAATAATAATTTTTATGACCCAGAAAATTTACATCTAGTTCATCATGTAAACCAAGCATTAAGGGCAAATTATTTATTTGAGAATGGAAGAGATTATATAGTTAAAGATAACGAAATAATTATAATTGACGAGCAAACAGGTAGGCAATTGCCAGGTAGAAGATTTGGTGATGGACTTCATCAAAGCTTAGAAGCTAAAGAAAAAATAGAAGTTAAAGCTGAAAACCAAACGCTAGCGTCAATAACCTATCAAAATTTTTTTAAATTGTATGATAAATTGGCAGGTTGCACAGGAACAGCACAAACAGAGTCTGCAGAATTTTTTGAAATTTATAACTTGCCGGTTTTACAGATACCCACTAACAAAGATATGATAAGAAATGATCTTAATGACCAAATCTTTAGAACAAGTCTAGAAAAAGACAATGCAATCATTCAAAAAATAAAAGAATGTTATGAAATCGGACAACCACTATTGGTTTTTACATCTAGCATAAATAAATCGGAGCATTACTCTGATTTGTTAGAAAAAGAGAAAATAAAACATATTGTTTTAAATGCCAAAAATCATGAGAAAGAAGCAGAAATTATTGCAAACGCAGGCAGAATAAATTCCGTAATCATTACAACAAGTATATCAGGGAGAGGTGTTGATATTAAATTGGGTGGACAGGATCAATCTGAAAAGGATGATGTAAAAAAAAAAGGAGGTTTATTTGTAATCGGAACAGAAAGAATGGAAAGTAGGAGAGTTGATAATCAAGCAAGAGGACGATCTGGAAGACAGGGAGATGAAGGAAGTTCAATATTTTTTGTAAGCCTAGAAGATGACTTGATGAGATTGTTTGGCTCAGAAACAATGAATTCAATGCTAGAAAAGCTTGGTCTTAAAGATGGTGAAAGTATTGATCATCCTTGGATAAATAAAGCAATTGAAAGAGCGCAACAAAAAGTTGAAGCAAGAAACTTTGATATAAGGAAAACGCTTATCAAATTTGATAATGTTCTTAATGACCAAAGACATGTAATTTTTGAACAACGAAAGAATGTAATAGATGGTAAAGAAGAGGAGAATTATTCAGATATTTTCTTTGACGAAGTTTTAGAAAACTTAAAAAGACAAAAAATATTATTCGAAAAATCTCCAAATTCTAAGGAATTTCCAAATGCTTTAAAGCAAACTTTAGGTAAATCAATAACTGATGATGAATTTGGTGAGATTTTAAATTCAGATCTAAAAATAATGGAAAAAAAAATAAAGGATAAATTTATAAGTAAAAGAGATGAAAGAAATAATTTATTAGGTGTTCAACAAGGAAAAGAAATTGAAAAAAGAATATTGGTACAAATTATAGATCAAAATTGGAAATCACATATTCAATACCTAGAGCAATTAAGACAAGTAATTGGTTTAAGATCCTATGGACAAAGAGATCCTTTAGTGGAGTACAAAAAAGAAGCTTTTTTATTATTTGAAAATTTACTAGGAAAATTAAAAACTGATCTTGTAACAATGCTTCTAAATTTAAAAATAATAGAAAAAAGGGAGGATGACAATTCAGAAAGTAAAATTAGGGAAAATTTATCATCTGTTGCAAAAAGTAAGGTTGGTAGGAACCAACCATGTCCATGTGGGTCAGGAAAAAAATATAAACACTGTTGTGGTGCTTTATAAATTAAAAATTATTGATATTAAAATCAAAAATAAAAAAATTATTAAGATAGTAAAAGATAATTTTTTATTTAATTTTATTTTTGTAATTATATTTTGAATTAAATTAAATTTAACAGTAAGTTTATCTTGGTTTACAGCATAAGTATTGAACCCTTTATTTCTTCCAATATCCAAAAACTTATTCTTTCTTTGATTTAATATTTCTTCATCATTTAATGTAAGAAACTTACTTAGATTTCTTTCAATGGCATTACGCACATTATCTAAAATAAGATCTTTATCTCGATGCGCACCTCCCAAAGGCTCAGGTATTATTTCATCTATAATTTCTAGTTTTAAAAGATCTTTTGCTGAAAGTTTCATTGCTTTTGCAGCCTCTAAAGTCTTTGTTGGATCTCGCCACAGTATAGTCGCACATCCCTCTGGAGATATTACTGAATATATTGCATTCTCTAACATCATTACTTTACTTGAAGAAGCTAATGCAATAGCACCACCAGAGCCTCCTTCGCCTATAATTATAGATAAAGTTGGAACAGTAAGTTGCATAGAACATTCAATAGACTTTGCAATTGCTTCGGCCTGTCCTCTTTCCTCAGCACCAACTCCAGGGTAAGCACCTGGGGTATCAACAAAGTTAATTATTGGTATTTTGAATTTATTAGCTAAATTCATTAACCTTATTGTTTTTCTGTAACCTTCTGGTCTCATCATCCCAAAATTTCTCTCAATCCTTGAGTCTAAATTTTCACCTTTTTCCTGTCCTATTACTAAAACTGACTTAGAATTAAACTTACCAAAACCACATATTACAGATTTATCCTCTCCATAAAATCTGTCTCCTGAAAGTGAAATAAATTCATCAAATAAATTATCAATAAAAAATTTTGATTTAGGTCTATCCTCATGTCTTGCAACCAAAGTTGTCTGCCATGCATCAAGATTTGAATATACATCTTTAAGTTTTTTATCTATTTCATTTTGTAAATCAGCTATTTTACTTGTATCAACTTCTGAAATGCCGTCTTGATTATAAGGATCTTTTAATTTATCTAATTCATTTTCTAAGTTTTTTATATCAGTCTCAAAATTTAAATAATTTTTCATTGCTTTATTATATATAATTTTTAGGCGATAAAATGATCAAATTACAAAAATTATATTTTTTTCGGATGAAAAATAACATTTTTTTAAATAAACTAATGACATAATTTATTGATTATCATATACAACGATTTCTAAATTTTAAAAAATATGAGTGATTCATTTATTAAAATAAATACTTTATCTGTTTCTAAGAATTTGGCTGATTTTGTAAATAATGAACTTCTTACAGGATTAGATGTTAACGAAAAAGATTTCTGGGATGGATTTGATAAAAGTATTAATGAACTTACACCAATCAATAAAAAGCTATTGGAAACTCGAGAAACTCTTCAATCCGAAATTGATTTATGGTTAAAAAAAAATAAAAATGGAAAATTTAATCATCAAGAATACAAGAATTTTTTAAAAGAAATTGGATATTTAAAGGAAGAAGGAAAAGATTTTAAAATAGATACAAAAAAGCTTGATAGTGAGATTTCCAGTATTGCAGGTCCTCAACTTGTAGTTCCAATAATGAATTCTAGATATACGTTAAATGCTGCTAATGCAAGATGGGTTAGTCTTTATGATAGTTTATATGGTACAGATTTAATTGAGTCTGAAGAAACAGGTAGTCAAAAATATGACCCTCTGAGAGGACAAGAGGTAATAAAATTTGCTCGTAATTTTTTAAATGATCACTTCTCTATCAATGGAATTCATTGGAAAAGTATAAGCGGCTTTAAAATAGAGGGAAACAACTTAAAAATATTAAAAGATAATAAAGAGTTTGAGTTAGTAGATAAAAATAAATTTATTGGATACAGAGGAGAACCTAATAATCCAACAACAATAATTTTAGAAAATAATAATTTAAAAATTGAGATAATAATTAACCCTAAAGCTTTCAGTGCTGTTCAGGATGCTGCAGGAATAAGTGACATAATTATAGAGTCCGCAATATCTACAATATGTGATAACGAAGATAGTGTTGCAGCAGTAGACTCAGAGGATAAAATTTTATGTTACAGAAATTGGTTGGGTTTGATGAGAGGAACTCTAAAATCTGTCTTCGAAAAAGATGGGAAAACTTTAGAAAGAAAACTCAATCCAGATAGAAGTTATATTTCAAAAGATAATAAAAAAGAGAAGTTACACGGTAGAAGCTTACTTTTAATTAGGAATGTTGGCCATCTAATGACAAATTCAGCAATTATTTTAGAAGATGGTTCTGAAGTCCCAGAAGGTATCATGGATGCATTTATTACTACTGCTGCAGCAATTCATGATTTAAAAAGAAAAGGTAACTCAAGAGCAGGATCAATATATATTGTAAAACCAAAAATGCATGGACCTGAAGAAACTGCTTTTACAGATAAAATATTTACAAGAGTTGAGGAAGTATTAAAGCTTGAAAAGAATACAATTAAATGTGGTATTATGGATGAAGAAAGAAGAACATCAGTAAACTTAAAAGAATGTATTAGAACATTAAAGAGTAGAGTTTTTTTCATAAACACTGGCTTTTTGGATAGAACTGGGGATGAAATGCACACGTCAATGGAAGCGGGTCCAATGATAAAAAAAGGTGACATGAAAAAATCAAAGTGGATAGCTGCTTATGAAGACAACAATGTTGATGTTGGTTTAAAATGTGGATTTTCAGGTGTTGCACAAATAGGTAAAGGTATGTGGGCTATGCCAGATAAAATGAAAGATATGATAGATCAAAAAATATCACATCTTGAAGCTGGTGCGAATTGCGCTTGGGTACCATCTCCGACTGCAGCCTCTTTACATGCAATGCATTATCATAAACTAAATATTTTTGAAAAACATAGAGAATTAAAAAGTAATAAAATAAATTATATTGATAATTTGTTAACTATCCCAATTGCAGACAGACCAAATTGGAGCAAAGAGGAGATAAATAATGAATTATGTAACTCAGCCCAAACTATTTTGGGATATGTAGTAAGGTGGGTAGATCAAGGAATAGGATGCTCTAAAGTTCCAGATATAAATAATGTTGGATTAATGGAGGATAGAGCAACACTAAGAATATCTTCACAACATATAGCGAACTGGCTACATCATGGTATTTGCTCCAATAGACAAATTTTAGAAATTCTTAAGAAAATGGCAAAGATAGTTGATAAACAAAACGAAGGAGATCCAGAATATCAAAACATGTCTCCAAATTACGACAAGTCAATTTCTTTTAAGGCAGCATGTGAATTGATTTTCCACGGCAAGTCACAACCATCGGGTTATACCGAGCCTCTATTACATTTAAATAGATTGATTAGAAAAAGCTAATTTTAAATTTATAAATCTTTTCT
This sequence comes from uncultured Pelagibacteraceae bacterium, assembly GCA_902592965.1. GTDB lineage: Bacteria > Pseudomonadota > Alphaproteobacteria > Pelagibacterales > Pelagibacteraceae > Pelagibacter. The sequence goes on from CACJGL010000001.1 coordinate 83,906, forward strand.
ATTTTTAAAAGCAGATATAAGTGTTCCATCATCTGAAGTCTCGATTTCCCCACCAACTGGTAAACCTTGGGCTAATTTTGAAATTTTTACATTTGTATTTTTTAAACTATCTTGAATATAAAAAGCAGTTGTTTGTCCCTCAACAGTAGCACTAGTAGCTAAAATTACTTCATCAATATTTTCATTTTTTATTCTTTCTACCAGAGAATTAATAAGCAAATTTTCTCTGTTATTGCCATTCCCGCTATCAGAAATGGTACCTCCTAAAATATGATAGTAACCTTGAAAAATAGATGAACTTTCTATTGCCCATTGATCTGAAATATTTTCAACCACACATATTTTGCTATATTTTTTGTTTTTGTCTTGGCAATTGTTGCAGAGATTATTGTTAGATTTTAATGTTCCACAAATTTTACAACGTTCTATATTTTTAAAAACATCACTAAGATTATTAGCCAAAGGTTTTAATAGTTCTTGTCGATTATTAATCATTTTTAAAATTATTCTTTTTGCAGACTTGGGTCCAAGGCCTGGAAGTTTAGATATCAGTTTAATTAAGTTATCTATTTCAGGTAGATTTTGCATTTTATTATAGAGGCCATTTAAATCCAGGCACACCTAATCCACCAGTTGCTTTGGTTATTTCCTCGGAAGTTTTTGATTTTAATTTGTTTTTGGCATCATTATGTGCAGCAATGATTAAATCCTGAATTATCTCTTTATCTTCTTTCAGCACTTTATCGCTTAATAAAATTTTAGTCATCTCGCCATCTCCGTTAAGCGTAATTTTAACCACATCTCCTCCAGACACACCAATAACTTCAATTTTTTTAAGATTCTCCTGACTTTCTTTCATTTTTTTTTCTATCTCTTTTGCTTTTTCAAGAATTTTATTAAAATCAGTCATCTTTTTTTTCAATATCAATTAATTCAATATCAGGTAGTGCTTTTAACAAGTTTTTAAATTCGTTTGAGCTTTCGTACTCTTTAATATTTTTTTTTTTAAGACCTTTCTTTTTCTCTTTTTCACTCATCGCACCTTTCTCCTTTGAAAAAGAAATCAGCCAACGGCTTTTAGTCCAAATATATAATTTTTCAGACAAATCTTTTACAAAACTTTTATTTAGTTTGTCATTAAAAGCGATTTCGATATTCGTATTTGAAAAAGAAACTAAGTTTATATTGTTTTCTAATTCGTATTTTAGTTTCATTTCTTTTTTTTGAACGCACATTTTAATTAAATCTTCAAAATTGTTAATCTCTAGATTATTTTTTTTTTCAATTTTTTTTTCCTCCTCTTGTTTAATATTTTTAATCTGATTAACTGCATCTTTATTAATAGTATTTTTCACATCTATATCTTTTATTGAAGTATTTTTTATTTTATTTTGGTAATTATTTTCTTTTACGTTTTTTTTTTTTAAATAAGTTAACTGAATAAGATACATTTCAATTAATAAATTTTGATTAGCAACTATTTTTATTTCTTTTAATGTTTTTAAAGTAAATTCCCAAAATAATAATATTGTATTTGGATCCAGTTTTTTCGATAAAGAAGTAATATTTTTATAATCACTATCGTTCAATGTAATATTGCTCCCTTCGTTCTCAATATTTGATATATTTTTTAAATAATATAATATTTCTAAAAAATCGTTTAGAAATAATTCGGGCTCAATACCTGAATTGTACAATTGCCTGTAATGATTTATTATTTCTTTTTCATTACCTAAAAAAATTATTTCTAACAAATCTATGTACGAACTTTTATTAACATAACCAAATATCTTTTGAGCATATTCAAAAGTAAGAGAATTCTCATTATTAGAAATAGTTGCTCTATCAAGTAAAGACAAGGCATCTCTGACAGAGCCTTCTGATAATTTGACTATTAATTTAATTGCGTTATCTTCAACATTCTTTTCTTCTTTAATTGTTATATTTTTTAAATAAACAAATAATTCTTCAGACTTGATTCTCGATAAATCATACCTTTGACACCTGGATATAACAGTAATAGGAATTTTTTTTACTTCAGTAGTTGCAAAAATAAATTTTAAATATTTTGGAGGTTCTTCCAATGTCTTAAGTAACGCATTAAATGCTTGCTTGCTTAGCATGTGCACCTCATCGATTATAAAAATTTTAAACTTTGCGGCCGATGGAGGATATCTAGAAAATTCTATCAGCTCCCTAACATCATCAACCCCTGTTTTACTTGCTGCGTCCATTTCAAGAACATCAATATGACTAGAATTTGCTATAGGTTCGCAATGATCACATTTTTTTTTACAAATGCTCTCGAGTGCTTGTTCACAATTCAATGCTTTAGCAACAATTCTTGCAAACGTAGTCTTTCCAATTCCCCTTATACCAGTAAACAAAAAAGCATTAGCTGGAATATTATTTTTAATAGAGTTATAAATTGTAGTGGCAATTTCCTCGTGCCCAATCAAATCTTTAAATGTTTGGGGTCGATATTTTAGTGCAAGAACTTGAGACTTTGTTGTCATATATAGGAGACCAACCAACCTGGAAAAAACTCATTACCCTTGCTCTTTTTCAAGTCTGGGGGAGTTCATGGTAGTCCCACCTGGAAGGCCTCCAATTGTATTATAACAATAATTTTTTCTAATCTACAATAAAGTTAATTATTTTTTTTCTCTAAATTTGTGTGCTTTGTAGACACCTAGTACGTGCATATCTTCACAGTGGAAAGCAAGCTCCTCAAGCGAATTTTTTATTTTTTTATTGTCTAAATGTCCATCAATATCGCATAAGAAAAAAAATGACGAAAATGAATTTTTTTCAGGGAAACTTTGGAGTTTAGTCATATTCACTCCATTAATTGCAAAACCAGATAAGGCAGAATACAAAGCTGCAGGCTTATCTCTTAGTTTAAATAAAAATGATGTTATGAAATTATTTTTATCAATTTCTGGCTGAATTATATCTTTACCCATTATCAAAAATCTAGTGTAGTTATCATTATCATCCTGAATATTCTCTTTTAAAATTTCTAAATCATAAATTTTAGCGCTCAATTTTGATGCAATTGCAGCTTTTGTTTTATCTCTTTCTTCTGATACGTATTTAGCAGAACCTGCTGTATCAGCTCTAACATTAGCAGAAAATTTATTTTTTTTAATAAATTCAGAGGATTGGCTTAACGCTTGAGCATGAGAATAAACATTTTTAATATCTTGTAATTTTGATCCTTTTATGCCAATCAAATTATGATTGATTGGGAAAAAATATTCTTCGTAAATATTTAACCTATGTTTAAAAATTAGATATTCTACTCCAATATTTCCTGTAGTTTTGTTTGATTCTGGTATGATTGCTCTGATATTGCTATCTTTATTTGCTTTCTCAAAACATTCGTCGAAAGTTTTGCAAGGAATAGTCTCTGCATTTGGAAACATATATTTTGCACAACTCTCACTATAACTTCCAGCAATTCCCTGATATACAATTTTCATGTTATTATTTATTCAATAATTTTATGTATTCGTCTAGATCTTTTTTAGTATCAATACCAGACGAAAAATAATTTGCCAATATTACGTCAATTTCCATACTATTATCTATTGCTCTCAGTTGCTCAAGTTTTTCCTTGATTTCATTTTTACTTTTTTCAAAATTGACAAATTTTTTTAAAGCTGAATATTTATATAGGTATATTCCAAAATGTTGATATATATTAAATCCATCTTCTTTTTTAATTACTCGATGAAAATTCAAAGCCCCTGATGTTGAGTTATCGGATATCTTTTTTTTTGTAATAACTTTTACAATATTTTCATTGGCATAATCTTCTTTTTTCTCAATGTTGTATGCTAATGTTGAAATATTTAAGTTTTTTTCCTTTGATAATTTATTCAAATTTTTAATATCAAGAGGATTGATCATTGGTTCATCCCCCTGGATATTCATAATAAAATCTGTATCTTTTAAATCTAATTTTTGAGAGGCTTCAAATACTCTATCAGTCCCGGTTGTGTGATTTATATCTGTCATAATAAATTTACCTCCATTTTTTCTTACCTCTGAGGCTATTTCCTCGTCACAGGTTGCAACATAAACCTCTCCAATTTGGCTTTGTATAGCTTTTTCATATACATGCATAATTAGAGTTTTATTATTAATTCTTATTAATGGCTTTTGAGGTAATCTTGTTGCCGCTAATCTTGATGGAATTATTATAATTGAATTACTCATATATTCTTATTTTATGCGTCTTTGAGACGCAAATTAATAAATTAAATTTCGTATAAATTTTGTTTAACATGATATACGACCTTGTTAAAAATAAATAATGGATTCATTTGAAATAAATAAAATTATTGCAGCAGTACTTCTAATAGCACTAATTGTAATCGGAATTGGGAAAATTTCAGATATTGCTTTCCATGTAGATAAGCCAGAGAAATCAGCTTACAAAATAGATGTTCTGGAAAGCGGTCAGATATCAGGTTCAATAGCTGAGAAAATTGAGGAAAAAGTTGATATTTCTGCATTGCTTGCTTTAGGAGATGTTTCTCATGGAGAGAAGGTTTTCAAAAAATGTTCTGCTTGCCATTTAGTAAATAAAGGCGGACAAAATAAAATCGGACCAGCATTGTATGGTGTAATAGGAAGAAAAGTTGCATCAAAACAAGATTACAAATATTCAAAAGCAATGGCAGCATATGACAAAAATTGGACATTTGAAGAGATGAATGGTTATTTAAAAAAACCTCAAAGTTATATTAAGGGTACTAAGATGGCATTTGCTGGATTAAGAAAAGAAAAAGACAGGGCATCAGTTATTTTGTATCTTAACCAAAATTCAGATAACCCACTACCTCTACCTTAGTTTTCCAAAACAATACAATAGAATACTTTTTTGAACATGAACTCTGTTCAATGCCTGCTGCCACACATGAGAATTTTTTCCTAGAAATACATCCTCCTCAACTTCGTCTCCTCTTGGCAAGCAATGCAAAAAAATACAATTTTTTTTTGCATAATTAAATATCTCTTTTTTAATTTTAAATTTTTGAAACTGTTGCTTTTTTCTTTTTTTGTTCACTTTATCATTTAGGGATATTACTTTATCAGAAAAAATTACATCTGCATCTAAAGCTGCTTTTTTTAGATCATAATAAATAAAAATTTTTTTCTTGTTTTTGCTTACCCAGTCTTTAACGTTCTTACCTGGTGCAAACTTTTTTGGACATCCGATGCTTAATTTAAAAGAAAACTTTACAGATGCTGCAATTAAACTGTTCAAAACATTATTGGAATCCCCAATCCAGCAAATTTTTAATTTTGATATTGGTTTTTTTTTTATTTCCTCAACAGTGAAAATATCTGATAACACTTGAGTTGGATGAGATGATGGACTTAAACCATTTATTATTGGGATAGTTAAATGCTTTTTGAAATCCTCAATTTTTTTATCATCATCAGTTCTCAACATGAAACCATCTCCATATGTAGATAGAATTTTAGCAGTATCTGCAATTGTCTCTCCACCTACTCCAAGATGAAGTTCGCTAGATCTAAGTGTCAATGTTCCACCTCCAAGCTGTTTAATAGCTAAATAAAAGCTTATTCTTGTTCTTGAACTAGCTTTTTCAAACATTTGCACTAGCATTTTACCCTTAAGAGGCGACCCTTTGTCTGGGTCTAAATTATTTAATTTTTTTCTTTGTTTTTTTCTTTTTTTCGCATCAACAATTATTTTTCTAAGATCTTTACTTGGAATATCTTTTAAATTTATAAAGTGTTTCATTTTAATTCATTACAAACTTTGCTGATAATTTTTAAAGCTATATCAATTTCTTTTTTTTTTACGTTTAATGGGGGTAAAATTCTTACGACATTTTCAGCTGCTCTAATGGTCAATAATTTATTTTCCATTAATTTTTTTATAAACTCAGTTTGGTCCTTAAATAGTTGTAAACCAATTAATAGTCCTAATCCTCTGACTTCTTTAATTACGCTAGGATATTTAATTTTTATTTCATTAAGTTCTTGAATAAAATATTTCGACATTTTATTTACATTAATTAATAAATTCTTATTTATTTGATCTAAAACAGCATTGCCTACTGCCATTGCAAGGGGGTTTCCGCCAAATGTTGAGCCATGAGTTCCTGGTACCATGGCTTTTGCAACTTTTTTTGTCATTAGGACTGCGCCAATAGGAAAACCTCCTCCAATTCCTTTTGCTATCGGAACTATATCTGGTTTTACGTTTGCATACTCAAAAGCAAAAAATTTTCCTGATCTTCCAATGCCGCACTGGACCTCATCGAGAATTAAAAGTATTCCTTTTTGAGTACATATTTTTCTAATTGCTTTTATGCACCAATTTGGAATTACTTTAATACCTCCTTCACCCATGACAGTTTCAATCATAATAGCTGCTGTATTTTTATTAATCAGTTTTTTTAATTTTTTGTGATCACCAAATTCAAAGTGATCAAAACCTGGAACTTTTGGCCCAAATCCTTCTGTCATTTTTTTTGAACCACTTGCATGTATTGCTGCAATTGTTCTTCCGTGGAATGAATTTTTTATACAAATAATTCGATTTTTATGTTTTTTTCCTAATGAGTAAAAATATCTTCTGGCAACTTTAATTGCTGCTTCTGTGGCTTCGGCTCCGCTATTTTGGAAGATAACAGAGTCTGCAAAAGTTTTTTCTGCTAATCTCTTTGCTAATCTTTCTCCCTCAGGTATTCTAAAAGCATTAGATACATGCCATAGTTTCTTTAATTGTTTATTTATAGCATTTACAAGCTTTTGATTTGTGTGGCCAAGAGAATTAACTGCAATGCCCTGGACAAAGTCCAAATATTTTTTGCCTCCTGCAGTTAACAGAAAACTTCCTTTTCCTCTAACAAATGACAAATTTTTTCTTTTATAATTCGGGGCTAATGCGCTCATATTTACTTATATTTTTTTTTACTTTAATTGACAGTTTAATTTGCAACCTCTAGTTATAATTTAATTTTTATGTTGAAAAATATTAAAAAAAACTTGTTTTAAATTAATTTTTGCAAGATGATGTTATTATAATTTTTTAATATACTAAATATAGTAAGCAAAATGAGTTGGACAGATGAAAAGGTAAAAAAACTAAAAGAACTTTGGGGCAAGGGGAGTACAGCAAGTCAAATTGCTGAAATTATCGGAGGTGTATCCAGAAATGCTGTCATCGGCAAAGCCCATAGATTGAATTTATCATTAAAAATAAAAACAAAGTCAACAAATCAAAATCAAAAAATTTTTAATAAAGTTGAGAATGGAAAAATTCGATATAAAGTTAAAAGAGGTAAGTTAAAAACACTACTTTTAGACAAAAATTTCGAACCTGCTAAAAACTTAAGCTTAGAAGAATTATCGGAAGATACATGTAAATATATGGAAGCAAATCCAAATGAAAAAGATTCGAGTTTTTGTGGAAGAAAAACAGTTGAGAAATTTTCTTATTGTCCATTACATTTAATGATTGTATTCCAGCCAAAAGGTAAAAAAGAAGAAGTTGTTGATAAAGAGGATGAAGTGCCAAAATTTATAGAAAAAAAAATAAAATCTGCCTAGTTTAATATTTTATTTTTTGCTTTTTGGTATTCTTTTTCAGTTAATAATCCTTTTTTCTTTAAATCATCTAACTTAATAATTTCATCTGAAATAGACTTTTGATTGTTAGGATTAACATTTAAACTATCATTTTCATCTTGAATATCTTCATCATTTATAGTTTCTTTTATATTTCTTCTTGCTTCAATTCCCATACTAATAGGTTTGGCAGATACAAAAACTACAATTAACAGCAAAAATATACATAGTCCTATAACAATATAAGTCATCATTTAGATTTATTAGAATCAACTTGATTGGAAAATTGACCTCCTGACCTCCAATTGTAGCTATACTTATTTATTTCAATTTCAAATTTTTTTTTTGGTATATAGCCCAAATCGTAATTATTTTTAAAATTTTCTGACTTACAATTGTCATATTTTAACATTTTTAGTTGATCCTCAGTCAACAAAGGATTTGGAAGTAGTTGAAGAAATTTTGCAGTAAGTTTTGCGAAAGGTAAAGGCAAAGGTAATAAAATTCTTTTTTTATTTATTGATTTCAAGAGCTTTTGTATTATTTCTTTGAAAGTTAATACCTCAGGACCAACACATTCTAAAACTAAATTATTATATTTATTTTCAATAATTTTAAAAATTATATCTACCAAATCAGTTACATGGATAGGGCTGAATTTCGTTTTTCCATTGTAATATAGTGGCATAAAAGGAAGTGTGCTCAGTAATGACATAAACTTGGTTGTAAATTTATCATCAACAGAATAAACTATTGAGGGTTTTAAAATTACAGACTTTTGAAAATTTTGTCTTATTCTTTTTTCTCCATCTACTTTGCTTAAAGCGTAATTACTATCTGCTACTTTCTCAATGCCTAAAGCTGATAAATGAATAAACTTATCAAGCTGGAAATCATTTGATTTTTTTGATAACAATGCAGGTAAGTCAGAATGTATTAATTTAAATTCATCTTTCTTTTTTTCATTCAGTATACCAATCAAATTAATACATATTTTAGATTTCTGAAATAAATCGTCAATTTTATTGTTTTGAAAATTTTTAAGTTCCACCAATTCCAAATAGCCTGGGTTTGCTTGCGTTTTGAGAATATAACCTGCTGTATGAATATTTCTTGTTACAGCTATAATTTTGTAGTTTCTATTAGTTAACTTTCTTATTAAATTTCTACCTATCTGACCAGTTGCACCGAAAAGTAGAATTTCTTTCTGTTTCATATATATATCTTTATAAATGAATTTAGATATTAAATTACACAAAGAAGATTTACCAGATCAATTAGCGCTAGGTGACAATATATCTGTAGATTGCGAATTTATGGGTTTAAATGTGGAGAGAGACAGGCTGTGTTTAGTCCAGATTTCATCAGGAAATAATGATGCACATATTGTAAAATTAAACAGAGATACTTATGAGGCGCCAAATTTAAAAAAGATACTTCAAAATAAAAATATTAATAAGATTTTCCATTTTGCAAGGGCAGATTTATTATTCATAAAAAAATACCTAAATATTCAAGTTGAAAATGTAAATTGCACAAAAATTATGAGTAAAATTGCTAGAAGTTACAGTGATAAACATGGATTAAAAGACTTGGTAAAGGAATTCACTGGAATTGATATAAGTAAAAATTTACAAACATCAGATTTTGGAGGAGAATTATCAGAAAAGCAGCTACAATATTGTGCGAGAGATGTCATTTATCTTCACAAAATTTATAATGGGCTCAAAAAAATATTAATAAGAGAGAAAAGAGAATATTTATATAATGGCGCTATTAAATTTATACACAGTAGAGTAGATTTGGACCTAGCATCATTTACATCAGATGTATGGTCTCACTAAATGCAAAAAAATAAAACACAAAAAATTGCAAAAGAAGTAATTCAATTTGAGATTAATGCGTTAAAAAATTTGAAAAATAGTATTGATAGTTCTTTTACAAAAATTGTTAAATTAATTTTAAGTTGTAAAGGAGGTAAAATAATAACATCAGGAGTTGGCAAAAGTGGAATTATTGCAAGAAAATGGGCCGCAACATTTTCATCAACTGGAACATCTTGTTTTTTTTTAGATGCTGCAAACGCAAGCCATGGTGATATGGGGCAAATCACTTCTAATGATATTGTAATACTTATAAGCAATAGTGGAAGAAGTGAAGAACTTAAAAATATTATCCAATACATTTCAAGAAATAAAAATATCAAACTAATTGCAATAACCTCAAAAAAAGATTCAATTTTATATAAAAATTCCGATTTAGCTTTTATTATGCCCTCAACAAAAGAGGCTGGACCGGAAAACATTGTTCCGACATCCTCCACTACAAATCAATTAGCGTTGGGCGATGCTATTGCTATAGCTTGTATGCAGTTTAAAAATTTTACTAAATTAGATTTTAAGAAATATCATCCAAGTGGCACATTATCTGTCAAACTAAAAACTGTTGGGGATTTAATGATTACTGGAAACAAACTTCCAGTTCTTAATGAAAATATTAAAATGAAAAAAGCATTAAATATAATAAGTAAAAAGAAATTAGGCGTTCTAATCGTAGAAAAGAAAAATGGTAATACATGTGGTATAATTACAGATGGTGACTTAAAGAGAATTGCTCAAAAATTTAGTAATTTTGAAGGATTAGAGTTAAAGAAAGTAATGAAAAAAAATCCAGTTACAATAAACCAAGACGCTTTAGCCGCATCTGCTTTATCAATAATGAATTCAAAGAAAATCACATCTCTATGCGTACATAAGGGCAAGAAAACAAAAAAAACAATTGGATTAATTCACATGCATAATATTTTAAGATCAAATATTAACTAATGTCCATAAAATCTTTGTTACAAATTATATTACTTTTATTAATATTATTAATACTTGGTGGTGTATATTTTTTTTATTTCTATTCTCAACCAAAAATAGAGCAAAATTTAAGTTTAAATAATGTTGAAAAATTTGAAGATGAAATAATTCTTGAAAACAATTCTTTAAATGAGATGTCTGAAAACAGCAAAATAATTAAACTAGATAAAAATGAAAATAATTTTGATAAAGACAATTTTTCGCTCAAGAATAATATAGATAATGATTTGGATAAAAAAAATCAGATGGATAATGTAGAGAAGATAAAAAATTTAACTAAAGAAATAGAGTATATAACTTCAAATAAAAATGGTGATATATTTAAAATTTCCGCAAAGTATGGAAAAACTAATGTAAAATTTTCAAATATTTTAGACCTTGAAAAAGTAAATGGTGTTATCTCATCTGCAAAAAGAGCAAATATATATATTTCATCTGATTATGCAAAATATAATTACGACAACCAAAACTCAAAGTTTTATGGTAATGTAGAACTTAAATTTGATAACAAAATTATATCTTGTAATAATTTAGATTTGATTATAAGTGATAATATTGCCGTAGCTTATAATAATGTGATATTGAATGATAGTACTTCGACTATGAAAGCACAAGTGGTTACACTAAATACATTAACAAAAGATATAAAGATAAACTCACAGCAAAAAATTGAAATAAAGTTTGAATAATGGCACTTATAAAAAAATTTAGAGTAAAAAGTTTTAAAGGTGATGAAAACATAGTAGAAATAAAAAATGCATCTGTTTTTTATAATAATAGACAAATCCTGAATAATTTAAATCTTCAAATAAAAAAACAAGAGATACTTGGAATGTTGGGACCGAATGGAGTGGGAAAGTCAACTATTTTTAATTTAATTACTGGACTTAAAGACCCAAACTATGGAAAAATTATTATAGAAGGAGTAGATGTTACAGATTTACCAATTAATGAAAGGTTTACAAAATTCAGATTGGGATTAGTTCCACAATATGGTGGTTTGATACAAGATCTTACATTACTGGATAATTTGAAATTAGTCTCTGAGATACATATTTCTGAAAAAGAGCTAAGAGAGCAAAAAATAAATAGATTAATTTCTCAATTTGAGTTCGAAGCTTTATTAAATATTAAAGGTAAACATTTATCCGGTGGACAAAAGAAAAAACTTGTTATAGCGATGGCATTGATTAATAATCCAAAAATATTGCTACTAGATGAACCTTTTGCAGCTTTAGACATTTTAACAATTAAAATGCTTCAAGAGATAATTATCAATTTACAGTCAACAGAAGAAATATCGGTCGTGGTATGCGATCATCAGGCAAGAGACTTGTTAAATTGCGTGGACAGAGCAATAATATTGTCAAATGGGAAAATAATTGCATCTGGAAGTCCAAATGAAGTAATAAGTGATAAAGATGCTAAAAGTCATTATTTTGGAGATGAATTTAACATAAACTAATTCATTAATGACCAACATTGTTACAATAAAAAATAGAATAAAAAAATTTAACAAAACAATAGAGGTCACTGGTGATAAAAGTATATCAATAAGATGTGTTTTGTTAGCATCACAAGCTATTGGGAAATCAAAAATTTATAATCTCCTAGAATCTGATGATGTAATTAGTTCGTTAAAATCAATAAAAAAATTAGGCATAAAGTATAAAAAAAGGAATAATTACCATGAAATTTATGGTTATGGCTTAAATGGATACAATACAAAAAAAAAAGTAACAATAGATGCAGGAAATTCAGGAACGCTAGCCAGATTAATCTGTGGTCTGTTAGTAAATTCAAAAAATGAAGTTACCATCATTGGAGATAAAAGTCTTTCAAATAGAGATTTTTCAAGAATAACTGATCCATTAAAAAATTTCGGGGTTAAAATAAAATCAAAAAATAAATTTCTGCCAGTAAAAATTATTGGTACTGAGTTTTTGAGGCCTGTGAATTATGTCGAAAAAATTGGTAGCGCTCAGTGTAAAAGTGCTATTATGTTAGCTGCTTTAAAAGCTCCGGGTATAACTAATATAAAGGCTAAAAAATCTAGAAATCATTCAGAATTATTGTTCAAGAGTCTAAAATTACCAATTACAGTAAAAAAGAAAAAAGAATTTGATTATATTCAAATAAGAGGAAATAAGGATTTCGATGGTTTCAACTATTCTGTTCCAGGAGACATAAGTTCGTGCTCTTTCTTTTTAGTATTAACTTTGCTGGGTAATAATTCCAATTTAGTAATAAGGAATGTAAATATTAATCATACTAGAACAGGAATAATTACTATTCTAAATAAAATGAATGCAAATATTATATTACAAAATAAAAAAATATATAAGGGAGAATTAATATCGGATATTAGTGTAAAAAGTAAGTCCAATCTAAAAGCTATAAATTGTCCTAAAAGTTTAAATAGTTCAGCAATTGACGAATTTTTAGTAATTTTTCTTGTAGCAGCAAAAGCTGAGGGAGTATCTAAATTTTATAATCTCAAAGAATTAAATAAAAAAGAAAGTCCTCGATTAAATATAGCGGTAAATTTTTTAAAAAAAATAGGTATTAAGGTAAATAAGAAAAAAAATAATATAGAAATTCATGGAAATCCTAAGTTAAGTTTATCTGGTAATTTCAAAGTGAAGAACTTTAGTAAAGATCATAGAGTTTTTATGATGTCTTGTGTGGCTGCCCTGGTTTTCGGTGGTAATTGGAAAATTTATGATAAAGATTCTACAAATACCTCATTTCCAAACTTTTTTAAATTAATAAAATCTTTAGGTGGAAAAATAAATTGAAGAGAAGGAAGAAAATCATAACTATTGCAATTGATTCTCCAGCTGGTGCTGGCGCAGGAACCCAAGCAAAACTTATAGCCTCAGAATATAACTTATTATATTTAGATACAGGAAAAATATATAGACTGATTGGAAAATTAAAATTAGAAAATAAAAGAATAAATTATAAGTCAATAGAACATAAAATAAAAAAAATCAGAATTAAGGATCTAAGCAATAAGGATTTGTTAGATGATAAAATTGCAAATTCTGCATCAATTGTAGCTAAAGATGAAAAAATTAGAAAAATTGTAAAAAATTTTCAAAAAAATTGTGCTTATAATCCTCCAAGGAAGTATTCTGGATCAGTTTTAGATGGAAGGGATATTACTTCAGTAATAATGAAAGATGCTATGTTTAAATTTTATATTACTGCAAATTTAAAAATAAGAGCAAAACGAAGATATTATGAATATAAAAAACTTAAAAAAAATTTAACCTACAAAGATGTCATAAAAAGCTTAAAAAACAGGGATTATTCTGACATAAACAGAACGATTAATCCTCTAAAAAAAACTAAAGATTCAATCTTGATTAATACTTCCAAATTAAGTAAGAAAGCGTGCTTTAATAAAATTAAAGCAATAATTGATAGTAAATTAGAATTAAATGGAAATATATAAAGACCTTAAAACACCAGAGAATAAGCAATTTCAAGAATTACTGAATTCCCAAATGTCAAAAAATAAAATTGAGGAGGGTAAGATAATTGAAGGTAAGATTACAAAAATTACAGAAAAATTTGTATTTATTTTTATACCTGGTTTAAAAAGCGAGCCAATAATAGATGCTAATGAATTAAAGTTAATAGGTTTAAATGATAAAATAAAGATTGGTGAAAACATATCAGTTTTATTAGAAAAGATTGAAGACAAAAATGGGGAGGTTATTGTTTCTGCTATAAAAGCGCAAAAGATTAAAGGTTGGTATAAACTTGAAAAAGCTTATGAAGAAAACCAGTCAATTATAGGGAAGATAACTTCTAAATGCAAAGGCGGGGTAATAGTTGAACACTCAGAGACAGGCTCTTTAATGTTTTGTCCTGGATCTCAAATTAGTGATAAACCACTAAAAAGCATTGATCATCTGATAGGAGTGGAGCAGAAGTTTGCAATTATAAAATTAGATAAAATGAGAGGAAATGCATGTGTTTCTAGACGACAAATAGTTTCTTCAAATAAAAGAGAAGATAAAGCTAAAATAATAGAAAAATTTAAAGTTGGAGACATAATAAAAGATGCGGTGGTAAAAGGATACTCTTCTTTTGGTTGCTTCTTTGAAGTTACAACTCCAGACGGAACATTAGACACTTTGTGTCATCTTCAGGAAATAAGCTACAGTAGAGTAAATCATCCTGATGAAATTTTTAATATTGGTGAAAAACATGATCTAAAAATTATTTCAATTGATATGGAAAAACTTCAAGTCGGATGTTCAATTAAGCAGTTGTCGCCTGATCCATTTGAACATATTTCAAATTATGAAATTGGTGGCAAATATAAAGTTAAAGTAGAAAAGATAACAGATTATGGCTGCTTTTGCTCTTTGGAACCAGGGCTTAGTACTCTTTTACATAGCAGTGAGATTAGTTGGACAAAGAGAAACATTGTGCCAAAAAAACTTTTTAAAGTTGGGGATATGATAAATTGTGTAATAACGGAAATTGATAAGGAAAAAAGACGTATTGCAATTTCACACAAATTAACTTTAGAAAATCCATATGAAGTTTTCTCTAAAGATTATCCAGTGGGCAGTGAGGTGAATGGTATTATATCAAGTACAAATGAGTATGCATTATATGTTAAACTTGAAAAATTAGATATCGATGGGTTTTTACATGCAAATGATTTAAGTTATTTAAATGACCCAGAGGAGGAATTAAAAAAATTTAAAAAAGGTGATCAAATTAAGGTTAAAGTATTAGAAATAAAAAAAGAAGAACAAAAAATTCGTATAGGTTTAAAACAAACTGGAGATGATCCGTTTAATTGGTTTAATGGAAAAAAAGTAAATGATATAGTAACAGTTAATGTAATTTCCGCTGACAATAAAGGTTTAACAGTAAAACCAGAAGGATGCGACATGCAATTTTTAATTAAAAAGTCTAACATT
The DNA here is from genome assembly GCA_902592965.1 of uncultured Pelagibacteraceae bacterium. GTDB lineage: Bacteria > Pseudomonadota > Alphaproteobacteria > Pelagibacterales > Pelagibacteraceae > Pelagibacter. Next base: position 99,336 of record CACJGL010000001.1, read on the forward strand.
GCTGTTAATACTTCTGATGCAAGACCATCAAGATTTGTTGGAGGAGAAAGGATTGACGCAGCGATTTCTGAACTAAATTTTGATAAAAGAAAAGTATCGCTAAGTATAAAACTCTTGGAAGAGCTGCAAAATAAAGAGGCCGTTTCTAAATTTTCAAGTCCATTGAGTGGTAAAAACCTTCCATTCTCTTCATTATCGGAACGATTGGGAGAGAAAAAAAATAAGGATGACGAGTAAATAATTGACAACAAAAAAGTCAGAGATCATTAATAAATTAGCCAATAATTATCCATCATTTTTTAAGAAAGACCTAAAACATTTAGTAGAAATTATTTTTTCAGAATTAAGGAATTCTTTAAAAAGACACGAAAGGATTGAGCTAAGAGATACTTTCACCCTGGAACCAAAACTAAAAAAAGCAAGAATAGCTAGAAATCCAAAAACAAACGAAAAAATTTATATTAACGAAAGATATTCAATTCATTTTAAACCATCAAAATTATGGTCAAAGAAAATAAATGAGAAAAAATAAAATATTTATTGCTTGCGATACAACAAATATTAAACAAATAAAAAAAATTATAAGAGATACTAAAAATGACAAATTAAAAATCGGCTATAAGTTCGGTTTGGAATTTTTGAACTCAAAAAATGGCAGAAAATTTATTTCTACTCTAAGAAATAAAACTCTTTTTGGTGATTATAAAATTTCAGATATACCGAATACAAGTGCTTCGGTAATAAAAGCTGTAAGAGATTTAAATTTTAAATATATAACAATACATATTAATTCGGGTATAGAAGCTTTAAAAGCTGCAAAAAAAGTAGCAGGTAAAGTTAAGCTCGTAGGTGTTACTACTCTCACATCTTTAGATAACAAATCACTTAAAGAGATAGGATATGATAAGGATGTTAATAAATTAGTATTTCACCAAGCTAGATTAGCAAATTTGGCAAATTTAGATGCAATAGTGTGTAGTGCTAAAGAAGTTAAAGTTGTTAGACGTGTATTCAAAGGAGAAATTATAACCCCCGGAATTAGATTAAACTCAAAAAAAGATGATCAAAAAAGAGTTCTGTCACCAAATCTGGCATATAAAAATGGAGCTGATTGGCTTGTGATAGGTAGAAATATAACTAAAGGTGACATTAAAAAAAATATTCAAAAATTAATTAACCACTTAAATCAATGACTCAAGGATTAAAAATTTGTGGGGTTTCTGATCCCAAAACTTTAAACTTTATTCTAAATCATGCGCATCCACCCGAGTATGTTGGTTTCATTACAAATTATAAAAAAAGCAAAAGATTTGTTGATTATGAAAAATTGGAAGAATTAATAAAATATAAAAAAAACAAAGTACTTTTTACTTCAGTACTTGTGGATCCAGATAATTATATCTTAGAAAAAATTAAAAATCTTAATTTTGATTATTATCAGCTATATGATGTGGGGCCTGAAAGAACAAAGGAAATTAAAATAAAATATAAAAAGAAAATAATTACTGCGATTACTGTTTCTGAAAAAGAAGATGTGGCAAAATATAAAGATTATAATGAAATAGCAGATATAATTTTATTTGACTCTAAAGGATATCATAAATCTGAAAGTTTTGATCATAGTCTGTTAAATGAGATACCTAAAGAAATGAACAAAATGATTGCGGGAAACATACAAATAGATGATGTTCCTAAACTTAAAAATAAAGGCTATAAGATTGATCTTAGTGGAGCATTAGAAGATGCTAGTGGAAAAAAGGATATAAATAAAATTGATAAATTGTTAAATTTGTTTTCAAAAATATGAAAATTAAAAAAAATATTCCACTAATTGATCAGGCAAACAAACTCGGTTTTTGGGGCGGGAAGTTTGGAGGAAACTATGTTCCTGAAACATTGAAAAAACCAATAGAAGATTTAGAAACTCTATTTAATAAATTGAAAAATGACAAGAAATTCTTAGCTGAAAGAGATAAATATTTTAAAGATTGGGTTGGTGCTCCTACTCGTTTTATAAAACTAGAAAATCTAACAAACCATGTGGGTGGGGCTCAAATTTGGTCTAAAGTTGTATCAGACGCAAATGGAGGAGCACACAAAATATATAATGCTACTGTTCATTGTCTGCTTGCCAAACGATCTGGTAAGAAATTTATAATTGGTGATACTGGTGCCGGTTATGCAGGTAAAATGTTGAGCATGGCTGCTAAAAAATTCGGGTTAAAATGTAAAATTTTCATGGGCGCAAAAGATATTGCAAGACAACAACCCAATGTAAAAGCTATGAAAAAAAATGGAGCAGAAGTGATACCTGTATACTCGGGAAGTCAAACACTCGTCGATGCTGTTTCTGAATGCATGAGATACTGGGTTGCTAATTGTGATACGACAGCAATGTGCGTTGGAAGTACAGTAGGACCTGCAGTTTTTGTTCGTATTTGTGGGTGGAGTACTAGTCAAATTTCAAGAGAGCTAAAAGTTCAATTAATTGATGAGTTTGGATCAGTGCCAAAAAAACTAAAACTTTATAATTGTGTTGGTGGTGGAAGTTCAAGTTTTGGTTTTTGGAATGAATTTATGGATTATGACAAAAAACAGTGCGAATTTATTGGTGTAGAAGCAGGAGGCCCTTCAAGAAGTAGAAAACATGCTGCACCGCTAACTTATGGTTCAAAAATTGGAATTCTCCATGGTGCGGCTCAATATGTTAATCAAGATGCGGATGGACAAATAGAAGAAACCGAGTCAATTTCTGCAGGACTAGACTATCCTGGAATTTCTCCACTTCACTGTTTCTTAAAAGATACGAAACGAGCAAGATATACTGCAGCAAGTGATGAGGATGCTTTAAGTGCTTATAAAACTGTGACTAAGTTTGAAAAATTAAGACCTTCTCTAGAACCAAGTCATGCTTTTTCAGTTGCAATTAAAGAAGCAAAAAAACTAAACAAAGATACAATAGTAATAGTTAATAGTTGTGGCGATGCGTATAAAGATCGAGAGATTTTGAAAAAAAGATTGGGAAAAAAATATGTTGAACCCAATTAGTCTTGCTTTTAAAAAAGCGAAAAAAGAAAATAGAGCTGCTCTATTAACTTATACTGTTGCAGGAGATAGTTCAAAAAAACAATCATTGGATATATTAAAATCAATCTCAAAAGATGCTGATATTTTAGAATTAGGGGTACCACACAACACTCCAGTAGCTGATGGTAGTCAAATCCAAACAAGTGCATACAGAGCGATTAAAAACGGAATTAAAATGAATGATATTTTTAAAATTGTAAAAGAGTTTAAAAAATCAAATAAAAATAAGCCAATTATATTGATGGGATATTTTAATATGATTTTCCAATATGGAGAAAATAAATTTTTAAATAAATGTAATACTTCTGGTGTAAATGGATTAATAGTTGTAGACTTGCCTTGGCCAGAAAATAAAGATTTTGCTAAAAAGTGTAAAAAAAAATCTATTTATTTTATTCAGCTTTTGTCGCCAACAACAACAAAACAGAGACTTAAAAAAATTATAAAAGACTCTCACCCAATGAATTATTTTATTTCGATGTTAAGTACAACAGGCGGTAAACTAAAAGTTTCACCTAATAGCATATTAAAAAATTATACCGAAATAAAAAAAATCGATCCAAAAAAAGAAACTGCTATTGGTTTTGGAATCACAGAAAAAACAATTGGCAAACTCAAATCTGCAGATGGATTAGTTGTTGGAAGTGCTATTTGTAAGGAAATTAGCAAGAGTTTAAAGCATAGACAAAATCCTGTCACAAATGTAAGTAAGCTAGTAAAAAAATTAAAAAGTAAAATTCTATGAACTGGATTACAAAAGCTTTAAGTTTTGGTGAAAAAATTAAAAGAGTTTTAAAAAAAAGACCATCAAAAGAAGACATAGCAAACTCAGACTGGACTAGTTGTTGCAAAGGCCCGATATTAAAAAAGGATCTTGAAGAAAATTTATGGGTTTGCAACTTATGTGGAAAACATCATAGAATTAATTGTCGACAAAGATTTGATATAATTTTTGGAAGAAATGCTTACGAAATACTTGATACACCAATTCCTGCAGAAGATCCCCTTCAATGGATTGATACTAAATCTTATAAAGATAGATTAAAATCTGCACGAAAGAAAACTAATCAAAATTCTGCTGTAATGATTGCTAAAGGAAGAATAAATGGAATCGAGGTGACAGCTGGAGCTATAAATTTTGAGTTTATTGGTGGTTCTGTTGGGGCTGCAGAAGGTGAAGCGATTATTTATGGTGTTCAACATGCTATTGATAATCAAACACCATTTGTTTTCTTTCCTTGTGGTGGTGGACAAAGAATGTTTGAATCTCCTATCGCACTTGCAAATATGACAAGAACTACACTTGCTGTTAATGAACTTAAAAAAAATAATCTTCCTTATTTAGTTTGTTTTACCGATCCCACCGCTGGTGGTATTACAGCATCATTTGCAATGTTAGGAGATATTCATTTTGCTGAACCGGGTTGTTTAATAGCTTTTGCAGGAAAAAGAGTTATACAAGCAACAGTTAAGGAAGAGCTTAGTTCTGACTTCCAAACCTCTGAGTTCGTCGAAAAGCATGGATTTGTAGACAGAATTGTTCAACGAAAAGATTTAAAAACAGAAATAAGCTTACTATTATCAATATTGTTAAAAAAAGATAACGCGGTAAATGAAAAGCAAATAAATGAAACTTCAGACAATATTGAACCGCTTGCAAAAGCTGCATCCTAAAGAAATTGATCTAAGTCTAGATAGAGTTAAGAACCTTTGCAAAAAATTAGGTGATCCACAAAAAAAATTAAAATATATATCAGTCGTTGGTACAAATGGTAAGTATTCAACTATACAAGCAGTAAGATCAATTTTAAAAACTGCAAATATAAATTGTAATATTTATACTAGCCCACATATTCAAAAAATTAATGAGAGATTTATTTTTAACGACTTAGAAATATCTGACGAGGACTTATCTAATTTATTAATAGAAGTAGAAAATATTAATAATGGTGAACAAATAACTTATTTCGAAGTATTAACTGCAGCCTATTTTTATCATGCAAGTAAATTTAAAGACAAAATAAATATTATAGAAAGCGGTCTATTTCATAGATATGATGCAACAAATATTATTGATGCAAATTTGTCTAGTATTGTTACTTCAATAGGATTAGATCATCTAGATTGGTTACCAAAAAACGAGCAAAATATTAAAAAAATTGTTTATGAAAAAACCTCATCCCTACTAAATTCTACTATAGTGGTTAGTAAACAAAGCTCAGACGAAACTTTAAATTTAATAAAAAAAACAATTAATAATAATCTATCAAAAAAAATCATTTATAAAGATGATTTCAATTATTCATTAAGTGAGAATGGTTTTATTTATTATGAAGATGAATATGGTGGTTTAAAATTACCAAAACCAAATCTTTTAGGTAATTTTCAAATTGATAATTGTGCGACTGCTATTGCTACAGTAAGAAATTTACAGATGGGGGTAAAAGATGAAAATATTAAAGAAGGCGTTACTAGGATAAAAAGTATAGCGAGACTACAAGAAATTAAATCTGGAAAGCTTAAAAATATTTGTAAGAATAATAAATTATATTTAGATGGCTCTCATAATCCTTTAGGAGCAAAAGCTCTTAATGAATATTTGAGCACTCAAGATTGTAAAAAGCACTTAATTCTTGGAATGATGTCCAACAAAGATCACGAAGAATATTTAAGCAAATTTAATAATATATCTTCCATAACAACAATTGATATTCCTAACCAACCGAATGCTATCAAAGGAATAGATTTAAAGGAAAAATTAAATAAATATCCTAATGTTAGTTACAAAAAATCTATTGAAGAAGCTCTTATATCTCTAAATCCAGAGAAAGACGATTTGATAATGATAACTGGTTCTTTGTATCTTGCTGGTGAGCTACTTAATTTGAATTAAATATTTTCTTTTATAAAAGCAACTATATCGCTCTTTGGTGTAGCTCCAACTTTAGTTGCTTTTAATTCACCACCTTTAAATAAAAGCATTGTAGGAATTCCACGAACACCATACTTTGTAGGCATGTTAGGCTCTGAGTCTATGTCATGTTTTGCAATGACAATATCATTTGCCATCTCCTCTGAGATTTCCTCTAAAATTGGTCCAACCATTTTACAAGGTCCACACCATTCAGCCCAAAAATCTACTAAAACTGGTTTTTCGTTCTTTAAAACTTGTTCTTCAAATATTTCGTCTGTAACTTTTAATGTTGCCATTAGGCTTATATATAAATTAAAATTTTTTTATCAATAGTTAAAAAAGAAATGTTAAAATTATCCACATCAAACATTTTCATACTTTTTTTGTATTGACATTGCGTATTCATTAAACTCATCTAATAATGCAAGCTTTTCATTGTCATTCTCATTAGTATATTTTTCTCGAAGTGTATCAATTTCTGTATAAAGCGTAGGGATCGTCCACCATTTTTCTTTTTTTTCACTCAAAATACGTTTGGCAATTTCTCTTTTTATTGATTTAAGCATATTCTCTGGAAGAACTTCCGGCGCCTCTTGATATATGATTTTTTTTCCAAAACCTACTAAACGATCATCATCAAATTTATCTAATAATTTAAGTTTATCTTTCCATGATGCTGCATGCCAAGCAGGAAATAAGGCAGTATCTTTGTGTGATGTAAATTTAGTATAAATACTTTCTTCAGCATATATATCTTCTTGTGTTTTAGACTGTTCTTTTTCTTCAGCTACTTCTCTTAATGCATGAAGGATATTTTGAGAAAATTTCTCATTATTTTTAACGATATCTGCTCTTTTATAAATTAATGACTTATCCATGGCACTATAAGGTTCTGCTTGCATACCATATTTTGCATCTACAATAATTGGAGCCTTGTTAGATCTAATAGTTCTTAAAAATTTAGGAGACTTTTTCATTTCAACCTTAAGGTCATTTATTGATAAATTTAGTAAAGGTTCTATATCAATCCTTAAGTCGAACGCATAATACCAACCAGCATATATTGGATGCATACAATATTTTTGATGAAGAGGTGCAACTAAATGAAGTCTGGATTTACCATAATAATACTCATTTAAGGTAATAATTTCCCCTTTTTTAATTATAGTTTCAGTATCAGATTTATTTGCAGTTTTAAAAAAAGATTCCCAAGTCTCTGGCTGTTTTTTTTTGACTATATTTAAAACTTTAGCAGTCATTATACTATCACTTAATGCACTATGGGCGTCGGTTGAATCAATACCTTGCATTCTAGCTAACGATTCTAATTTAAATACTGCATTATTTTTTTCGTTAAATTCTACTTCTAAAATTGAAGGGTCAATTGCATAAGCTGCACGAGCAATATTAATGCCATCATGTCTTTTATTGGGAGCAGCATTTGTAAGATATGGATATCTAATCCCTTTAAAAAACTCTTTTCTTATCATTTCATCGTCAAATCCAATATTAGACCAACCAATAAATACTGCCGGGCTCCATTTTTTAAATATTTTTTCAACTTCTGCTAACATTTGATAATGAGAAAGATTAGTTTGAGTTAGTTGCTTTATTGATGTTTTATTTACAATAAGTGCCATGGCCTGAAAGATTTCTCCTTCAGGTAAGCTGCATCTTAAATTAAATCTATCTTTCTCTTTAAAATTCTCATCAACTAAAACTCCGCCAATTTCAATAATACTCCCAAAGTCTGTGCTTGCACTAGATGATTCTATGTCCCAAATTGCTAAATTCATAATTTTATCCTCAAATTAGCTAATATTTTATGGGTTTTTGGAAAGTTTTTTAAAGACTTTACCATTAGCATATAAACGATTAGCTCAGGTATTAATAACTCTTTTATGGATAGGTTAAGTAAAGTCAAGATATATTATTCAATTCGTAAAACTTTTTAACCCTTCCTAAAAATAAATTTTGATACATTTCTAATTCTGCTCCCTCAATTTTAAATTCTTGGAACAAAATATCTTTAGTACATAATAATATTATTCCTGCTTTCATTTTAGTTCCATGAACAACATCATGAGCTAAAGTATAAGCTCCTAATTGTAAAAAGTAGTCTTGAATATAATCTGTTTTTTTTGGTTTATTAGCTTGTTTAAAATCTACAATAACATCTCTACCTTCATAAACTGCTATCATATCAGCTGTACCGGCATATTGATCTGGATAGTATAATGTTTCTTCCATGCCATATACTTCATTTAGTCTTCCAGTAATTCCTTTTTGAATAATTTCTTTAGCCATATTTTTGTATTGCTCATTACTCTCAAAAAAACTCTCGTTAATTCTCCCTCTTAAGTAGTCCTCAATATAAGAGTGCATAGAAGTACCTCTTGATGAAGCTTCAGTTTTAATTCTATTTGCTTCCTTAATTCCTACCCTCTCTTTCCAATTCGCAAGAGCTGCCTTCTCTTCTTCTGACTTTGTGGCCCCTAGAATTGTAGTAACACTTGGTAGTTTATTCTCCCCTAATAAATATTTTCTGTATCCATCTTCAATTGATCTTGAAGTCTTGGGATAATTAAATTTATTATTCCATTTCATTAAATTTTTTATTTTAGAATTAAATTAATTGTTTGCTTGTCTTGGAATATCCTCAAACTTTTCGACATTTTCTGTTTCAATAGCCTTTTCAATTTGTTCTGGATCTTTTATATTTTCTAATGTTCTTTTAATAGATCTTGCATCCGTTCCAAATTTATCAACAGCTGTCATTGCCTCTTCTAATTTTTTTCTGAGATTAACAATTCCATCAAAATGTTTTGTAAATCTTGTGCTTATTGTTTTTAAATGATCATATATTTCTGTTGCATGTTTTTGAACTTTTAATGTTTGAAAACCCATGTGTAATGATTGTAAATACCCAGATAAATTATTTGGTCCCATAATAGTTACTTTATATTTTTTCATTAATTCTTGGCTCAATAATTCCTTAGTATTTGGGTCTTGGTAATTAGCTATCTCTAAAAACAAACTCTCAGTTGGTGCATATACAATTGCAAAATCAGTAGTTTTAGGTGGAACAATATATTTTTCATTTACACTCTTAGCTTTTTCTTTGAAAGCTTTTGCAAGTTTAGTTCTTGCATCCGCAATAGCTTTTTTATCGTCTTCTTGATGTGCATCTTGAATGGCTTTAAATCTCTCAACAGGAAAATGGCTATCAACCGGAACCAATACACCTTCTTGGAGTTTAATAGCAAATTCAACGTTTTCACCAGTTTCCTCCTTCATTTTAACATTTGAAAGGTACTGCGAAGAAGGCAGCAAATCCTTAATGAGTGAGCCCAGACTGAACTCTGCTAAAGTTCCATACTTTTTAACTCCAGCTAAGATTTTATTAATACCTTTTTGACTTTCGTTTAAATTTTCAACTTGGGAATTAAAAGCTGCAACTTTTTCATCAACTTTTGTTAGAGCTGCTGTCATGTCTTTTGTAACGCCAGTTGAAAGATTATTAAATGACGTAGACATTGAATTTAAAGAAGAATTAATAGTAGTATTTAAACTATCTTTTAATTTAACTATTTCTGCATTTAATTTTGCAATTTCGTCAGCTTCTTTGTTTGTATCTTCTTTTGTTACATTCGACTTTATATTTAAATAAAGGATAGCCGAAGTAGCAATCAATATTAAAGCTAAAATAATAATTAAAATTGTATCCATGATTCGTATGTTACACTTACTTAATGATATTTAAAGTTTATTTAAAACACTTTTAAGATTTTTTATCTCTCTATTTTTTTTTGATGTCATTAAACAAGCCTGAGAATTAAGAATTATTCCATCTTTTAATATCCTTAATTTATTAGCTTTTAAAGTTGCTCCAGTTGAAGTTATATCGGTTATTATTTCAGATGATCCGGTAAATGGATATATCTCTGTTGCACCAAGGCTCTTTACCAATTTAAATTGAGTAACTCCTCTGGAGAACATAAATTCTCTTGTTAAATTTGGGTATTTTGTAGCTATACGTAATCTATTTTTTTTTTTTTCTTTAAATTCAAAAGCTATTTCTTCAAGATCAGGCATTGTCTGTACATCTATCCAATCATCTGGGATTGCAACTACTAATGTAGCTTCTCCAAAATCGTACTTTTTTTTTACAATCACCTTTTTTCGAATGTTAATTTCGCTTTCCATTAATAAATCATATCCTGAAAACCCAATATCTAGAGATCCATCCGCAAGACGTTCTATTATTTCTCTAGCATGCAGGTAATTAATAATAATATTTTTTTCTCCTTTAATAAATCCAAATAAGTCTCTCTCACCTCTTTCAGAAAGAATTTTTAATTTTTTTCTTTTAAAAATATTTAAAACTCCTGATCGCAAACGTCCCTTACTTGGAATTCCAATTTTTAAGATGCTATTACTCATAATTTCTCTAAGTTAATAGCTGCGCCAACAGCTGGTATATTTTTTTTAAAGCCAAGATCTTTAATTAAAGAATCGTATCTACCACCTCTAATATTTAACTTCTCAGACTTTGATTTAATATCAATCTTGAATACCAAACCAGTGTAATATTCGAGATGTCTTCCAAAAGAAGAATTGAATCTAACATTTAATTTATTAATTTTATTTTTAGTTATTGGGAAATAATCATCCTGAACTCTAAGATTAATTTTATTTTTTTTAAAGAATAAATTTAACTTTTTAGATGCTTGATTAATAGGACATTCAATTCTTAAGTACTCTTTTAAAATTTTTACAACATTACTACCTTTTTTTGTTCTTCTTGGATCTTTAATTTTACTGTCAAATCTTAATAATATTTCTTCTATTGATCTTCCAGCAACTTCTTTTTTTTGATTTCCATTAATCATTTTAGAATATTTTTTTTTATCTATTTCGACAATTGTTGGGTCGATATCAGAATTAGTTTCCAATCTTTCCAATAAATCATTAAAATATTTTTCTCTCCAAAAATGACGTTGTAATCTTAACTTCCATCTTGCTGGACAATCCAATTTATCTAACAAAAGCCTAAAAATTTCTATGTTACCTATTACAAGGTCTCCACTTTTATATTTAATTTTTGATAATGCTTTAAGTGAAGTTTCTATTATTTTTTTATCATCTTTTTTTTCAGTAAAAGATCCCAATATTTCGAAACCAATCTGATTTCTGATAACAGAGTCTTTTTTATTTAATCCTTTCCTGAATGCTTGACCACTATAGAAAATTTTTTCACTAGTTTTCTTTTTTTGTTTCAAATATCTAACACAAGATACAATTGTTAAATCAGGTCTTAAACAAATTTCATTTCCTAATTGATCATTGAAAGAAAATATAAATCTTTTGAAATTTTCTCCTGACCTTTCCAATATTAAATTAGTGTCAATAACTGTATCAAGATCAATATATTTATATCCGTTTGACTTAATTACTTTTAAAATATTTTCAGATAAGTTTTTTGATTTCATCAATCAGGTTCTCCTTATCAAATGTAATTTGAGTATTTTCAGATTTTTTCCATTCTTCTCTAGATAAATTTCTTGATGTTTCTTCTAAATTTGGGACTAATTTTTTTATAGTAATTTTATTATTTTTAAATTCATCATCTCCACAAAGAATTACAGCTGGTGAGCTCCTTTTATCTGCATATTTTAATTGAGATTTCAAACCAGAGTCTCCCAGATAAACTTCGGATCTTATGTTTTGATTTCTAAGTTGTGATAACAATTCATAGTAATTAGAGAGATATTTTTTATCTAAAACACATATTATAATTGGTGAATTATTTTTTACCTCAATTTTGTTTAATTGAACTAATGCGTATAACAGACGATCAAGACCTATGGATACACCTGTTGCAGATAAGTCTACTTTTTTAAATCGTGAAACTAAAGAATTGTATCTTCCGCCTCCACCAACAGACCCGAACTCCACCTCCTGGTTTTTTTGATTTTTGACTTTAAATGTTAAGTTTGCCTCAAATATTGGGCCATCATAATATTCAAGTCCTCTAATAACTTCAGGAGAAAAAATAATTTGTTCAAAATTAGATGAATAATTTAATCCATCTAATACTTTATTTAATTCATCAACACCATCTTCAACTAGTTTGTTTGGTATAGCTGACTTAATTTCATCTAAAGATTTCATATTAATAAAACTAATTATTTCTTCAGCTTGATCATCAGAAAGGTTAGCTCCAATAGTTTTATCACCAGATTTGTCTTCACGTCCTGTTGTCAGCAATTGTTTAACGCCATCGGTTCCAACTCGATCAAGTTTGTCAATAGCTCTTAAAACAGTAAGTTGTTGTCTATCATCTGAAATTTTTAAATTTTCAATAAGTCCTTGGATTAATTTTCTATTACTTAACTTAATTTGATATTGATTTTTTTCTAAACCACAGAAATATAATGTGTCAGCTAAAAGATTACACATTTCAGCATCTGCTAAAGGATTATTAGATCCAATAATGTCGCAATCGGCTTGGGTAAACTCTCTAAATCTCCCAGGTCCAGGTTTTTCATTACGCCAAACATTACCGATTTGATATCTTTTAAAAGGATTTGAAATATTTAAATAATTTTGAGATACGTATCTAGCTAATGGTGCAGTTAAATCATAACGTAACGATATCCAAGCATCATTTTCTTCTTGAAAACCAAATACACCAGAGCTTGGCCTATCTTCATCTGGTAAAAATTTTCCTATATTTTCTGATATTTCAAAACTTGGAGTTTCTAGCTTAGAAAAACCAAACTTTAAAAAATTTTCTTCAATCTTAGCAATTAAATTTTCTTTTAATGCTAATTCTTTTCCGTATCTATCAACAAAACCCGAAGGGGTATTTGCAGACAATTTTTTTTCTTTATTCATTTTTTGGTACACGGGGACAGATTCGAACTGTCGACCTTCGGTTCCACAAACCGCTGCTCTAACCGACTGAGCTACCCGTGCTCCTTCTACTGTTTTATACTAAATGTGGATAAAATTAAATTTATAAATAATTAAATAGCTAGCGTGCAGCCAGCATGAAAATGATGTCTGTGAGTTTCTTTGTTAATAATAACTAATTTATTCATTGCTGTGTAATTAGCATTTTTTTTTTTAAATGCAAGCAAGAAAAGGCTTTGCACAGGAATAGTTATGTTTTTTAACATATCCTATTCCTATACAAATATTTTTGATGGATTAAATTTTATTAACCTAATTTTTTCAAATTTACAGCGCTTGGACCTTTTTCGCCATCTTGAATTTCGAATTCTATAGCATCGTTTTCATTCAAAAATCTTAGCCCAGCTTCTCTAACTGCGCTTGCATGAACGAAACAATCTTTTTCTCCGTCTTCTCTTTCAATAAAACCGTAGCCCTTCTTACCGTTGAACCACTTTACTTTGCCTTTTAATGTACTCATACTTTAGTTACTCTTTCTTTGTTATTATATAATTAGCTATAAATAGCTGATGGATAGGTATTAGATTTTAATTTTGAATGCAAGCATAATGATGGATATTAATACCACATGGGAGTGGTGGCTTCGGCGGGACTCGAACCAGCGACACAAGCCTTTTCAGGGCTCTGCTCTACCAACTGAGCTACGAAGCCATATTAAGATCTAAAAATTATACGACCCTTTGATAAATCGTATGGAGAAACTTCTAGTTTTACTCTATCACCTTGTAAAACACGAATACGATTTTTTCTGAGTTTTCCTGCTGTGTGAGCTGTAACGTTATGACCATTGTCAAGTTTAACTCTAAACATAGCATTAGGAAGAAGATCTGTTACTATACCTTCAAACTCCAACGTATCCTGTTTACTCAAATTATTATCTCCTCATTCTTGATCTTATACTTAAAGCATGACCATATAATTCTTCATACTCAGCGAGATGTGTAGCGGATTCTCCTATTTTCTCAACACCTTTTTTAGATAGAGTTATATAGCTAATTTTTTTATAAAATTCGTTAACGTTTAATCCTGACGCAAACTTTGCAGATCCAAAAGTTGGTAAGACATGATTTGTGCCAGCATTATAGTCTGTAACTGCCATGGGAGAATATTTACCAATACAAACACTTCCAACGTTGATTATTTTATTAATTATTTTATTTGGTTTTGAAATATTTATTTCTAAATGCTCTGGAGCTATTTCATTTATTGAATTAATTATATCTGAATTTTTTTTTGCAAGAATTGCTAAACCATTATTTTTAAGACTTTTAAAAGCTATTGATCTTCTTGGTAATTTTTTTATTTTTTGTTTAATTTTTTTTTGAAATTCTTTTATCAATTTTAAATCTTTTGAAATAAGAATACACTGCGAATTTTCATCATGCTCTGCTTGACCTATCATTGATGTGATCACATCTTCTATTTTAGTTTTATTATCTGCTAAAATTGTTATTTCTGAAGGACCAGCTACCATAGACTCTATACCAACCTGGCCAAATAATTCTTTTTTAGCTGCAGCGACAAAAATATTTCCAGGTCCAACAATTTTATTAACTTTTTGAATATAAGCTAAACTTGCTATAGCTTGAGCACCACCCATTGAATAAATTTCATTAATTCCAACTTTCTTAGCAGCATATAAAACAGCAGGATTTAATTTTCCATTAAGTTTGGGATTGGCTAAGACTATTCTTTTAACACCAGCAATCTTAGCAGGTATAGAATTCATAAGTAATGTAGAAGGTAAATTTGCAGGAACGTAAATTCCAACAGACTGTAACGGCACATATTTATAAGCAAGCTTATTCTTATATTTATCTTTATAAAAAATATTTTTTCTCTGCTGTTTTTTATGAAAATTAAAAATCCTATTATATGCTAAATCAATTGATTGTTTTATTTTTTTATCTAAAGATTTAATTGAAGTTTTTAGTTCATTATCTCTAATTTTTATAGAATTATTTTTGCTAAATTTTTTTTCGTATTTTAACAATGCCTTGTTCTTGTTTACCTTTACATCTTTTAGAATTCTTTTTACTATAGTTGTATCAATATTCTTTCCAGATCTCCTCAAATCCAAAAAGTTTAGTAATTTAGTCTGATAATTTTTACTTTTAGCGTCTAAAAACCTAATCATTTTTAATTTTTTGATCCTCCAATGTTACATCAACAACTTCCGTGGACAGTGTTATAATTCCATTTTTTGAAAATAACAGAACTATTTCAAAATTTTCTTGTTTTTTAAAAATATCAATTGCAAATAATTCTAAAGTTAAGTCTGCATTGGACTGATTAATGTTTTTAGACTTGGAACTTTCAATAAATTCAAATTTTATAACACTATTAATAGGTTTGCCATTTGCTGTTTCTTTATCCATTCTTAAAACAGAAAGTAAAAAAATTTTTGTAGATGGCAAATATTTTATATCAGAAATTTTGACTTTAGACTCTGCACATATCGCTGATATAATTTGTAAGTCATCTGGAGATTGAGCGATTACTTTCTTTAAAAAATTATTCACTAAGATATTCTTTTAATTTTTACCCCAATTTTTTTTAATTTATTTTCAATTTTTTCATAACCTCTATCCAAATGATATACTCTATTAATAATTGATGTGCCTCTTGAAATAAAAGCTGCTAAAACTAAAGCTACTGATGCCCTCAAATCACTAGACATTAACTCGGCTCCATCTAGATTATTCGTTCCTTCAATAATTGCCTTGTTGCCTTTAATATTTATTTTTGCACCCAATCTTTTTAATTCTGGAACATGCATAAATCTGTTTTCAAATATATTTTCTTCAATTGTGCTTTTCCCATTTGCTCTAGTTAATAACACCATAATTTGGGCTTGTAGATCAGTGGGGAAGTTTGGATATTCTCCAGTTTTTAAAAATACCAAACTTCTAATTTTTTTTGGTCCCTTAATTTGAATTGTATTTTTTGTGGTTTTTATCTTTGCACCAATTTTCTTAAGTAAATTTATCTCTGTATTAATAATTTTACTAAGTTTTTTTTTCAAAGTTGTTGATTTATAAGTTGAATTAAACCTAACATTAAATTTAGCACTTGCAGATTGTGGGACTACATTTTCAGATATATTATCCACATTCATTTTTGTAAATTCCAAATTTGATGGTGGCATATACTTCGTTCCTTTGTCCAGCGTAACACTTTTTAGTTTAGATATTATTTTAGCAAGAGCAGTACATGGATTTATATATGTCCCATAAAATGCAGAGTGTCCACTTTTTCCATACACTGTTACTGTTGCATTCATAGAACCTCTTCTTCCAATTCTGATTTCATCCCCAACTGATTTATTTGAAGACGGTTCGCCTACTATTGAAAAGTCAATTTTTTCTCTTTTTTTCTTTAAATATTTCATAACTGCTGGACAACCATGACCTGTAGTTTCTTCATCAGCTGTAATTATTATTGATATAGAACCTTTAAATTTTTCATTTTTAATAAAATCACTTACAGCACTTATCCAACACGCCACACTACCTTTCATGTCTTGAGATCCTCTGCCATATAAATATCCTTTTTTTACTAATGCTTTAAATGGCGGAAACTCCCAATTATTAAGGTTAGCAACAACATCTGTGTGACCCAAATAATTAATGTTAGGTTTTGATTTACCAAATTTTGCATATAAATTTAATGTAGGTTTAGCACCTGTACCTTTTGATTTTATTATCTGACATTTAAAACCTAATGAGGAAAGTTTCTTTGAAAGAAACTTCATAATCCCTTTATCTTCAGTTTTAATGGTTTGAAATTTTATTAGCTCCTGAGCTAACTTTAGTTCATTATAAGTTTTCATTAGTTTATTCTCTTAAAAGATCATTAACAGATGTCTTTGATCTAGTTTTTTCATCAACTTGTTTAATTATTACTGCACAATATAAAGATGGTGCTTGCGGATTGTTTTTATCTGGTAAGGATCCTGGAACTACTACTGAGTAAGGTGGAATTTTTCCATAAGTTATTTCACCAGTTTTTCTATTAACAATTTTTGTTGATTGCCCAATATACATTCCCATACTTAAAACAGAACCTTCTCCAACTATTACACCTTCTACTACTTCTGACATTGCTCCTAAGAAAACATTATCTTCAATAATTGTTGGTAATGCTTGGGCTGGTTCTAATACTCCACCAACTCCAGTTCCAGCCGAGATATGACAATTTTTTCCAATCTGACAACAACTTCCTGCACGACTGAATGTATCCATCATTGTACCTTCATCTATGTACGCTCCAATATTTACATAACACGGCATAAGAACAGCATTTTTTGCAACAAAGGAACCACGTCTTGCTGCTGTGTTGGGGACCATTCTGAACCCAGCTTTTTCAAAATCTTCATTCGTCCAGCCAGCAGTTTTACCTTTTAATAAGTGACTCTTATCTCTCCATGTTGAATATGGTCCCGCCATGATATCCATTCCATGCATTCGAAAACTTAACATGATAGCTTTTTTTAGATGTTGATGAGTAACCCATTCACCATTGATCTTTTCAGCTACTCTTGCTTTTCCACTGTCTAGATCATTAATAATTTGATTAACAGCATCCTTTAAAGATTTATCTGAATTTTGATTTACTTGGTCTTTATTTTCCCAAGCTTTATTTATAATTTTTTCAATACTCATAATTTTATGAGTTTTTTAATAACCTTATTTCTTTTAAAAATAAAGAGAGATTTTCGATTTTATAGTCGATGTAATCTTTATCAGACTCTTTTTTACCCCAGTATTCATTATTGATAAGCCAAGCTGTTATAGTCCCCCGCTCTTTACCTATTGATAAATTTTTAGCTATATCCTCGATATAAAGAGTTTCTTTTGGATTAATCTTAAATTTATCAACCATAAAATCAAAAGCTTTCGCTTCAGGCTTAGGGTGATATTTTGCGTCCACGATATCAAATATATCTTTAAATTGGTCTTCAATACCAAGAGTTTTCACTATATTTTTTACGTGCGCTCTACTTCCGTTTGTGAATACGAATTTATTTAAATTTATGTTTTCAAGTTCATTTCTTAAAACAAGATCTTTTTCCATAAATGAAAGATCGATATCATGAACATACTCCAAGAATTCTTCAGGCGGTATATCATGATGTATCATCAATCCATTTAAACTTGTGTTGTATTTGTGAAAATAATCTCTTTGTAATTCTTTAGCTTTTACAAGATCTAGGTTGAGTTTATTTGAGATATATTTTGTCATCCTCTTGCTAACTTGACCAAAAACTGCTTCTAGATCACTATATAAAACACCATCACAGTCGAACAAAATATTCTTTATATTTTTTAGATTATTCATTTTCTTATTAATGTTCCTGCACCCTTATCAGAAAATAACTCAAATAGTATTGAATGAGGTTTTCTCCCATCAACAATAACTACACCTCTAACACCATTAGATATTGCATCTAGACAAGTGTTTATTTTTGGTATCATACCTCCAGAAATAATATTATTTTTTAACATTTCATTGGCTTTATTGAGATTAATTTCAGATATAAGTTTTTGATTTTCATCAAGAACTCCTTGAACATCTGTCATCAAAAGAAGACGTCTGGCATCGATCTCTTTTGCAATTGAACCTGCAGCAACATCTGCATTAATATTATAAATTCTGCCGTCATCACCCAATCCTAAAGGGACAACAATTGGAATTAGTTTATTATTAATAAAATTTAATATTTTCTCTTTGTTAATTTTTTTTGGTTTCCCGACATATCCCAATTCTTTACTTTCAGGAATAATATTAATTACATTATTTTCTTTAGGTGATATTGAACAAACATTAGTGTTTTTAGATTTTAATTCATGTAAAATCTCTAAATTAAGCTCTAGTAAAGCCTCTTCTATATATCTTATTGCTTTTTCATCTGAAACCCTAAGTCCTTTGATAAATTTTGTTTCAATATTATTTTCATCTAATTTTTTTTTAATATTTTTACCTCCACCATGAACGACTATTGCTGATAAACCGATTTTGTTTATTACTGAAATATCTTCTATGAACTGATTAAATAGTTTTTTATCTAATAAAACAGATCCACCACATTTAATTACTATTACCTCAGACTGATATTTGTTTATATATTTTTCAACCTCATTAATATTCGGCCCATCTGCTGGAATAATCTTATCTAATTCCATCAATTAAACTGTTTTAACTGAAGTTCTCTTCATAATTACATATTGTTGTGCCATCGTAAGCACGTTATTAATTGTCCAATATATAACTAATCCTGATGGAAAAGGTGCTAGTATCACTGTTAAGAATACAGGAAAAAACATAAATATTTTTTGTTGAATTGGATCTGGTGGTGTTGGATTAAGTTTTTGTTGCATCCACATTGTTACACCCATTGCTACAGGCCAAGCCCCGATTATTAAAAATGACGGTACATCATATGGTAACAAACCAAATAGATTAAATAAACTTGTTGGATCTCTTTCACTTAGATCATGTATCCAACCAAAAAAAGGCTGATGTCTCATTTCAATTGTTACAAACAACATTTTATAGATTGCAAAGAAGAATGGTATTTGAATTAAAATAGGTAAACACCCACTTACAGGATTCACCTTCTCTCTTTTATAAAGAGCCATCATTTCTTGCTGTAACTTCATTTTATCTTCCTTATGAAGTTCTTTAAGCCTTACCATTTCGGGTTGAAGAACTTTCATCTTTGCCATAGATCTAAATGAGTAGTTAGCAAGAGGAAAAAATAGTATTCTTATACAAGCAGTAATTAGTATTATTGCAATTCCATAGTTGCCAGTTAATTTAAAAAAATAATCGGATATTAAAAATATGGGTTTTGTTAAAAAATATAAGAAACCCCAATCAATCGCTAAATCAAATTTATTAATATTTAGTTTCTCGGCGTAACCATCAACAACATCCACTTCTTTTGCTGCAATAATTACCTTTACCTGATTAGTTTTACTTTCATTAGCCCTGACTTCTGTTGCGGCAGTCTCTATGAAGTTAGCTTTAAATTTATTTTTATAATCGAAATCTGATCTAAAACTTTTATTACTTTCTGGGATTAAACTTGTTATCCAATATTTATCTGTAATACCCATCCATCCTTTATTGGCATTTACAGAGTACTTCTTATCTTTAATGTCATCGTAATCTTCCTCAACAAGATTATCATCAAAAACACCTAATAAACCTTCATGCAATATATAAAAATCAGTTACATCAGGAGCTAGGTTTCTAATAATCTGTCCGTAGGGATAAAAGTTATAAGTATTTTGAGTATTATTCGTAATTTTTTGGTTAACAGTAAATAAAAATTTATCATCTATACTTATTTCTTTCTCAAAAGTTATATTCTGCTGATTATTCCATACTAATTTAATTGGATTTTTTGGTGTTAGCAATTTATTGCCAACAACTTCCCACTTTGTATTTGAATTAGGAACTTCGATATCTTTATTATTTATAGCCCAACCTGTTTCTATATAATAACCATTTTCAGACTCTTTAGGATTAAGCAAAACTACATTTTCGTCAGAGTCTAAAGTTTCAGTGTATTTCTTAAAGATCAGGTCATCGATTAATGATCCCTCTAGAGAAATAGAGCCTTTAATATTTTCATTTTCAAAAAGTATCCTTTCAACTTTGTTAATTGCCTCTGATCTAGAAATTTTATTATTCTCAATATTTTGCTCTATTTTTGGTGCTTCGTTTAATTGAAGATTATTCTTATTTTGATCATTATTAGTTACCTGCTTTGGATCAGGACTTGGTGGAGCAAAAAATAATCCATAGAGAATTATTACTGCTGCACTTAATGAAATTGCTGCTATTACGTTTCTCGTGTCCATTATTTAATATTCTTTTTCTTTACCGGATCATACCCATGTCCTCCTCCTAAAATTTTTATAGGATGACATGTTAAAATTCTTTTAATACCTTTGTAACAACCTTTCAAAACACCGTATTCATTTAAACTATCAATAAAATATTCTGAACAAGTTGGAAGATATCTGCAATTATTACCTAT
>CACJGL010000002.1 GCA_902592965.1 uncultured Pelagibacteraceae bacterium
TAAAATAATTACAGAAGACTTATGGGGAATTTATTATAAACCTGACATTGAAGGATTGGGAGTTCAAGGTGGAACATCACCTTATATTGTTCAAAAACATTTTGATGAAGTTAATGTTGATCCATATGGAATTGATTCTCCTGAATATCAAACAACTGATAAATTTTCTGACATGTGGACTTCAGCACTTGCACATATTCAGAAACGTTTTGTTGGTAAATCTCATCTGTATAGAAAGGGACCATCAGGAGGATTGGGTTGTTTAACTCCAGATTCATTCCCGATATTCGATAGATTTTTTGAAAATGTTTATATGATTACAGATGCAAATCATGGTTATAAAATGATAGGTGTTGGACACCTTGTTGCACAAGAAATTTTAGGTCAAGAAAGTGAATTACTAAAACCGTTCAGGTTCGATAGATATGAAAAAGGCAAACTTCATCCGACATCGAACAGTCCGTTTCCTTGGAGCTAATTTATCTAAGTAGACAAACGTTTTTTTTTCAGTTACCTTTTGATCTGAAAATTCAAAGGGGGAAGAATGACGGATCTTGAAAAACACGTAAACCAACCAGGTAGAGCTAAACTCGTCAAAAAAGTTAGAGAAAAAATAAACGAATTAGGAATTACTTATATCTATTATCAATTTATTTCAGTAACTGGAAGAGTTGTTGGAAAAGGAATACCAGCAGATCACTGGGAAAGAACTGCAGAAAAAGGTTTTCAATTAGTTTATGGAGCAACTGCAAACTTATTTTTAGATCGTCATAATAATTATATTGGTTACGGTCCAGAAGCTATGGAATTGGTAGGAATACCTGATCCAGAAACTTTTGTTCAATTACCTTGGGATAAAAGAGTTGGAAGAGTTTTTGTTACGTGTTTTAGAAACAGAGAAGAAAGAAAAAATCCAGGTGGTCATTTAACAAGTGACTGCAGAGGTAATCTTAGAATTTTCATGAATGAGTTCAAAAAGAAGCATGGATTAGAACTAAGAGTTGGAACAGAGCCTGAAATGATGTGGTTAACAAAAAATCCTGACGGAACTCCAACTGGACAAGGTTTTTCAAAACCGTTCTGTTATCATATAGACCAATTTGAATCTTTAAGACCTGTCTTTATGAAGGTTATTGAATATGCAAAAGCGATGGGTCTTGATATGATCCAAGGTGACCATGAAGATGCTCCTGGCCAATTAGAACTTAACTGGACATTTGATAACGTTTTAAGAAACGCAGATAGATTATCTACGTATCGACAAATTTGTGCTCAGGTAGCAAGAGAACATAATCTTATTGCTTGCTTCATGACTAAACCATTTATGGGGGTTTCAGCGAGTGGATGTCACACAAACATGTCTTTATGGAAAGGTGGAAAAGTATCTGTAAATAAATTAGGTAACAAAAAACTTCCAGGTGTAGAAGAAGTCTTTAGTTATGTATCAGGTGGAACTAATACTTTCATGCCGGATACTAAGGATATGCAATTACCTGGAAAAATTGGTTTACAATCAATTGCAGGGATAATGAAACATTTACCAGCTTTAACAGCGATTGGTTCATCAACAGTGAACTCATATAGAAGATTGTGGGATCAAGGTTTTTGGGCTCCAGTATATGCTGACTGGGGTTATCAAAATAGAACTTGTGGTTTAAGAGTATCAGCTCCGGGCAGGTTCGAGTACAGATCAGTTGACTCTATGCATAATCCATATTTATTAGGTGCAGCATTGCTTAAAGCTTGTGATGAAGGAATATCTAAAAAAATGAAACCAGCTAAACCTGAGTCTCGAAATATATATGAAGCTCAAAAAGCTGGTAAAGATGTTAAAAAACTTCCGCTAAGTTTAGGTGAAGCTTTAGATAGATTGGCGGAAGATGAAGTAATAAAATCATCAATGCCAGATGAAATGTATAAAGTATTTAATTGGTACAAACGAGATGAGTGGGAAAAATTCTTAGGTGCAACAACACAATGGGATCTAGATACTTATCTGGATTGTTTACCATAATTTAATAAGGAAATTATATGTGCGGAATAGCAGGATTAATTCATAGAGGAAATACATCAAATGTAGGTTTTGAACTCCAAGGAATGCTTCAAGCATTAAAGCATAGAGGAGAAGATTCAACTGGATATGCTTTGTATGGAAAAACTGATGGAGAAAATTTCATCATGCGATTTAAGGTTGGTGAAAATGTTGCAGAGGGAAGCTCTTCTGTAAAAGAAGATGTATCAGTTTATGATGAAAGAAAAAAAATTGTTGATTCTTATCTTTCTGAGCTAGGCGCTAAGGTGATAAAAGAAGATAGAATTCTTCCTTATTCATTACGATATGAAATTCAGTATGACAAAGATTTAATGGAATTTTCCCAAAAAATAGAAAGTGTTGAAGGTGTAGAAATATTATCTATGGGAAAATCTCTAGAAGTAATTAAAGATCTAGGAAACGCTGAAGTTGTATGTAACAGATATAATTTAGATAAAGTTGTCGGGACACATGCAATTGGTCATGCTAGAATGGCAACAGAGTCGGGAGTGGATATTAAATCTGCTCACCCATTTTGGGGCTATCCTTTTAGCGATGTGTCAGTCGTTCATAATGGACAATTAACAAACTATTGGAATAATAGAAGAGTATTGGAAAACAAGGGCATGAGATTTATGTCAGAATGTGACTCGGAATTAATCGCTGTATATCTTGCAGAAAAAATGAGAAATGGAGCTACATTAGAAGAGGGAATGAAAGAGTCTCTCGTCGGTTTAGATGGGGTATTTACTTATTTTGTTGCAACAAAAGATAGCTTAGGAATGGCGAAAGATACAATGGCTGCAAAACCACTAGTATTGTATGAGTCAGATGATTTAGTTGCAATGGGGTCAGAGGAAATTGCAATAAGATCAATATTACCACAAGAAATCGAAACTTATGATCCTTTTGATGGAGAAGTTAAAGTATGGCAAATTTAAAAACATCAGAAAAAAAAAGTAAAGCTCAATCAATGGGACTTCATACAGAAGTCTTAACTGGAAAAACACAACAAAAATTTTTTAATCCAGATGAGGCTGAGAATTTTTATTACTTTGGGACATATGATGTAGATTTTAACAAAAGAACTGAAATTGACGTTAAAAACATGGATTGTCGTGAAGCAAATAAAAAAATTGATGAATTAATGAAAGATGGATACGGAACTATTGTAATAAAGAACCCACAGGGAAAACATAGCTTGGGAGTTGGAATTCTCAATAAATTAAATTTAATTTTTGAAGGTAGTTTGGGATACTTTGGATGTGGATCAATGGATGGTCCTATTGTTAGAATCAATGGAAGAGTGGGATGGTCATGTGCAGAAAATATGATGGCTGGAAAAGTAGTAATTGAAAAAAACGCAGGATCTTGTTTTGGTGCGGCAATTAGAGGTGGAGATCTGATATGCAAAGGAAGCGTAGGTGCCAGAACAGGAATTGATCAAAAAGGTGGAACAATAATTATTGGTGGAGATGCTGGTGCTTTTACAGGTTTTATGATGCAAAGAGGCAGAATAATAATCTTGGGTGACGTAGGTATAAATCTAGGTGACTCTATGTATGATGGGACAATTTTTGTAGGTGGAAAAATTGGATCATTTGGTAGTGATGCTGTCGAAGCTGAATTAACTGATTCAGATCAAGACTGGCTTAAAAGAAAATTAAAGGTTGCGGAGATCGGAGAAAATTTCGATGTTTCTAAGATGACCAAAGTTGTAGCAGGAAAAAAACTTTGGAATTACGATGCTCTTGAGCCTACAGAAAAAAAAGGAGCAATTTAAATGGCAAAGAAAAAAAATGGTAAAGGAAAGTCAAACGGACATTCTAATGGTAATGGAATAGCTTCAAGAAATAAAAGTTTGTTGGGACACAACGCTATTTTTACTCCAGAAGTTATGGACGACATTCACATCAAAGCGGAATTAGGAAGATACAGAATGAGAGGAATGGCTTTGATGAAAAAGATACCTACTTTTGATGATCTAGTTTTCTTGCCAGGTACATTAACAAGATTTGTAATTGAAGGTTACAGAGAAAAATGTGAGACCAAAACTATTATTGGTCCAAGATGTGAAAATCCAATTGAGCTTGATATTCCAGTTTACATTACGGGTATGAGTTTTGGAGCCTTATCTTATGAAGCGAAAACTGCATTAGCTAGAGGTGCTACAATGGCTGGTAGCGCAACATGTTCTGGTGAAGGTGGAATGATACCAGATGAAAGAAGATATTCAGAAAAATGGTTTTATCAGTGCATACAATCAAGATACGGTTTTAACCCACACCATGCTCAACTAGCTGATGGAATTGAGGTTTTTATTGGACAAGGACAAAAAGTTGGAATGGGTGGTCATTTGATGGGTCAAAAAGTTACTGACCAAGTTGCAGAAATGAGATCGCTACCCGCAGGTATTGATCAAAGATCTCCGGCAAGACATCCTGATTGGTTGGGTCCAGATGATTTAGCTTTAAAAGTTCAAGAGCTAAGAGAATTAACAAAAAACAAAGTGCCAATTCAATTAAAACTTGGAGCAGCTAAAGTGTATGATGATGTAAGGATGGCAGCAAAATGTGATCCAGACTCAATTTATCTTGATGGAATGGAAGGTTCAACTGGTGCTGGACCACACATTGCAGCTGCAAACACAGGTATACCAGGAATTGCTGGAATTAGAGAAGCAAGAAGAGCTTTGGATGATGTAGGTAAAACTGGAAAGGTAACTTTAATTTATGCAGGTGGTGTTAGAGATGGAGCAGATATGGCTAAAGCTTTAGCGCTTGGTGCAGACGCAATTGCAATCGGAACAGGTGCAATGGTGGCATTAAATTGCAATAAAGAAATACCAGAATCTAATTTTGAAAAAGAAATGGGTGTTCCCGCAGGTCATTGCTATCACTGTCACACTGGTAGATGTCCAGTAGGAGTAGCTACTCAAGATCCAAAATTAAGAAAAAGATTAAATCCTGATGATGCAGCATTAAGAGTGTATAATTACTTGCATGCGATGACATTGGAGGCTCAATTGTTGGCTAGAGCATGTGGAAAAACAAATATTCACTCGCTAGAACCAGAAGATATGGCTGCATTAACAATGGAGGCTTCTGCTTTAGCTAAAGTACCTCTTGCAGGAACAAATCATACAGTAGGAGTTAAAGATTTCCATAAAATCTAATAGCAAATATGCCAAAGAAAAAAGGTAAGAAAAAAGTCAAATCAAAAGAGATCAAAGGTCAATTAGGTAAGAAAAAAGAGACTGCTAGAGAAAAAATGATTGGCCAAACAATTGGCTATCGATATGACGTTAATCTTTTGCCTGACTATAGTCGACTAACTCCATTTTTAAAAAAATATATAGAAGCTATGGGTTGGGATGATCTTAATTGGTTAGAAGATGTTCATATGGGTTATGAAGAAAATAGACCTGCTGTATTCGATAGAAATGCTAACGGTTGGGTAACGATACCAAGTAAAATAAAATTACCAAATAATCAGCAGGATAGGGATATGATCGCTAGAGAATTATTGGTAAAATTTCAAATGTCCCCGAATCATCCTCTGGTTGACCTTAAAAAAGCATATTTAAAATTCTAATTTCAATTTCAAGTTGATAAAATTACTATTAACTTCTATTTTTTATAAATAAAATAAAATTGTCAGCATAAAAAAAATTTCATAGAATCCATTAACTATTAATAGGAGAGAGAAATATGACTGATCAATTAGGTGCTCTCACAACCTTATTTACAGAATTTTACTATTGGGTAACTGTGGTTCTTATGTTTTTGATCCACGTGGGTTTCTGTATGTATGAAGTTGGGGCATCTCGTTACAAACATCACCAACACACTCTTATGAAAAATACAATGCTGATACCACTGGTAACAGTCACATGGTTTTTCTTTGGTTGGTGGATATACTGGGCATTTCCAACAGGACCCGGATTAGCTCCTTCGATTATGACCGAAAGTACTGGTCTAGTTCTTGGAGGTGGATTTGGTGGAAATGATCTTGCTAACCCTACAAATGCATTGATGGCCGTAAATCTTAATGATCATATAATGGGTGTCTTCTGGGCAGCCTTTTTACTATTTTCATGGACTGCAGCTTCAATTGTATCTGGAGCGGTTATTGAAAGGATAACTACTTTTGCATTTGGAATACTTGCAATTGCAATTGGATCTGTTTTCTGGACAATAGATGCTTCATGGGGATGGCATTTTGATGGATGGATGTTAAAAATATTAGGATATCACGATGCTTATGCTTCCGGAGTAATTCACGCAATTGCCGGAGGTTTTGCCTTAGGTGTTCTAATTGTTTTAGGACCAAGAATTGGAAAATTTTCATCTAGCGGAGAACCAAGAAACATTGGACCAAGAAATCCTTGGTTAGTGACTGTTGGATTATTCTTAATCTATACAGGTTTTTGGGGCTTTTACGCAGCATGTAATGTTCCGATTTATGATCTTGGACCTGAATATGGTATGGAAGGTGTAACTTTCTTTACTGCAACGAACATCTACCTCACTCCAACCACACTTAGTGGAATAACGATGAACTTTTTAATGTCGTTATCTGGAGGGTTGTTAGCAGGATATGTGGTCTCGAAGGGAGATCCTTTCTGGACTTATTCATCAGGACTTGCGGGAATAATATGTGCATCTGCAGGTAATGATTTATATCATCCAATACAATCAATGATAATCGGTATGATCGGAGTAGTTATAGCTTACAAAATGCATTACTGGGTCGAGAAAAAATATAAAATCGACGATGCGGTTGGAGCAGTAGCTGTTCATGGTTATGCTGGATTTGTTGGTCTTGTAATATGTGGTTTTGTTTTAAATGGTTATCCTTCATCTGGATACAGTGTTGGAGCTATGTGGGATGGAACTAATTATGCAGCAATTAATCCTCTTGGAATGTTTATCGGTGCAATAATAATGTTTTTTGTTCTAGGTATGCTTCCTGGATATATAATTGCAAAAGTTCTTCACGGAATGGGTAAATTAAGAATACCAAGAGAAGTAGAGCTTGCAGGACTTGACTATACAATTATGGAAGAGGCTAAGGAAGACGAAAAAGCTGTAGTCTCAGCCAGTAGATAAAGGAGGTATGTAAATGGCAACAGTATCAAATTGGATAGATCATTTAAGTGCCTCTGAGGTACAAGGATCTGTCTATCCAGGTGTTGGCTCTGAAGGAGTGTTAGTTATAATAGCAATTCTTATTTGGGTTGGCTGGCATGTTATTTCATCTAAACAAGAAGATGGTAAGATGAACGCAATTGTCAGAAAAAAACCAAGTGCTAACGACTGGAAAAGCAATATAACAGACGGTTAAAACTTTTAAGAGGGCGCATGAAATACTGTGCCCTCTTTTTTTTAATGCAAAATTCTGAAGAAAATAATCAAAATGAAAATAAAACTCCTAGCAAAATGGCACGTCTTGCATGGCCAAAAGCAAAGTATGGAGTAATTATAGCGATATTAATTATTATTGGTGTAAATTTAATTTATTACAAAGATTTCTTTTTATCATTTTTTAAATAATTGTGTTACGTTATTAGATGGCAAAAAATTTATTTAAAATTTCAAAACAAAAAAAAATTAAATATTTTTTGATAAGTTTTGTAGATTTATTTGGTGTCTTAAGATCAAAATTGGTTCCTGCTCATGCAATAAAAGATATGCAAGTAAATGGTGCTGGATTTGCTGGATTTGCAGCTTGGCTAGATATGACACCAGCTGACTCTGATATGTTTGCAATACCTGATCCCGAAAGTTTAATTCAACTACCATGGAATAAAGAAGTTGGTTGGTTGGCTTCGGATTTATGGATGAATGGTAAACCAGTCAATGCCTCACCAAGAATGATGTTAAAAAAACAAATAAAAAAATTATCTGAATTGGGATACAGTATGAAGTCAGGTGTGGAGTGTGAGTATTTTTTGATTTCTCCCGATGGGAACACAATTGCAGATAATAGAGATACTCAATCTAAACCTTGTTATGACCAGTCTTCATTAATGAGAAGATATGAGCTTATAAAAGAAATATGTGATTGTATGATTGAAATGGGATGGGGTCCTTATCAAAATGACCACGAGGATGCTAATGGGCAATTTGAAATGAATTGGGATTATTCAGATTGTCTAAAAACTGCTGATAGACATACTTTTTTTAAATTTATGGTTAAAACTATTGCAGAAAAGCATGATTTAAGAGCAACATTTATGCCAAAACCTTTTGAAAATTTAACTGGTAACGGATGTCATGCACATATTTCTTTATGGAAAGGAAAGAAAAATATCTTTCTTGATAAACATGATAAACTTGGGCTAAGCAAGACAGCTTATAACTTTTTAGGAGGCATCATGAGACATGCTTCATCCTTATCTACTTTTTTTAATCCAACAATAAATAGTTACAGACGAATAAATGCTGCACCAACAAAATCTGGTGCCACATGGTCACCAAGCAGTATATCATATACAGGAAATAACCGTACACATATGATAAGGGTTCCTGATCCGGGAAGATTTGAATTAAGACTTATGGATGGATCCGCAAATCCTTATTTACTGCAAGCTAGTGTATTAGCTGCAGGAATAGAGGGATTAAGTAAAAGAATTAATCCTGGCAAACCTCTTTTTTGTAATATGTATGAGGATTATAAAAAATTTCCAAACCTTTCTAAATTACCAAATGAACTAAAAGATTCTCTTGATAAAATTGAAAATAATAAAGAAATGAATAAAGCATTTGGAAAAGAAGTAATTAAAAGTTACGTCAAGTTAAGGACTGCGGAATTAAAAGATTTTAATGATAACGAAAAATTTGATAAGTCCAAACCAATTACAAAATGGGAAAGACAGAATACTCTAGACTGTTAAAGTGAAAAGCTTTGATAGTTATAGAAAATGGAAATATACAAAATTTTTATCGAATAAAAATTATAGTTTTAATCGAAACTATATTTTAAATATTATTTCGTCAAAAATAATCACTGATGCTTTTAATTCAATATCTAAGTGGAAAAACTATAAAAAAACACCATTATTAAAATTAGAGAAACTAAACAAAAATTTAAAACTTAATAATATTTTTTACAAAGATGAGTCGAAAAGATTTCATTTAAAATCATTTAAAGCTTTAGGCGGAGCATATGCCGTAGAAAAAATATCTAAAAAGAAAAAAAATATAATAATATCATCTGCAACAGCTGGAAATCATGGTAGATCAGTTGCTTGGGGTGCTCAAAGATTGGGTTTACAATGTAAAATTTTTGTTAGTCAATATGTAAGTGAAGAGAGAGTAAAAGAAATTGAAAAATTTAGAGCCGATGTAATTCGTGTAAAAGGTAATTACGAAAATTCATTAAACGAATGTAAAAAATTATCAAAAAAGAATAATTGGAATATTGTTCAAGATGTATCTACGAAAAATTATAGTTATGTTCCCTTGTTAACTATGGCTGGTTATTCAATTATGATTAAAGAAATTTCAAAACAAACTACGCATTATATTACACATATATTCCTTCAAGCTGGCGTTGGTGGCATGGCAGCAGGTGTAGTTGCAGGAGTTGCAAAATATTTCAAGAGAATTCCTAAAATAATAATAGTTGAACCTGATGGAGCTGATTGTGTACTTCAAAGCATAAAAAGCAAAAGTTTAAAAAAAATTAAAATAAAAAAAGAAAGTATAATGGGTGGTATGTCATGCAATGAAATGTCTCTCATACCTTGGCATGTATTAAAAAAGGCTAGTGATTGTTGTGTTACTGTAAATGATTCAAAAGTTCCTAAAACTGTTGCAATGCTTAAAGACAAAAAACTGAGTAAAAGATCAATAATAGGTGGTGAATGCGCTACACCAGGAATTATCAGTCTTATAAGTCTCTGTAATAATCCTAAAACAAAGAAATTAATAAATCTTAACGAAAAATCTAACGTTTTAGTTATTGGATGCGAAGGTAATGCAGATGTAAAACTTTATAAACAATTGCTATCTAAAGGCAGAAAATAAATTATATGTCAAAAAAAGCTGTTGTTTGGATAAGAGACGATTTTAGAATAAAAAATAATTCTGCATTATCTTATGCAACAAATAATTACGATACTGTCACAGCATTATATATTTATAACAGGGAAAATTTTGATGATGTTAGAGAAGCTCAAAAATGGTGGGTAAGTAAATCTTTAATTAATTTTAAAGATGAATTAATTAAATATAATATTGAATTAGAATTAGTATTTTCTGATGAGATAACTTTTTTTAGTAAAATCAAAGATAAACAAGAAATTTCTATATTTTGGAATAAAATATATGAACCATCTCAATTAAAGTTAGATAATGATCTCATTAAAATTTTTGAAAAAAACAAAATACTTTCAAAATGCTTTAAAGGAAATGTTCTTAATGAATATAATAATGTTACAAAAGATGATGGAAGCCCTTATAAAGTTTATAGTCCATTTTGGAGAGTTGGAGAGCAAATTTACTTAGATAGTATCCCAAACAAATCATTAAATGTAAAAAGAGCTAAGAGCAAAATAAAATTATTCAAAAATAATAATGTTCCAGATCAAATTTTACCAAAGAAAAATTGGTATAAAAAATTTGAAAAATATTGGGACCCAACAGAAAAACAATCCGAAAAATATTTAAATGAGTTTGTTGAAAATAGAATGTTGAAATATGGAGTTGATAGAGATTATCCAGCTATAAATGGTTCATCAAAACTTTCACCATACATTAGAAATGGACAAATACATGTAAGTAACATTTGGGACAAATGTTATAAATATAAATCAAAAAATATTAGTGTTAAAAAATATTTAAATGAATTAGGCTGGAGAGAATTTTCACATAGTTTAATTAATTATTTCCCTGAAATGCTAAAAGGTAATTTAAGAAAAGAATTTGATAAATTTCCGTGGGATAAAAATGCAAAAAATTTGAAAGCTTGGAAAAATGGTATGACTGGATACCCAATTGTTGATGCTGGAATGAGACAACTTTATGAAACAGGTTGGATGCATAATAGAATTAGAATGGTAGTTGGTTCTTTTCTTGTAAAACATTTAAGAATTAATTGGAAAGAGGGTGAAAAACATTTTAGAAATTGTTTGTTAGATTTTAATGAAGCAAACAATATTGCACAATGGCAATGGGTTGCTGGCTGTGGTGCAGATGCAGCCCCTTATTTTAGAATTTTTAATCCTATATTGCAGGGTGAAAAATTTGATAAACAAGGTTTGTATGTAAAAAAATGGGTACCTGAATTAGAGAGAGTTCCAAGTAAATTTATTCATAAACCATGGGAGATGGAAACAAAATATCAAGAAGCTATAAAAACTAAAATTGGTTCTGATTACCCTTCTCCAATAGTTGTACATGAAGAAGCTAGAAATGCAGCTCTTAAAGCATTTCAAACTTTAAAAAATTAATTAATCTCCAATAAAATGATGAATAATCAGCCTTTTTGTAGAAGCTAACCTATGTTCAAAAAGGTAAATTCCTTGCCAAGTGCCTAACAAAAGTTGTTTGTTTTTTATACTGAGGGATATTTGATTGTTAGTTAAAGCTGACTTTATATGAGCTGGCATATCGTCCTTACCTTCTATTGTATGAATATATAATTTATTATCCATTGGAGCAATTTTATCAAAATAATTAATTAAATCTGATTGAACATCAGGATCAGCATTTTCTTGAACAATTAAAGATGCACTAGTGTGCTGTATACTTAAATTTAAAATACCATTATTAAAATTGTTTTTATTTATCCAGTCTATCGTTTGATCGGTAAATTCATATAATTTTTGACCATTTGTTTTAATTTCAAGATTAAAAAATTCTTGTCTCATAAATGCTTTTTAGATGTTAGTTCATATAATCGACTAATGGTACGCTTAAATGGTTTTTCCAATAATCTTGATGATGTAAGTTTATCAATATTTTGTTCTGCACTAATAGCCATAGGTATATTTTGATCATACACGATATCTAAAAAAGTAATAAATCTTTGTTGTTGATTTGAATTCAAATCATAAAATGCTGGTACATTTTCCATAACTATAAAAAGACAATTTTTTACTATTTTAATATAATCTTCTGATCCTAAATTTTTATCACATACTTCTTTAAAAGTTAATCGAACAATTCCATCATAAAAATTTTTTAATATAAATTTTCTTCCTTTGATGTTTAAAATCTTTTCTTTTAAAACCTTATCTTTAGTCATCACTCTAAATAATTTGTTTATTTTAAAATTGTTTTCTTGATTTAAAGGTGAGTAATATCTTTGAGTTTTATTGCCTTCGGACTTTCTATAATCATCATCTATATTTAATTGATATTCAAATGATTGCTTTTGCATTATTTTTATAAAAGGTTTGAATTGATCTCTTTGCAACCCATCTTTATACAAATTTTCAATTTTTATATTAGACGTTACAATAATTTTTAAATCTTCTTTAAATATTTCATCAAATAATTTTCCAAGTATCATTGCATCTACTATATTTGTAACTTGAAACTCGTCAAAATATATTAATTTTGCTTTCGATTTTATTTTTTTAACAAATTTACTTAATTTATTTTCATCATTTTTATCTTTGGATTGGTGTACAAAGTCGTGAAAGCTAAGCATAAACTCATTGAAGTGAAGTTTTAATTTTTTTCCTTCAACTAAGTTGAAAAAAAAATCTAATATCATGGTTTTACCGACACCAACATCTCCATAAAGATAAAAGCCTTTTTTATAATTTTTTTTTGATAAAATTTTTGAGATAAATGATTTGTAGTTTAATTTATAATATTCTTCTAATGTTTTTATGAGTTTTATCTGATGAGGATTAACATCTAAATTTTTTTTTTTGCAGTAAAGTTTAAACTCTTTAACAAAACTTTTTTGCATTAATTCTTTTTTGAATTAAAATCGATACCGTATTCTGATCTTGGTCCTTTTCTTAATCCAAAAGGTCCAGAGATAAAAATTGTCATTGGCCTTGTTCCTGGCTCAAGGTCTACTCTATGATACGCATTGGCTGATCTAAATCCAATATATCCAGGTTTTCTCCAAAACTTACCTTTTTTAGTAGTTTCCCAATAACCGCCTCTCAAAATTATTGTAATATAAGGGAATAGATGATTATGAACTCCATCCCCATGATCATCATCCAACATTTCATGAATTAATATATTAAATGGAAACCATTTTGGTCTATTCCTAAATAATAAATAATATCTATTCATCCATGGTTTGGCTTCATTAAATTTTGGGTGAGACGGCCCCCTATCTAAAACTATTTTTTTTCTTCCAATTTTTTCCAAAAATTTTAATAACATTAATTTGATCTTATAATTCCATTATTTTTAATAAAAAAAATATTGGCATTGTTAATAAATGGCCTCGATATTTTTTCATTATTAAATTTAATTACTTTCTCTGTTTCAGAATTAGTTAAATTAATAATCAAAATTCGTCCATTATCGGTAGACAAATAAATTTTATTTTTAGCAATAACAAAACCTACTGGTGTAATTTTCTCTCTTTTTTTAAATGTTGAGAAAACATCAGTGATCCTGATTATATTTCCAGTCTCAGTATCAATTACAAATAAATATCCTTCCTCAGAAATATTAAAAATATAATTTTCAGAAATCGTAGGCTTTAAACTGGAATTTACAGTTTGTTTCCATTTTACTATGCCAGTTCTTGTGTCAATTGAGAATAACTCATTTTTATTATTTGAAAAATATATTGTTTCATTATTTAAAATCATTTCTGAATTTTTTAGACTAAATGCATTTAAGAATATTTCGTTGCTCTGAGTAGGTGTTTGCCAAACTAAACTCCCATCATTAATATTTAATGCCGTAAGATCACCTAAATTATTAAGTGAATAAACAATGTCATCTTTAATAACTATAGATAATTTTTTTTGTGATTTAATAAATGTATTTTCTGTTTTGAAATTCCATAATTCATTTCCATCGATTACAGAAAAACATCTTATAACATTATCAAAATCAACAGTTATAAATTTATCTGCTTGTACAGTAACATTAGAATTAAAAGGAGTCATGCTTTCTGTTTTCCAAATTAATTGTCCATTTTCTAAATTTATTGAAAAAATATTAGATAAAGTATCAACAACTAAAAGTCTGTTATCAATATAATTAAAATATAATATTGGATTAAGTTTTCTCTCTTTCTTTGAGTAATGATTTGCTTTCCACAAAGTTTCAAAATTTTCGTTAATTCTGAATATTGTGCCTTTGTTATCAAAATAAATTAGATCGTTATTTTTAATAAACAAAATTTCTGTATCTATTGAATTAAACTGTTTAATCCTTGAGAATTTAAATGTTTTCTTCTTTTCAAATGTTGGCTCAAAGTTAATGTTTCCATTATTATTTGTAATATTATTTACAAAACTATTGTCTTTAACTAATTTAGAAAGATTTATTTGTATATTTGGATTTAATTGTTCTTGAATTGGTTTAATTTCTTCAAATAAAATTTTAGAATTAGTATTTTCTACAGATTTATCACTTTGACCACAAGATGATAATAAAAGTAAAAAGACGAAATATAATTTTATCCTACTCACTGAAACTAGATCTTAGCCTTTTTTGAGCTTTAGTTTTTATTTTAGAGTTATTATTTTCAAGACTAACTATTTGCTCAAAAAATTCTTTTGATTTTTGCATTTGATTTTTTGATAAATAATATTCTGCCATAATATAAAGACTATGTGGTTTCCATATACTATCCGCTTTAATTAAAGGATTAAAAATAGCTAACAATTCATTTTCATCTGAAAAATCTGAATTATATAAGCCTTTTTTAAAGATTGTTAGCTCTTTAAACTTTTTATCCAAGCCAATATCATTAATTAAAATATCAAAATAATTGTTAATTTCATCTTTTGAATTTATCAAATCGTTATCTAGCAAAAAATAGAAAGCTAGAGGAGAATATGTTTTGTCTTTAGCATTAATCACCTCTTTAAGATCCGGGATCACATTATATTTATTATCAGTTTCATATCTTATTACAGCTAAGTCGTATTTATCAGCTAATTTTTCTCTTTTGCTAGATTGATATTCTTCAAAAGAAAAGTAACCAATTAAAGCCAAAATAATTATTACTAATATCGAAATTAAAGAATTTTTATTATTTATAAAAAAGTTTTTAATTTTTTCATTACGTGTTTGGGTATTTATTATTTCAATATCTTCATCCATTAAATCATGTTCCTAAGTACATATTGTAAAATTCCACCATTTTTGTAATACTCTAATTCGTTCTTAGTATCTATTCTACTTAACATTTTAATTCTCTTGATGTCTCCAGAGACATATTTGATTTCAACATCAACTTCATCTCTAGGATCTATGCCTTTTTCTAAGTCAATAATAGAAAATAGTTCTGAGCCATCTAATTTTAGATTAGTTCTATTTATTCCATCTTTAAACTGTAATGGTAGTATACCCATTCCTATAAGATTTGATCTATGAATTCTCTCAAAACTTTCTGCAAAAACAGCCTTTACACCTAAAAGTTTGGTTCCTTTGGCCGCCCAATCTCTAGAAGATCCAGTTCCATACTCTTTACCACCAATTACAACTAAATCGGTACCTCTTTTTTTATATTCAACAACCGCATCATATACTGGCATTACTTTTTCCTCAGGGTACAACTTAGTAAAACCACCCTCAGTACCAGGTGCCATTTCATTTCTAATTCTTATATTTGCAAAAGTTCCTCTCATCATAACCTCATGATTCCCTCTTCTTGCTCCATAGGAATTATAGTCTTTTGGAAGTATTTGATGTTTCATAAAATATTCTCCAGTTGGACTATCTTTTTGAATTGATCCAGCAGGTGAAATATGATCAGTGGTAATGCTATCACCCAATATTAATAGTGGTCTTGCATCCTTAATTTCTTTAAATCCTTCTGGTTTATCAGGAAGGTTGTCAAAAAACGGAGGTTTTTTTACGTACGTTGAATTATCTTCCCAATTATAAATATTGGTTTCCTCTGTTTTAATTTTTTGCCATTGTTCTGGTCCTTGAGAAACATTTGAGTATCTTTTTATAAACATTTCTGCATTTAATGAATTTCTCAATGTTTCTTCTATTTCTTTGTTAGATGGCCATATATCTTTTAAAAAAACATCTTTACCATCTTTATCTTTACCTAATGGATCCTTATACAAATCAAATCTCATAGTTCCTGCTATTGCATAAGCAACGACTAATGGCGGAGACGCTAAATAATTTGCTTTTATTAAAGGTGAAATTCTTCCTTCAAAGTTTCTGTTTCCAGATAAAACCGAGACAGCATAAATATTATTATTTTTTATGGAATCTGAGATATTATCGGCTAACGGA
Organism: uncultured Pelagibacteraceae bacterium; assembly: GCA_902592965.1. Lineage (GTDB taxonomy): Bacteria > Pseudomonadota > Alphaproteobacteria > Pelagibacterales > Pelagibacteraceae > Pelagibacter. The sequence continues at coordinate 16,450 of CACJGL010000002.1, forward strand.
CCTGAATTACCAATACAAGTTGTACATCCATAACCAACTAAATTAAAACCTAACTTATCTAAATAAATATTTAGCCCAGCTTTTTCTAGATAATCTGTAACTACTTGTGATCCAGGTGCCAAAGATGTTTTTACCCAAGGCTTAGTCATTAAACCTTTTTCAATTGCATTTTTTGCTAGTAAACCTGCTCCAATTAGTACACTTGGATTGGAAGTATTAGTACAAGAAGTGATTGCAGCAATTAATACATCGCCATCGGTTATTTTAAAATCTTCTTTTTCAACATCATAAATATTTGGCTCTTCTTTTTTTGTAATTTCTGAAAATACTTTTTTAAAATTTGATGATGCGTTAGTAAGTAGAACTTTATCCTGTGGACGTTTTGGTCCAGAAATAGTTGGTACTATAGTTGACATGTCTAAAGATAGTGTGTCTGTAAATTCAACATCTAAACTTGCCCAAAGTCCTTGTTCTTGAGCATACTTTTTTACAATTTCAACATTTTGATCATCTCTTCCTGAGAATTTTAAATATTTTAAAGTTTCATCATCAATTGGGAAAAAACCACAAGTTGCACCATACTCAGGTGCCATATTTGCTATAGTAGCTCTATCTGCTAAAGTCAGATTTTTTAGTCCTTCGCCATAGAATTCAACAAACTTTCCAACAACTCCCTTGTCTCTCAACATTTTAACTACTGTTAAAACAAGATCAGTTGCTGTTGTACCTTCTGGCATTTTTGATTTCATTTCAAATCCAATAACTTCGGGAATTAACATTGAAATAGGTTGACCTAACATTCCAGCCTCAGCTTCAATTCCACCTACTCCCCAACCCAAAACAGATAAACCATTTACCATAGTTGTATGACTATCTGTTCCAACCAAAGTGTCTGGAAATATGTATTCTTCATCTTTATATTTTTCATTCCAAACAACTTTTGAAAGGTATTCCAGATTGACTTGATGACATATCCCAGTTCCTGGGGGAACTATTCTAAAATTATTGAATGCTTGTTGACCCCATTTAAGGAAAGAATATCTTTCTGCATTCCGATTAAATTCAATATCAACGTTTTCTTTTAAAGAATTTTTATTTGCAAATTTATCGACTTGTACAGAGTGATCAATTACCAAATCAACTGATGATAATGGATTGATAGTACTTGGATCTTTATTTTTTTCTTTTACAGCCTCTCTCATTGCTGCTAAATCTGCAACTGCAGGAATTCCAGTGTAGTCTTGAAGCAACACCCTCGCAGGCCTATATGCAATTTCTGTGTTAGAACTTTTAGATTTTAACCAATCTTTAATAGCTTCAATTTGATTTTTATTAACCGTTATATCGTCCTCAAATCTTAATAAATTCTCAAGTAAGACCTTCAATGATTTTGGAAGCTTTGATATACCTTCTAAACCATTTTTCTCAGCCTCTTTCAGTGAGTAAAAATTATAACTTTTGCCGTTAACTGAAATTTTAGTTAACGAATTGAACGAGTTTTTGTCTCCTGGTTTCATATTTAATAATAAAATGTAGCTATGCAGCCTAATAAAAGCGCTGACATAACATAATTGAACCATTTAATAAATTTCTCATTTGTCGCGAATTTTCTCATAAATTTACCAATTAAAGTCCAAAATAAGATGCTAAATATAGCAAAAAAAAAGGCAGAAGTTAGGAGCCAGAAGGAATAAATAAAAAAGTTATCTCCAGATTCGATATAAGTTGATACTGCAATAATTGCAACGATTACTCCTTTAGGATTTAAGAATTGAAAAAGAAATGTTTCTATAAATTTTACAGGTTCAAGTTTTTCTTTTTGATTTGATGATTTAGAAAATGAAATTCTGTAAGCCAAGTAAACTAAAAATGCAGAGCCTGTAAAAACTAAAATTTTTTGAATTATTGGATATAATTTAAAAATGTTAATTAGCCCAAAATTGACTAAAGATAACATTGAAGTAAAACCAAATATAACACCTAACATTAGAGGTATAGTTTTTTTTACTCCATGATTAAAACCTGAATGAGATGCAACAATATTATTTGGACCAGGCGAACAACTAGTAACAAAAAAAAATAAGCTTAATGATAATAATTCTGGATGCATTTAAGCAATCGGTAATCCATTCTCTGCTTCTTGAGATGGATGAACTAAAGTTACTCTACCCTCTGCATCTATAGCTCCAAGAATTAATACTTGTGAAACAACTCCAGCAATATTTTTTTCTGCAAAATTACAAACACCGATTACTTGTTTTCCTTTAAGATTCTCTTCATTATAATAATGAGTAATTTGAGCTGAAGATTGTTTTATCCCTATCTTTTCTCCAAAATCAACTTCTACAACTAATGAAGGTTTTCTTGCTTTTTCATTTTTTCTTACAGAAATAATTGTTCCCAATCTAATATCTACTTTATCAAAATCTTCATACGTAATTTGTTCTTTCATAAATTTAATATATAATGATTTGTAAATGAGTACAGAAAATAATCCTGATAAAATTTATAAAGATTCGATACGAATATTGACAGATTTGATTGCTTTCAAAACTATTTCTGGAAACGATAATAATAGTCTCATTAATTATTGTGATGATATTTTAAAAAATTTAGGAGCAACTTCATTTAGAATTTTTGATGGAGATAAAAAAAGAGTTAATCTTTTTGCTTCTTTAAAATCTAAAAATGGAAATGGTAAAAAACCTATTATTCTTTCAGGTCATACAGATGTAGTCCCGGTTTCAAAAGGCTGGTCTACTGATCCATTTGTTGCAACTATAAAAAATGAGAAATTATTTGGGAGAGGTTCTTGTGATATGAAAGGTTTTATTGCATGTGCTCTAGCATATGCTCCTGTATTTAGAGAAAATAATTTAGATAGAGACATTCATTTTTCATTTACATTCGATGAAGAAACTGCATGCATTGGTGCACCATTATTAATAAAAGAATTAAAAAAAAGAGATATTAAAGATGGAATTTGTATTATTGGTGAACCAACCAATATGAAAATCATTGATGCCCATAAAGGTATGAATGAATATACAATTCACTTTGGAGGTTTAGCTGGTCATAGTTCTAAACCAGGCCAAGGTGTTAATGCAGTTGAATATGCATCGAGGTATGTAAACAAATTACTAGAAATTAGATCAAAACTAAAAGATAGAGCTCCTAAAGATTGTATATTTAATCCACCATATTCTACATTATCAGTTGGTGGAGTTTCAGGTGGTATAGCTCATAATGTTATCGCTGATAAATGTAAAGTTGAATGGGAAACTAGACCAGTGGTCAGAGAAGATGGAGATTTTGTAAATCAAATAATAGACGATTATGTTGATAAAGAATTATTGCCAGAAATGAAAAAAGTTTTTTCAGATGCTTATATTAAAAAAGAAATTATAGGTGAAGTAGTTGGATTTAATAGATTGAACGATTCCGAAGCTTGTGAATTTGTTTCAAGTATAACTGGTGACAATTCAAGAGAAGCTGTTTCATTTGGAACAGAGGCTGGACTCTTTCAAGAAGTTGGTATTAGCACTGTAGTTTGTGGGCCCGGTTCGATTGAACAGGCTCATAAAATTGATGAATATATAGAACTTAGTGAATTAAAGAAATGTCTAGACTTTTTAAAAGGTGTAAAAGATAAGTCTATAAATTAATTCCAACCACCTACAGATTTAACTTCTAGAAATTCAAGCAATCCTTCTTTACCCGCTTCCCTTCCAATTCCAGAATGTTTGAAACCTCCAAAAGGTGCATCAACTGCAATACCAGCACCATTTACATCAACCATTCCAGATCTAAGTTTTCTGGCAACTCTTTGTACCTTTTCCTTATCTTGAGTTTGAATATAGTTTGTTAATCCATAATCAGTATCATTTGCAATTTTAATTGCTTCTTCTTCAGTTTCAAATGGAATAACAGATAAAACAGGACCAAATATTTCTGTTCTTGCAATTTCCATTTCATTTTTTACATCTGCAAAAACTGTCGGTTTTACATAATAACCATCATTTAATCCGTTTGGTTTTCCAACTCCACCTGCAACTAATTTTGCTCCTTCATCTATTCCTTTTTGAATTAAACCTTGAATTTTATTGAATTGAGTTTCAGAAATTACAGGACCAATATGCTCTCCATTTTTATTTGGATCGTCTACTTTAAATTCATTTGCATATTTTCTTAGTCTTTCTATCGCTTCATTATAAATTGATTTTTCAACAAGCATTCTTGTAGGGGCATTACATGATTGTCCTGAATTTCTAAAACATCTAAATGCACCTCTTTCTATTGCTTCAGCATCAGCATCTTCAAATATAATATTTGCACCTTTTCCTCCTAGCTCCAGACTTACTCTTTTAAAGTCCTTTGCGGCATTTTGAGAAATTAAAGCCCCTGCTCTTGTAGAGCCAGTGAATGAAATCATATTTACATCTGGATGACTTGTTAATGCATCTCCAGTTATTTCCCCATCTCCATTTACTAAATTAAAAACACCTTTCGGAAATTTTGCTTCATCTATTAACTCCGCTATGATCATTGCCGATAAAGGTGCTAGTTCCGAAGGTTTTAAAATCATAGTACAACCAGAGGCCAATGCAGGAATGACTTTTAAAGTAACTTGATTTATTGGCCAGTTCCACGGTGTTATTAATGCACACACACCTTTAGGCTCGTATATTATTCTTTGATTTTTTGCATGATCTCCCAAAGGTTTTTCGAATTCAAATTCTTTTAGATAACGAATAAATGATTTTGTATGACTCGCACCAGTTCCTGTTTGTAGTTTTGACGCAAAGTCTTTTGGTGCTCCCATCTCTTGAATAATTGCATCTGTAATATCATTCCATCTTTTTTTATATAATGAATAAAAAACTTCTAATAATGACAATCTTTCTTCTTTAGAGGTAAATCCCCAAGTTTTAAAAGCTTCTTTAGCTGCTAAAACTGCATCATTGATATCCTCCTTACTGCCTAAAGAAATTACTGCACAATTTTTTTCTGTTGCTGGATTTATGACCTCAATATCTTTTGGGTTTTTTGGGGGAACCCATGAACCATTAATATAAAAATTTCTCTTTTCAATCATGCGCGCAAATTATCCTTTCTTCATGATTTTGCAAATAAATTTGTTAATTCATAAACAATTGTTGCTGCAGCTAGAGAGGTTACTTCTGCATGGTCATAAGCAGGCGCAACTTCAACTACATCTGCAGAAATCAAATTTAAGCCTGATAAACCCCTGAGGACATTTACCATTTCTCTTGTGGTCATTCCTGCAATTTCAGGTGTTCCTGTGCCTGGTGCAAATGCTGGATCTAATACATCAATATCAATTGACAAATATAATGCATTATCACCGACTCTATTTTTTATTCTTTCAACGATTTTATCAATTCCTTCTGTTTGAAATTCATCACAATGAATAATTTTAAATCCAAAGCTTTCATCATTTTTTATATCATCTCTGCTATAAAGTGGACCTCTTATACCTACATGCATAGAGGCATCATCTAAAAATAAATTTTCCTCACGAGCTCTTCTAAATGGAGTGCCATGCGTATATGGTGCCCCAAAGTAGGTATCCCAGGTATCTAGATGGGCATCAAAATGAACAAGTGATACCGGTCCATTATTCTTTTTATTGGCTGCCCTAAGTAAAGGCACAGCAATTGTGTGATCTCCTCCAAGGCTTATTATTCCTCCAACTTTATTTAATAAATCAGTTGCTCCTACTTCAATCTGTTTGATAGCTTCATCAATATTAAATGGATTGCAAGTAATGTCACCTGCATCTGCAACTTGTTGTACTTTGAATGGTTCTACATCATAATTAGGATGATAATTAGTCCTTAAATGTCTAGATGCTTGTCTAATACTTTGTGGGCCAAATCTTGCACCTGGTCTATAACTTGTTCCTGAATCAAATGGAACTCCAACAATAGCAACATCACAACTTTCTACATCTCTTATCTCTGGTAATCTTGCAAATGTAGAAGGGCCAGCATATCTTGGCACTTCTGTGCCACTAACAGGCTGAATAGGTTTTTTAGACTTTGTCATTTTAGTAATAAGAATATTATTAGAATGATCCAAAAAAAAGGATAATAGAAATATATGTATTTTTTTGCAAACATCTTAGGTACTGACTCATGATCTCTATTAATATTTTTTTTTCTTTTTCTTTTTTTCATTAAATAAATCCTATCACATTCATATTATATCTAATATCATCAAAATTATTAAAATGAGATACATTATATTAATATTTCTATTATTTTTTAATTTTTCTTATGTAAATGCGGATGCAATATATAATTTGATTAAAATTCCTAATTTAGAAGTTCATAAGGTTGATAATTTAAATGGTATCAAATATTTGGTATCGAAAAGAGGTTTTGTAATAGGTGATACAAATAATATTAAATGTAACGGCATAAATAATAGTGATTTGGATCGTGAATTTAATACAATTCAAAATAATCTAAGGGATTATAACTCAAATTTCTTAAGGAAAATAAATTTGAAATTTGTAGTTCTTTGCAAAAACTTAGAAATTTCAGGCATTAATACAGGAGGTATACCAGATAATAAATTCAGGACTTTAATCTTAGACTTAACATTTAACCAAAACTATTTCGAAAGAATGATCCATCATGAAATATTTCATATGATTGATAACAGTTTTCCTGAGCTTTTTAAAAAAAATCAATGGAGTGAACTTAATAATAAAGATTTTTCATACGCATCATGTTCAACATGCACTGATTTATTAGGTTTAGATTTAGAAATTACGAAAGGCTTTTTAACAGAATATTCAATGAGCACAGCTGAAGAAGATATGGCTGAAATTTATTCATTATTAAAAACAAACTTTAAAGAAATAGATTTATTAATTAAAAAAGATAATATTTTAACTAAGAAGAAAAACTTCTTAATTAAAGGTCTTAAAGAAATAGATGAAAAGTTTATTTTTTGAATGATAAAAATAATTAAACCATCGCTATCTGAAAAAATATTATTTATTTTTCTTATTCTGCTTATTATTTTAACTTTAGGCTCATTTTATCTATTAAATAATAAATGTCTTTTTGTAAAAAAAATTGATTTAAATAACTTTAAATTTAAAGATAAACAAAATATTGCAATTATGGAAGTTGAATGCGGTAAAGTTATAATAGAGTTAGATCCAAACATTTCACCAAAAGCTGTAAATCGATTTAAGAAGTTAATAAATAAAGGTTTCTATAATGGTTCAGCTTTTTATCGAGTAATAGAAAATACTTTAATACAAGCTGGAGATATTGAATATGGAAACATATCTAATATAAATTATTCTAAAGTGGGAACTGGTAAGTCTGGTTTAGGAAAAATTAAATCTGAGCTCAGTGATAATTTTTTATTTAATGCTGGCTCTGTTGCTTTTGCTAGAAAAGAAAACTTCGATACAGAAGATAGTGAGTTTTTTATCACTTTAATTGATATTCCAATATATCAAGGTGAATATACTCCAATTGGAAGGGTGATTGCTGGGATAGACTCTTTAAAAAAAATTAAAGTAGGAAATAAATCAACTTATGTATTAAAACCTGATTATATTAAAAGTCTGAGGTTATTAGTTAACTAGTGGTTTTCCAGTAGATAATGTGTGTTTAATTCTATCTTGGGTTTTACTTGTCTCAATTAATTTCATGAAAGCATCTAACTCTAATTTAAACAACTGATCTTCTGTAAGAGTTTTATCTATAGTTGTATCGCCACCACTTAAAACATTTGCTAGCTCTGTTCCAACCATCATTCCATGATCTAATATAATTTTATCGTTATACAGTTTTTCTAACATACCAACCATTTTGTCTTTTAAAGATTTGCCAGATAAATTAAATGTGCATTCTTTTGGAGGAGTAAATTCTTTATTTTGATCCAAAATTTTTCTAGCTTCATTTAATAAACTATTTCTGCTCATAATTTTTTTATTTTCAGGGATTAAATACTTTAGAGGTTCAGCTTCTACTGGAGATGTTGCAGTTTTTGCATAACCAATGATATCAAAAACTTTTAAAGGTGCAAAATCTGGATCATTTTTTGCCTCGTCTGTTTGAGACCATCTCCATAACATTTCTTTACATCCTCCTCCAGCTGGAACTAAACCAACCAATGTTTCAACTAATCCAACAACAATATTTGTATGCGAAGCAACAAAGTTACTTTGAACTAAAACTTCAAAACCCCCTCCAAGTGTAAGACCTGATGGTGCTGAAACTACTGGAAATTTTGAGTATTTTAAGTGTTTGCATGTTTCTTGAAAATAACCGACAAATTTTTCTATTGATTTAAAGTCACCTTTATCTGCAAAATTCATAGTATATGTTAAATTAACACCAGCAGAAAACTGCATACTTTCATTAATAATTATCAATGGTTTGTCTGTAGCGTTTTTTAAAGAGTCCATTGAGTCATAATCCAAAGCGTTTGCTTTAGTTGTAAATTCGACAATGTTAAATTCAGGAAATCTGTAAATTTCAGCAGAATTATTTTTATCAAGTTTAAGGGCTCTTGGTTTAATTTTTCCTAAAGTTTCAATTTCAGTATATTGTTGTCTCTCACCATAAAAATTTTCATCTTTGGATTTTGATAAATCTTCTAAAAATTTATTTCCCTCAAAATTATCAATTTTTTGAAAAAAATTATTTACTCCAATTTCTTTTAACATTTCAAAAGGCCCTCTAGACCAATTGAAACCAAGTCTCATTGCTTCATCAATGTCGTTAAATTTATCTGTAATACCTGGAACTAATGAAGAGGAATATTTTATTATTTTAGAAATTACTGACCAAGCATAATCTCCATATTTATCTCCACGATTAATTAATTTTTTTAAATCAACTTTTTCAGATTTAATATCTATTTTTTTTGAAGGAGAATATTCCCCAGTTTCAAGATTGATGGCCTCTAAAATTTTCTTACCACCCTCTTTATTCATTCTATAAAATCCACCTTTTCCTTTTCGACCAGTATATCCAGTTTCTATTAATTTTTTTACAAGTGGCATTTCTCTTGCTACAGGTTGAAATGGATCACTTTCAGGTAACTCTTTAATAAAACTTTTCAATACATCTGCCATTAAATCAATACCAATTAGGTCATACAATCCAAATACTCCAGTTTTAGGTATACCCATTGGTCTGCCAAAGACAGCATCAGCCTCTTCTACACTAAGTTTCATATTAAATGCTTCGGTCATTGCAATTTGCATTGCGTAAACTCCAATTCTATTACCTAAAAATCCTGGAGTGTCATTACAGATAATTGCACCTTTACCTAAGTCTATTTCACAAAAGTCTTTTAAAAGTTTAACTTTATCTAAATCACTTTCATTACTTTTTACTATTTCAAGTAAATCCATGTATCTAACAGGATTAAAAAAGTGAGTTATACAGAAATCCTTTTTGTCTTGATCGGATAATTTTTCTGATAGAACACTTATTGGAATAGATGAGGTATTAGATGAAACAACAGACTCTTTTTTTCTATGTTTAAAAATTTTTTCGTAAATATTATGTTTTATATCTATTCTTTCTACAACAGCTTCTACAATCCAATCTGCATTCGAAACCACATCAAAGTTTTCTTCAATGTTTCCTACATGTATATTATCTAATTTTGATTTATCTATTAACAAAGGAGGTCTAGATTTTCCTATTCTCTCTTTAGCCTTTTGACTAATTTCTGTAGTTAAATCCAACAAAGTAACAGGAACATTTGCGTTACATAAATGTGCAGCTATACCGCTGCCCATTGTTCCAGAACCAATTACAACTACATTATTTATTTTCATAAAGAAGATTTCTTATATTAAATTGAGACTGAGTAGGAAATAAAATAAATGTCATAACTACTGCTGTAAACTTGCTAATTCATCAATATTAATATGACATCTAATAGCGTTACCATTTTCACCTATTTGCCATGGTGGAACCTCTAAATTACAAATATCGCCTATTTTCCTAGGGCATCTTCCTTGAAAAGAACAGCCTTTCTCAGGCGGTTTTTCCTCTACTATATCCTCAGCTACTAATTTTGGTTTTATATCTGGATCTGGTTCCAAAACAGCACCTAATAATACTTCAGTATAAGGATGTGATGGAAATTTGTAGACATTTTGAGAAGGACCAATTTCACATAATCTTCCTTGATATAAAACTGCAACTCTATCACTAATTGCTCTAACAACAGCCAAATCATGAGAAACAAATACATAGGTTGTTCCTAGATCTTCTTTTAATTGTTGTAATAAGTTTAAAACAGCTGCTTGAACCGAAACATCTAAAGCTGATGTAACCTCATCACACAAAATTATATCTGGCTTAGCAGCAAATGCTCTTGCAACTGCAACTCTTTGTTTCTCACCACCTGATAATTGTCTCGGGTATCTTGACATATAAAATTCTCCTAACCTTACTTTTTTTAGTAGATCGATTATATTTTTTTTTAATTCTTCTCCTGATAAATTAAAATACAACTTTAAAGGTTGAGAAAGTATTTGCTCAACTGTGTGGTTTGGATTTAATGACTCGTCCGGATTTTGAAATATGAGTTGTATTGCTCGCAGATCATTTGGATTTCTCATTTTTAAATCAGAAGATAATATACGATCATTTTCAAATTTAATTTGACCATCTTTTGTTTTGAGTAAACCAGCAATTGATTTTAAGATAGTAGATTTACCACTTCCAGACTCACCAACCAGTGCAATAGTCTCTCCTTTTTTTATATCTATATTTATATCTTTAACTGTTGGGTTTTGATCAGAGATTTTATTGAATAATTGATCAAAAAATTTCTGCTTTGCATAACTAATTGAAACATCCTTTAATTTTAAAACTTCAATTGCTTCACTATTATTTGATTTTTTTGTTATTGAAGTTTGTAAATTATTATTTTGATTTATTAATTCTTTATGATTAAAACATCTGACATTGGTATCTAATTCTTTAATATGTTCCAGATCTGGTGAATTTTTTTTACAATGATCAGTTGCTAAGTTACATCTATCATAAAAACTACAACCTTCATTTATGCTTCCAGGCTGAGGTTGGCTTCCTGGCATAGAAGCTGGAAGTCCAGCTAATGAGAGTTTAGGTATCGATTTTAACAATCCATAGGTATAAGGATGAATAGGTTCCTTTAATATTTTTCTTGCTGGTCCTTCTAAAACAATTTCTCCCGCATACATTACAACTATTCTATCACTGACTTGTGCTATAGCTCCAAGGTCATGACTAACATAGATCATAGATGTTCCAGTATCTTTTGCTATAAATCTTAATAGTTCTAATACATGCGCTTGTGTTGTAACGTCTAATCCAGTAGTTGGCTCATCTAATAAAAGTAAATCTGGTTTGCCAGCCAATGCCATTGCAACAGCCACTCTTTGTTGCTGCCCTCCAGAAAGCTCGTGTGGATAACGAAAAGCCATAGTTTCTGGTGAAGGAAGTCTAACTTTATTTAGTAACTCCGAAATTTTTTTATCTCTCTCTGTTTTATTTAGATCTGTATGTAATCTTAATGCTTCATCAATTTGGTATCCAATTTTTAAATTAGGTGTTAGTGCTTGTCCTGCATTTTGAGGTATCATGGCTATTTTTCTACCTCTAATTTTTTCTAGCTGTCTACTGCTCATCTTCAATAAATCCTCAGATTTAAAGAGGCATTGACCTTTAAGAGGAAATAAGCCTTGTTTTATATAGCCCATCATTGCAAGTGCTAATGTGCTTTTTCCAGAACCTGACTCCCCTACGATCCCTACAGTCTCTCCTTTCTTAATGTTGGTTGAAACATTTCTAAGTATTGAAATTTGTTTGCCCTTTTGACTATTAAATCCAATTGATAAATTTTTAACACTTTCAATTATTTCGCTCATTTAAACAGGTGCCTTTGTTGAACGATCAATTCCTAAAGCTTTTGCAAATGCATCAGCTGTTAAATTTATTCCAATAATTAACGAACTTAATCCTACTATTGGAGCAATTACGGACCAGTATGCAAACGACATCAATCCTCTAGCATTGGATATCATCAAACCCCAATCAGGTGTTGGGGGACTGACACCAAAACCTAAGAATGACAATGAGCTAAATCCTAATAACATCCAAGACCATCTCATTGCTCCTTCTACTAATATAGCATCTCTAACATTTGGAATAATTTCATTCCAAATAATAGACATGTTGCTATGACCTCTAGCTCTGGCTGAAACTATAAAGTCTTTAGCAATAACATCGTGCGTAGCAGCTCTAGCAACTCTTACTATTCCTTTACCATAAAAAAAACCTAGTGCAGGAATTAAAACCTCTGTTGATGTTCCTAAAAGAGAAACAATTAATAACATTGCAAGTATCCAGGGGATAGAAAGAAATGCATCAACAACTCTCATTACAACATCATCAATTTTACCTCCAACTAAACCACAAAAAATTCCAAGTAAACCTCCCCACAGAAGAGCAATAAGTGATCCAAAGAAAGTTACCGTAAGAGCTGTTCGCCCTCCAAGTATTGTTCTTGTAAAAACATCTCTACCCAAGCTATCTGTTCCAAACCAATGTTCGGCTGAAGGTGCAAGTAACATGGTATTTGGGCTAATAGCTTTATAATCGTATGGTGCAATGTAAGGGCTTATTAATGCTAAGATTACATGAAATAAAACAATTGTAAGTCCAATTAATCCAGAAGGCTTGGAGGCCATAGTTTTTAAAATCTCTAAAGCCTTTTCTAGTTTGTTTTTTTGTTTATCCTCTGTAATTAAATTACTCTCCATTTTATTTTCTTATTTGTAAACTTTTTAATCTTGGATTAAGCATGAGTGTCATTAAATCTGCTATTAAATTTATTCCCACATAGATTGATGCCAATATTATTGCTAATGCTTGAACAACAGGTAAATCTCTATTTGATATAGACTCAATTACCAGTCTGCCTAAACCTGGATAATTAAAAACAACTTCTGTAACAACAACACCACCTAGCAACCAAGCAATTGTTAACGCCACTACATTTATTGCTGGTAATAATGCATTTGGCAGTACATGTCTAAATACCATTTTCCAATATGGTACACCTTTTAAAATTGCCATTTGCACATAATCACTAGCCATTACTTGAATTACACTTGAACGTACCATTCTTGCCATGTGTGCGGTCATAATCATTGAAATTGCAACAACAGGTAAAATTATATTTGAGAGTAATTCATAAAAAGTTGCATCCGATGGTATAATCACAATGCCTGGTAGCCAACCAAGCCAAATTGCAACAATTAAAATAAGTAAAGTAGCACTAATAAACTCAGGAATAGTCATTGAAAAAATTGTGATAGTTGAGATCATAATATCTGGAAGCTTATCTCTCCAAAGAGCAGTTATTATTCCTAATACGATTGCTAAAGGAATTCCTATAAGTATTGAAACAGAGGCTAAAACTAATGAGTTTTTAACTCTTGGCCCTAGCACTTCATTAATTGGCATTTCTCCACTTAAAGAGTAACCAAAATCACCTCGTACAACATTTGATGCCCAGTCCAAATATCTTTCATAAGCAGGAATATCTAGACCAAGTCTTTTTATGCAAGCATCAAGAGCTGCTCCATAAGCCTCTCTTTCTAAGTATGTTGTGCATGCATCCCCAGGTAAAACTTCAACACCTACAAATGTAATCAATGAAACTATAAATAAAGTAATAAGCCCTAGTCCAATTCTTTTTAAAATTAATAAAAGCATAAGATTAACTAGAACTTTGTAACAAAAATAATTTAAATAGAAATAAAATAAAGGCCGCTCATATGCGGCCTTTATCTAAATACTTTTAGTCAACTTTAACTTTATGCCACTGTATAGAAAAGTGATCTACAGCATCAAGGTTTTTTACTTTTGATGAAGTAACTACAAGTCTAGATACGTGGTATGGGATCATTGTTCCACTTTGTTCCCATAAAGTCATTTGAGCATTTTGATATGCTTTCTTCCTTTTATTGAAATCCAACTCACTTCTAGCATCAGCTAAATTTTTATCAAAGTCAGCATTTTTGAAGTAAGATTCATTCCATTTAGCTCCACTATGATAAGCTTCATGCAAGATTGTGTCAGCTGGTCTTTGGTTCCAACGTGTCATTGAAACTGGTTTTTTCATCCATACTTCATTCCAATAACCTTTAGATGGTACCATTTCTATGTTAACTTTAATTCCAGCTTTTGCAACTTGCTGCTGAACGACTTCTGCAATCGTAGGCCAAGTTGGTTCTAAAGTTGCTGGATAAACAGTCAATTCAATTCCATTTGGAAATCCCGCTTCTCTTAGTAAATTTTTTGCTTTACTAATATTTTGAGGACAATCCATTTGTAAACGATATTGATCAGAAGGCATTACAGGTGTATCACAAGATACAGTTGCTGCTCCACCCATAACTAGATCTACAAGTTCTTGTCTATCAACTGCTAACCTAAAAGCTTTTCTTACTTTAGGATTATCAAATGGAGCAGTATCAGTTCTCATAACCACACCTCTCCAGTTTCCAGTTGGAATTACAGTTGTTGTAAATTTAGAATTACTGTCAAATATCTTTTTTTGATTGAAAGGAACATATCTATTCATATCAATTTGACCTGTTAAAAGAGCTTGAATTCTTGCTTGAGCATCTGGTATCGCAATGACATGAACTTCCGCAACTCCTGGTGCACCTTCCCAGTAATCTGGGTTAGCTTTTAGAATTGTTGTGCCTTCTGGATCAAATTTATCAACCATGAATGGCCCAGTACCAACCCCAGTTTGTCCAATAGTATCTCCTGATCCTTCAGGTATCATTCTTAATCTGTAGTCTGTTAATAATAACGGAAAGTCAGCAAATGAAGTTGATAACTTCATTTTAACAGTATGCTGATCAACTACCTCAATATCTTCAACTACATTTAAACTTTTTCTTACCGGAGATCCGATATCGGGATCTTTAGCTCTCATTAGAGAATATTTTACATCTGGAGCATCAAATGCTGATCCATCATGGAAATATATTCCTTTTCTTAAATTAAATGTCCATTCAGTTGCATCAGAATTAGCACTCCAATCTGTTGATAATGAAGGTGATGGAACACCATTCATATCAGGTCTTACTAATCTATTTTGTGTTTTGATGACAACTTGAAACAAACGCCCCTTTGTTATGGCATCTAAGTTAGTATCTTTTCCAAATCCAAGATCATGTGATACTTTAAATACTCCACTTGATGCATTGGCAATAGAAAAAGATAATATCAGAGACATAAAAGTCACTGAAAAAACTTTAAATATGTATTTCATAAGTTCCCTCTTTTTCTTTAGTTGTTTAAATAATTAAAAAGATAACAATTCCAGAACTAGATAACAACATGCAAAATGTAGTGATTCATCTACTAATTGAATAGATATTTTAATTAATATACACTTTTTCTAAATTATAAATGCAAAACGAATTAAACAAAGTCAGATTTTCAGTAAAACCTTTAAAATCCAATGATAATAAAGTTGTTGAACTTGCTAGAACTGTAGGAATACATCCTTTGGCATATCAAGAACTTCCTTACGATCCCGAGTATTCTTTTTATGCTGGAAGATTAAATCCAGAAGTACTTTCACACGCTACTGCTGATGAAATGTATTGGAAAGTAAGACAAAAGGTAATTTTTCGTCATACTGGTGAACATCCATATGAAATTTCTGGTCCAGATGCAGAAAAACTTTTACAAAAAATATTCACAAGAGATATCTCAAGAGTAAAAGTAGGAAGATGCTCATACCAATTTGCTTGTTACAATGATGGAGGCATGCTGACAGATGGAGTTTTGCTAAAACTTGAAGAAAATAAATTTTGGTTTGTTCAAGCTGATGGTGATCTGTTTTCATGGTATAAAGCTCACACTGATAATCTTAATGTAAAAATTTCTGACCCAGACGTTTGGGTAAGTCAAATTCAGGGACCTAAATCTATGGATCTTTTGAAAGTTTTAAGTAAAGAGACTTTTCCTGATAATTGGAAATATTTTGATTGGAAAGAAATTACAATACTAAATGAAAAAGTAATCATAAGTAGATCGGGATTTAGTAATGAACTTGGTTGGGAAATTTATTTTAGAAAAAATAATAATACTGAAAAAGTTGGAGATTACATTCTTGAAGAAGGAAAAAAAATGGGAATGATACTAACAGGTACCCCTGGTTTTAGATGTAAAAGAATAGAATCTGGATTATTATCAGCTGGTCAAGACTTTAATCATGAAACAAATCCATATGATGTTGGTTTAGGTAAGTATGTCGATTTAAAAAAAAATTATTTTATCGGAAAATCAGCATTGATGACTGCTGATAAAGAAAAAAGATGTTGGGGAATACGAGTAGAAAATGGAACAGGTTTAAAAGGAACTTACATAAAATTTAATAATGAAATAATTGGAAAAATTACATCAAGTACTTGGTCTCCTTTTCAAAAATGTGGTGTTGGAATAGTTTTAATGAATTCTACAAAACATAAACCAGGATTAATAGTGGATGTTAGTTGCAATGATAATAAAATTCATAAAGGTGAGATATGCGCCTTACCAATGTATGACTTTAAAAACGAAATTGTAAGAGGTTTAAAAATCGATATTCCAACAGGTCCTTCTCCGTGGTCAGGAATAAAAAAATAATAATAGCAATTGGAGGTGGTGGATTTACACATTCTTCTGATGAAGACTTGGATGAATATGTTATAAATCAAGTTAATAAATCAAATATCAATATCGGTTTTTTACCTACAGCCAGCAATGATAATCAAGAAAAGACTGATCTTTTTTATAAAAGATTTAAATCACAAAAATTTAAATTATCTCATTTTAATCTCTGTTCAAGTGTGGAAGGATTTAATGAATGGATGTTAAACAAAGATATAATTTATGTAGGGGGTGGCAATACCTCTGAAATGATTAATATTTGGAAGAGATATGATCTTATCAAAGTATTTAAAGATGCATATGAAAAAGGAATAATTCTGAGTGGAATAAGTGCAGGAGCTGTTTGTTGGTTTGATTGGATATTGTCAGATTCAGTCAACAAGGAATTGAGTCCATTAAAAGGAATAAATTTTTTAAACGGAAGTTGCACACCGCATTCTTCAGATAATAATCGACTTCGACAATTTATTTCAGAAATTAAAGATGGAAATTTGCCAAATGGAATAGCTATTGATGATGGTGTAGCTGTGCTTTTTATTGACGGAGTTCCTTCAGAGGTTTATTCTTCAAGAATTAATCATGACGCTTATTATGTGACTAGACATGATAAGATAAGTTTAAAAACATATATAAAAAATTTAAATGGATAATATTAAAGCCAGTAACAAAATTTTTAGCATTGAAGATGCAAAAAAACTATCGAAGAAAAGATTACCAAAGCTCGTTTATGATTTTATTGATGGAGCATCAGGAGATGAAAAATTGTCAGAAATTAATAGTTTTGCTTTAGATCAAATACGTCTTGAGCCAAGAGTATTAAGAAATGTAGAGGAAAGAAAACTAAAAAAGAATATTCTTGGATTTAACTATGATTATCCTTTTGGTTTTGCCCCAATGGGCATGACAAATCTTTCATGGCCAGGTGCAGATTCTATGCTGGCAAAAGAGAGTGCAAGAAATAATATACCAACTTGTGTATCGATGGCTTCAACAACTACCTTAGAAAAAATGTATGAGCTTTCAGAAGGTCATTCATGGCTTCAACTTTATATTTTTCAAGATGAAGCTTTTGTCATGGAATTGCTCGATAGAGCAGAAAAAACTGGTTATGAAGTTGCTATACTTACTGTTGATGTTCCGGTTTTATCTAGGAGAACTAGAGATGATAAAAATGGATTTTCATATCCATTTAAAATTGGACCTAAACAATTTTTTGATTTTGCAACTCATCCAGTTTGGTCAATATCTACATTACTTAATGGAATACCAAAGCCAATGAACTACGAAACTTCAAAAAGTGGAAAAGGTATTTTTAAAAGAAAAGAAAGTAGAGGAAAAACAGATTGGGAAACTTTAAAAAGAGTAAGAAATAAATGGAAAGGCAAATTAATTGTAAAAGGTGTTATGTCATCAGATGATGCAGTTAAAATTAAAGAAATGGGCGCTGATGCAATTCAAGTTTCAAATCATGGAGGTAGACAATTAGATAGTGCCTCAGCAGCAATAAATATTCTACCTTTTATTAGAGAGTCAGTAGGTAATAATTTTCCAATTATATTTGATAGTGGAATAAGAAGTGGAAGCGATATTGTAAGATCATTAGCTCTAGGAGCAGATTTTTCAATGATTGGAAGACCTGTAATGTATGCTATGGGAGCTGATGGAGCTAGCGGGCTAAGAAGAATTGTGGATATAATTAAAGAAGAAACTAGCACAACACTAGGTTTGGTTGGATTAAATGATATTAATGAAGTTTCTTCTGATATAATTGAACAGAAACTTTTTATGAATACAACTTACTAATATGGAAAAAAAAATAAGAGGTGGAGCATTAATTGCAAGAGCATTAAAAGATAAAGGTGTTAATAAAGTTTTTACTCTATCTGGTGGATTTTGTAATCCTGCAATTGAAGGTTTCATGGAATGTCAAATTGATGTAGTTAATTGTCCTCATGAACAAATAGCTGGACACCTAGCAGATGGACACACAAGAATTACAAGAAAACCATCTGTATGTTTAGTTGGACCTGAAGGTTTTGCAAATGCAGTACCATCAATGATGGAAGCATGGGGAGAAAGAACACCGATAATTTATATAACTGGATCAAGTAGTTTAAAAAGACAAGGATCAGGAGGCTTTAAAGAAATTGATGATGTTTCAATAGCTGCTCCTCTTACAAAATATAGTGCAAGCATTACAGATGGAACAAGAATTAGAGAATTTGTTGATAAAGCTTACAGAATTGCAACGAATGGATATCCTGGAGCTGTTCATCTAAGTTTACCAGTAGATATAATGTTTTCTTCATTTGAAGAAAATGTTGGACTGGAAGAAAGACCATTTTCACATAAAGCAAAGCCAGTTGCTAAGGCATGGCCAGATCCAAATGCTCTATCAAAAATACTTGAGCTAGCATGTAATGCAAAAAAACCTGTCATAATTGGAGGACATGGTGTTTGGTGGTCAAATTCAGAAAAAAATTTAGAAACTGCGGGTGAAAGTTTAAATATTCCAATTTTTAATGTGCCATATCATCAAAAACTTTTGGGAGAAGAGGCAAATGCATATATGGGTTTAGCAGATATTCACCAATATCCACCCTCAGAATTTGCATTACATAACTCAGACTTAGTTTTAATGATTGGTGCAAGGTTAGATAACCAAATGAATTTTGGTAACCCTCCTTTCATTCCAAAAACAACAACTTTAGTTTGTATTAACGGTTCCCATGAAGAAATTGAGTTTAATAGAGCTGCTGATCATAACCTTTTATGTGATCCAGGAGTATTTTTAGATACTCTATGTAATTTAAAGAAAAATAATAAATGGAATTTAGGAAATAGTTGGTTTCAAGATAATAAAAATAGAAAAAAAGATTGGGTGGATAAATCTTTAAATGAATTAAAAATTGAAGCGGATAAAGCCAAAAAAAATGGTGGAAAAATTCATCCGCTGCAATTAGCGTTAGATGTTCAAGACGCAATGGATGAGAAAGATTGGCTTGTAATTGATGGAGGAAATACTCATTTCTGGTCGGAGATCGCAATAAATTTAGCTGGAGCTCAAGGAAAAAAATTAGGTGGAATTTTACATCCAGGCACATTTAGTATGCTGGGTGTTGGTGTATCATTTGCGTTATCTGCAAAAAATATTAACCCTAAATCGAATGTAATTTTAATTAGTGGAGATGGTGCCTTTTTATCTGGAGGCATGTCTATAGAAACTGCATTTTTTGAGAAGAAACCAATCGTTGTTGTTATTGACAATAATGGTGGCCTAGCATCAATTGGACAACAACAAGAAAGATTATTTGAAAGCGGAAAAAGAGTTGCAACAGACTTTAGAGATATACCTTTCCACAGTATATTTGAAGGCTTTGGGGGTCATGGAGAATTAGTAACGAAAAGAGAAGAATTGGGTCCGGCACTAAAAAGAGCTATTGCAAGCGGTAAAACTGCTTGTGTAAATGTAAAAGCTAAACCAGTATTAAGTCCAATTGTTGCTGCTGTTGCCAGCAAGAGAGAGAAATCATCAATAGAGTAAAATGGCAAAATTTAGCTCACACTTATTGAATGGTTCTGATGGAACTCATGCAAGTAACGTTAAAGTAAAAATTTATCAAATAAAATCTTCAAAATTAAAAAAGCTTTTTTTGAATACAAAAACTGATGGAAATGGCAGGATTTATAAGCATTTCAATCTTAGCAAAAAAGATTGTAAATGCGATTATGAAATGATTTGTGATATTAAAAAATACTTCAAAAAGAAAAAAATTGTGGGTGAAATAGTCATAAAGTTCAAAATGAATGATAATAAAAAAAATTATCATTTGCCAATTATAATTTCTCCTAACAGCTATACAGTGTGGTGGTCTATATGAATATAAGAAATGCATTTTTAGCACTTTGTATGATCATTTTTTTCATTACAAATTCAAATGCTAAAGATTTATATTTGCAATGTGAACAAAAAATAAATAATATTAGGTCTGATGGTGGTGGTATTTATAAAAAAGACTCTATAGCTGGATATCTGTTTGTTGAGCTAAAAAAATCCAAAATTAATGCATTTAATATAGATGGAGAGTATGGATATCAATTTTTGATTGATGACAAAGTTAAAAAAAATGAACTAGGTTTTTCAGTTTCTTATGATTGGGAGGACAAGGAATTCAAAACTTCTGAAATATTAAAATTTATAAAACCCATGGATGTCTATGCATTCAAGAGAACAAGTTATTTCTGGGCTAAAAGCGAAAATAAAGATACAATATCAGATTATGACAGTTCTGGTCGATGTGAATATATTAATAAGAAAGAGTATACAAATAAAATTAAAAAGTTTAAATAATTAATATGGCAAATAGAATTGAAAATATTAAATTGAATATGTCCAGAAGAATAAGACGTACTCCATTTACAAAAAGAGTAGAAGAGTTTGGTGTAACTGATTTTACAGTCGTAAATCATATGCTTTTGCCAAAAAGATTTCAGAAATCTGTTGAGGATGATTATAGGCATTTAAATCAACATGTTCAGTTATGGGATGTTTCATGTCAAAGACAAGTTCAGATATCAGGTCCAGATGCTAGTTTATTAGTACAGAAAATGACTCCAAGATCTTTAAAAAATATGGAAACTGGAAAATGTTTTTATATTCCCATGATAGATGAAAATGCTGGGATGATAAATGATCCAGTATTGTTAAAGTTAGATGATGATATGTTTTGGATTTCTATAGCAGATTCTGATGTATTGCTTTGGGCAAAAGGTATTGCGGTTGGTTTAAATTTGAATGTAAATATAACAGAACCTGATGTATATCCTCTTGCTGTACAAGGTCCAAAGTCTGAAGATTTAATGGCATCAATATTTGGTGAAGATATTAGAAAATTAAAATTTTTTAATTTTAGAATATTTGATTTTTTAGGTACCAAGCAAGTTATCGCAAGATCAGGATATAGCAAACAAGATGGATTCGAAATTTATTTTAAATGCTTTGAAAATTACTTCGACAAAAATGAAATGGGTGAAAAAGTTTGGGATATAATATGGAAAGCGGGAAAAGAATTTAATATTGCCCCTGGTTGCCCTAATTTAATTGACAGAATAGAAGCTGGATTAATGTCATATGGAAACGATTTCACAAAAGAAAACAATCCAATTGAATGTAACTTAGAAAAATATTGTAATAACGAAAGCGATCATGATTTCATTGGAAAAAACGCTTTAGAGAATATTAAAAAACAAGGTGTAAAACAAAAATTAAAAGGGGTATTATTTGATGGTGCAGATTGTCCTCCATGTTCAATTCCTTTTCCAGTGTATTCAAAAGATAAGAAATTAATTGGTAAAATTACCTCAGGGATTTATTCTCCAAAATTCAAAAAAAATATTGGTTTATCCATGATTTTAAATGAATTTTGTGAAATAGGGTCAGAAGTTTTAGTTCACACTCCAGATTATAAATTAAGAAAAGGAGTTGTGTCCTCTTTACCATTTTCAAAGTAATAATTAGTGAGTATAAGTCTTATATGAAAAGAGCGGTTATAGCAGGATACTCAAGATCACCTTTTACTATGGCGAGAAAAGGTGAATTAATTGACGTTAAGCCTGTAAATATGTTTGCAGAAGTTGTTAAAAATCTTATATCTAAAACAGAAGTAAATCCCGCTGATATTGAAGATATTGTTGTTGGGTGTGCTTTTCAGGTTGGAGAGCAGAGTTTTAATATTGGGAAACTCACAACATTTTTATCTGGAATGGAAATACATACATCTGGAATGACTGTCGATAGATGGTGTGGTTCATCTATGGAAGCTATTCATGTTGCAGCAGGTAAAATAGCAATGGGTGCAGGAAAAGTTTTCGTATGTGGGGGTGTTGAAAGTATGACTAGAGTTACAACTGGCTTTGAACCAATACCTTATCCTTACACAGATAAAGAAAATCCAAATGTTTATTTTTCAATGGGTATAACTGCTGAAAATGTTGCCAAGAGATATAAAATTTCAAGAACTGAACAACAAGAGTTTGCAATTCAAAGTCATCAAAAAGCTAATGAAGCTGAAGTTAATGGTAAATTTAAAAATGAAATCGTTGAAATCGCTGGTTGCACAAAAGATGGAAACATACGTCCAAAAAGTAATCAAGAAACTTTAGATGGTTTAAAACTTGCATTTGATCAAGAAGGAACTGTTACCGCAGCAACATCTTCACCTCTTACCGATGGAGCAGCAGCAACATTGATATGTGAAGAAAGCTATGCAAAAGAAAATGGTTTAGAGATTTTAGCTAGAATTGTTTCAACTGGAGTTAAAGGATGTGAACCAGATGTAATGGGACTTGGACCTATAGGAGCAACTAAGAAAGCATTAGAGAGAGCAAATTTATCAATTAATGATATCGATATTGTGGAGATTAATGAAGCTTTTGCTTCTCAATCAATAGCATGCTTAAAAGATCTTGGTATCGATCAAAAGAAAGCTAATTTGGATGGTGGAGCGTTAGCTTTAGGACACCCTCTAGGAGCAACAGGAGCTAGAATTACTGGCAAAGCTGCTGATTTGCTTAGACGTGAAAATAAGAAATACGCTTTATCTACTCAATGCATCGGTTTAGGTATGGGTATTGCGACAGTAATTGAAACAGTAAATTAATTATCTATTAATTCCTCTTAAACGTTCTGATCTTCTTCTTAATAATTCAGCACTTATCAATATTAAGGTCGATAAAACAATTAAACATGTAGCAACTGCTAGAATTGTAGGACTTAATTGTTCTCTTAAACCTGTCCACATTTGAATTGGAATAGTTGTATTTTCAAGACCAGCTAAAAATAAAACGACTACAACTTCATCAAAAGAAGTTACAAAAGCAAACAAACCTCCTGATATTACTCCAGGTAAAATCAACGGAAGGGTTACTTTCATAAATGTATTTACTGGGTTGCTACCTAAACTAGCTGCCGCTCTCGTCACACTATGATCGAAACCTGATAATGTTGCAGTAACAGTAATTACAACAAAAGGTGTTCCCAAAATTATATGAGCTAAAACTATTCCTGTATGAGTTGCCGCTAAACCTGCTTTTGCCATAAAAAAGAATATTGCAACACCTGATATAATAAGTGGAACTATCATTGGTGAAATCAAAGTTGCCATTATTATTCCTTTAAAGGGCATGTGTCTGCTGCTCAATCCTAATGCAGCAACCGTTCCTAAAATTACTGAACCTAAAGTTGCAAATATAGCAATAATAAAACTATTCTTTGCAGCAAGACCCCATGGATTTTTTGTACCGTAAACCATATCTTTGTACCATCTTAATGAAAAAGCATCTGGGTCTAAATTCTTCATTCCTTCTGAAAAAACAAGAAACTCTTCTGCATTAAATGATAATGGAAATATTACAAACAAAGGTGCTATTAAAAAAATAAAAACAAAAGTACATATTGCAATGTAAAAGTAGTGCCAAATTCTATATCTAGTTTCTGTATAATTTGGTAATGCCATACTAACCTAACTTAATATTATCAACTCCAACTAATTTATTATAAAGCCAATAGATAACCAAAACTCCTCCAAGCAACATAAGCCCCATCGCTGAAGCAAAACTCCAATCTAAAGTAGTTTTCATATGATATGCAATTTGGTTACTAATTAAGGTTCCTGATGCTCCACCAACTAAAGCGGGTGTGATGTAGTATCCAATTGCTAAAATAAAAACTAAAAGACACCCTGCCCCGATACCTGGTATGGTTAATGGAAAATATACTTTCCAAAAAGCCACAAAAGGTGTTCCGCCAAGAGATTTACCTGCTCTCATTAAACTTGGCGAGATAGTTTTCATCACACTGTAAAGTGGTAAAACCATAAATGGTAATAGAATTTGTGTCATAGCAACATAAGTTCCAACTTTGTTGTACATCATTTCTGGCCTATTATCGTCTGACACAAGGCCAATCAATACAAAGAAATCATTAACTACTCCTTGCTGTTGAAGCAAAATCATCCAGCTAGCTGTTCTAACTAATAACGACGTCCAAAACGGAAGAAGAACACAAATCATTAATAAATTACTATACTTCATTGGAAGTGTTGCTAGTAAATGGGCTATTGGGTAACCCATTAAGAAACAGAATACAGTAACAAAGAAAGCAACCTCTACTGTTCTCAACCATAAAATTCTATGTATTCTTCTATCTTCACTAACTTGAGTAATTTTGTTATCTTCATTCAAATACATATCCATAGCTTTTAAATATTTAGCTGAAGTGTAAGGAGGTGCAGTCCTTTTAATAGCTTGCCAATATTCTACATTTCTCCATCTCTTATGAACTTTCATTATTTGTTCTTTAATACTTTGTGTCTCGTCAATTTTATTTCTTTTTACCTGTCTGAATAATTTTTTTGTGATGGTGTTGAACCCATTTTTTTCTTTATTAAGTCTTTGAGCTAGTTTTCCATGTTCTTTTTTTTCTACAAGAATTTTAAAATCAGATAAAAATGAAGCAAATACTTCTTCAGATGGAAGTTCTTTACCGTCCCATGTCTCCATAGACTTAAATGTTTTTGGAAGCATGTTTGTAATCATTTTATCATCAATACTTCTTGTAAACATTTCTCCGATTGGAAAAATATAAGTAATAATCAAAAAAAGTAGTAATGGCGCAACAAGTAAAAATGCTTTAATTTTGTTTTTTCTTTCAGCTTTTTTTAAACTTATCTCTAAAGGAATTCCGTCAGTTGTAAGTATTTGTTTTGTTTCGCTGCTCATAAATAAAAAGGGCGACTTAAAAAAGTCGCCCTATATATATTATATTATTCTAGTCTTTTATACTCTTTTATAGACCAGCTTTCATAGCTTCCCACTTCTCACCAAGTTCTGTACCGTTATCAGCCCAGAAAAATGGATCAACTAAAAAGTATTTTTTAGTGTTTGAAGGAGCAGTTGGCATTTGTGGCATCATTTCAGTTTTACCATCTTTGTACCAAGGCTCATTTGCTTTGATAATCTCTAAAGATGATAATCTGTATGGAGCATATGCAATATATTTAGCACTTCCAGCTAACATTTCAGTGTTAGTCATCATTGCTAAAGCTTTTTTAGCATTTGCTTCATCTGGTCCACCTTTAACAAGTGCGAAATATTCATAGTCAAGACCTTGTCCATCCCATACTTGTTTAATTGGAGCACCTTCACCGATTTCAGCATTAAAGAATCTTCCATTCCAACCAGTTGCCATAACAACTTCACCAGATACTAATAATTCTGGTGGTTGAGCACCCGCAGACCAGAATACACATCCACCATTTGGATCTGTACAAAGCTCTTTAATTTTATTCATAGCTCTATTAACACCAGCTTCAGTTTCTAGTAATTTGTAGATCTCTGATCCACCTTTACCCATATAAACACCGTCACCAGCTAATGCTATTTCTAGGTTTGTTAGAGCAGATTTGTAAATAGCTCTTTTTCCTGGAAATTTTTTAGTGTTAAAGAAATCTTTTATAGTCGATGGTGTGCCGTCAACATTGTTTACGTTGTAAGCATAGTTCCAAGAATATAAAATATTTCCTACAGCACATTTACTCGGCATTGGAGCAAAGAAATCTTCACTTGCAGGAGTTCCATCTGGAGCTGCAGGGAAGTCTTTGTCAAAATCGAATTCGACAAAAATTCCTTCGTCACATCCGTTGATAGTATCAAATGCGAATACATCGATAATATCCCAAGTAATTGCACCTGCTTCTTTTTGAGCTTTAATCTCAGATAATCCACCTGAATAGTCTACCCAGTTGATATCAACACCAAGAGCTTTTGCAGTTGGATCACCATACCCTAGCTTTTGAGACTCTGTATAAGCTCCACCCCAAGATGCTACTGTAACCGCAAATGCAGATGAAGTTATTGAAAGAGCAAAAGAAAGAGCAAGTAATAATTTACTTAATTTTTTCATTTATCCTCCGTTTAAACGTTTAATATAAATTAATTTATATAAGCGAAGTACAACAAAAACGATATTCAGAGTCAACAGGCCATTTTGTGATAGGAATACTGGGATATTTAAGAAATTATTTAGGATCTAGAGCTCTTGCGTCTTGACTGTTCCATCCTACTTTAATCTCATTACCTAATTTTAAATCTAACTCGTTTGAGCTATTTGGAACTTTTAAAATAAATTCTTTATTACCTAAAAGATCTAATCTTAATCTAGTGTGATCACCATGGTAAATAACTTCTTCGATTTTTCCCGTTTGATTATTATCCATTTTATCTTTTGGATTTATCAATGCCCTCTCAGGTCTTATTGAAACTGTTGTTTTATCACCTTTGGAAGTTACTGAAACTGGATTAGCTAAAATTTCTCCATTTTGTAGTTTAACTTTACAAACATCTTTTGAAATGTCAGTTACTTCTCCTCCAAATGTATTATTTTCACCTATAAACTCTGCAACGAAAGAATTAACTGGTTCTTCGTACAATTTATCAGGACTTGATAATTGTTGAACTTTACCATCATTAAAAACTGCGATCCTATTTGACATTGTTAATGCTTCTCCTTGATCGTGTGTAACGTAAACTACAGTAACACCAATATTTTCATGAATATGTTTAATTTCGTATTGCATACTTTCTCTTAAGTTTTTATCTAAAGCTCCAAGAGGTTCATCCATTAGAACTACTGCTGGATCAAATACTAGAGCTCTTGCAACAGCTACCCTTTGTTGCTGACCACCAGATAATTGCGCTGGCATTCTGCTTTCAAATCCTGATAAAGAAACCATTGATAAAGCTTTATCTACTTTTTTATCAATCTCATCTTTTTGAACTTTTCTAACTCTTAAAGGAAATGCTAAATTTTCATAAACTGTCATATGAGGAAACAATGCATAATTTTGAAAAACCATTCCAATTCCTCTTTTGTGTGGTGGAATATTTGAAATAGGATTAGAATCTAAATAGATTTCACCATTGGTTGGTGTTTCGAATCCAGCCAACATCATCAGACAAGTTGTTTTTCCTGAACCAGATGGACCAAGCATAGTAATGAACTCGCCCTCTGAGATATTAAGATTTAAATCTTTTACTACTAAGACTTTACCATCGTAACTTTTGTCAACTTTATCGAACTTAACGAATTCTGTATTTTTAGACATCTAGTGTTTAAAACATTTAAGAAGTTAATTATCAATAGCTAATAGTTCTTAATATGTAGCTCTTTTGGAAATTTACAGAATAATTCACAACCTTTGTCGGTAACTCGGATTGCTTCAGATGCTTCTACTCCCCAATCACCAAACTGCATTACTGCAATCATATGAAAACAAACATTTGGTTCAAGTACTGTCATATCGCCTTTATAAATATTTAAAGTATGCTCTCCCCAATCTGGTGGATATCCAATACCTATTGAGTAACCCGTTCTTGATTTCTTCTCGATACCATATTTATCTAAAATTTTCCAAAAGGCTTGGGCAACATCATTTGCTGTGTTTCCGGGTTTTGTAGCATTAATTCCAGCTTGTAAAGCTTCTATAGTTTTATTCATTGTATCTATTTTTAATTGATCAGGTTTACCTAATAAAATTGTTCGAGCCATAGGTGCGTGATATCTTTTATAAACACCTGAAAGTTCAATTATAGTTGCTTCACCTTCAATAAATTTATCTTGGGTTGCTGTTAAATGTGAAGCAGATGTACCTTTTCCAGTTGGAAGAAGCGTTGCGATACTAGAATATTCACCTCCAAATTCTTCTGTACCATAAAATAAAGACTTTTGAATTTCTCCAACAGCATCGCATTGTCTTGTACCAGGTTTAATTACTTCCATTGCAGTTTGCATTCCTTTTTGAGAAATTAAAGCAGCAGACTTCATATAATTTATCTCTGCATTAGATTTAATTAATCTAGCCCAATTAACTAGTCGATCAGAATCGATAATGTTTGCATTTGGTAACCCCTGTTTAATCTTTTCATAACAAAAAGCTGTAAAATAATGAGCATCCATTTCAACTCCAATAGACAGTTTATCCCATTTTTTTTCTTTAATTACTTTGGTCAAGTAATCATAGGGATGTTTTGGCCAAGTATGAATATAACTCTCATCATAAACAATAATATTATCTTTATTTAAATAGGTCTTTATGTACGCCCCACCCGCATCCTGATCTCTAACAAAGCAAATTGGCTCTTTTGAATCAACGTGCACTAATACACATTGTGCATAATAAAAAGACCAAGCATCGTAGCCTGTAAGATAATTCATATTATTTGTGTCGTGAGAAATAATTAGATCAATTTTTTTCTCTCTCATTAGAGATTGGACTTTTAATAGTCTTTGTTTGTATTCTTCTTTTGAAAAGGACATAAATTAATCAAACAGTCTTCCAAATCCTTTTACAGATTTATTTTCACCAATGTTTTCCAAAGACTCCCAGATCAAAGCTTGATTGCTTGAAAGAACTGGTATTCCAAGTTTATCTTCTAATTTTTGTATTAGAGGAAGAACTGGTAAAGCGGTGCAAGATACAAATAAAGCATCTGCTTTACTTACATCTAAATTTATAAGAACATCAAACAGATAATTTTGATCTACTTTACCAATCTCTATATCGGAATGAATATCAAAGTAAGAATTTGAAGTAATTTCAAAACCAGATGATTTAAAATAATCAACAACATCATCATTAACTTTTTTACTATAAGGTGTGAAGATAGAAAGTTTTTTAATATTTAATTTTTTTAATGCTTTCAAAGCTGCTGTACTTGGTGTTGAAAGTTTTGCCTCAGGTTTTGCTGCTTGTATTTTATTTTTAATATTATCGTACCCTGCTGCAATAGTTCCTGATGTACAAGCATATACAACACAGTCTAATTTTTGCTCTGGCAAGATATCTCTTGTTACTTGAGTAATATTCTCTGACATTTTGATCAAATTCTCTTTGGTTAAGGGATTGTAACATTCTATTCTATTTACAAAAAAATCTATTTTTTTATCTTTAATTACACTTATAAAATCTTTTTCAATCACTAGATCGGTTGCTAAAGCGATAAGTCCAATACGTGGATTTTGGTTATTTTCAAACTTTGGTT
This sequence comes from uncultured Pelagibacteraceae bacterium, assembly GCA_902592965.1. GTDB lineage: Bacteria > Pseudomonadota > Alphaproteobacteria > Pelagibacterales > Pelagibacteraceae > Pelagibacter. Next base: position 46,290 of record CACJGL010000002.1, read on the forward strand.
CTATTTTTTGTGATTTCATAAATACAATATACCACCACATATTGATTAATCATTAAAATTTAAAAACTGTATCTAATTTCTTGAATGGTTATAGTAAATAAACGTATAATAAGAAAAATTAATTTTGAAATATAAATGCTCGATAAAAAAAAATTTTATATCAATGGCAAATGGGTTGAGCCAGTAAACAAGAATGAATGTGAAGTTATTAATCCATCAACAGAAGAAGTTTGTGCAATTATTAGTCTTGGAAGTTCTGATGATACAAATGCTGCTGTCAAAGCAGCAAAATCTGCATTTGAGACTTGGAAAGAAACCTCAAAAGAAGAAAGGTTAAATTTATTAGAAAAATTATTAAAAATTTATAATTCTAGATGGGATGATATGACTGATGCTATTACTACAGAGCTTGGTTGTCCTAAAGATTGGTGTTCAGCTAATCAAACATCTTCTGGCGCAGGTCATATCGAAGACTTTATAAAAAGATTAAAAGAATTCGAATTCGAACCAGGTTTTGATAAAGGATCTACTAATCATATCTTATATGAGCCAATTGGAGTTTGCGGATTAATTACACCTTGGAATTGGCCTATAAATCAAATTGCTTTAAAAGTAATTCCAGCTTTTGCTACTGGGTGTACAATGGTACTTAAACCATCTGAAATTGCACCATTGTCAGGAATGCTATTTGCAGAGATGATAGATGAGGCTGGATTTCCAGCTGGAGTGTTTAATCTAGTAAATGGTGATGGGCCTGGTGTTGGAACTGACCTGTCAGGACATCCTGATGTTGATATGGTCTCATTTACAGGATCTACTAGAGCTGGAAAATTAATTACAAAGAATGCCGCAGAAACTATAAAAAGAGTTTGTCTTGAACTTGGTGGTAAAGGTGGAAATATTGTTTTTGCTGATGCATATCCTGATGCAGTCAGAGATGGTATTAGAAACGTAATGAGTAATTCAGGTCAATCCTGTGATGCCCCAACTAGAATGCTTGTTGAAAAATCAATTTATAAAAGAGCTGTTGAAGAAGCTGCAGATGAAGCAAATAAAATTAAAGTTGATCATGCTTCAAAAGCTGGTGACCATATTGGGCCTGTAATTTCAAAAACTCAATTTGATAAAATTCAAAGTTTAATAAATAGTGGAATTGAAGAAGGTGCTACTTTAGTAGCAGGTGGTCCTGACAAACCTGAAGATCTAAAGAAAGGTTATTTTATTAAACCAACAGTATTCACTGATGTTAATAATAATATGAGAATTGCTAAAGAGGAAATATTTGGACCAGTATTGTCAATCATTCCTTTTGAAAATGAAGAGGAAGCTATCCAAATTACAAATGATACAGAATATGGATTAGGAAACTATTTACAAACAGAGGATAATGAAAAGGCAAAAAGAGTCTCAAAAAAATTAAGGTCCGGAATTGTGTATGTAAATCATAAAGCAGCTGACTCTGGGACTCCTTTTGGTGGGTATAGACAATCTGGAAATGGACGTGAAGGTGGAACCTGGGGATTGCATGAATATCTAGAGGTAAAAACTATTACTGAATGGAAAAATTAAAATGCTTGGTTATGTAATGGTAGGAACCAATAACTTAGAAAAAGCAATAATTTTTTATGATGAAGTCTTAAAAGTTTTAAACCTAGAAAGAAATTATAAAGATGAAGTTTGCGCTGGTTACACAGAAAAAAATGGCGATGGAACTATAGAGTTTTATGTGACCAAACCTGTCAATATGAAAGAGGCAACTAATGGAAATGGAACGCAAGTTTCATTTATTACATCATCTAGAGATATAGTTGATAAGTTTCATGAGATTGGACTTAAGGCAGGTGGAAAAAGTGAAGGTGCTGGAGGTGAAAGACCAGAAGGTTCTGGAGTTTACTATTCTTATATTCGAGATCTTGATAATAATAAAATTTGTGCTTTCACAAACAATTAATGTCTTACAATTTAATTCAAGAAAAAATCAATGAAGGAAAAATTATTTTACTTGATGGAGGTATAGGTGCTGAGCTTGAAAAAAAAGGAGCTAAAATGGATCAAAACCTCTGGTGTGGAAAATGTTCGGTAGATAGCCCAGAATTTCTAAAAGAAGTTCATGAAAATTATATTGATGCAGGTGCTGATGTTATTACAACAAATACTTATGCTACAACTCCAATTTCTCTTAGAAAACACGGATATGAAGACTCAATTGAATTATTTAATAAACAAGCAGTTCAAATTGCTAAACAAGCAATTAATAATTCAAAAAAGAACATCTGTTTAGCAGGAAGTGTTTCGAGTTATGGAAGTTTTCTTAAACTTGGAACAAAGAACATGAAGCCATGTTTTAATGAACATATTAAAATTTTATCAAATGAGGGTGTTGATTTAATAATTTTAGAAGCAATGACATCTCAAGCAGAAATTGTGGAGACTATGCTTGAGTGTTCTTCAAATATAAAGTTACCTGTTTGGCTTTCTATTTCCTGTGTAATAGATCAGAATACAAAAAATATTACACTTGGTTATGATGATGTGAAGAATAAAACTGAAATTTACGAGGATTTAGAAGAATCGATAAAAAATTTTAGTAAATTACATAAGGGGCCAATTTTAATTGCTCACTCAGATATTAAAACAACGAGCGCAGCTTTAGATACTGCATTAAAAAATTATAATGGAGTTATTGGTGCATACCCTAACAAAGGCTATTACGAAAAACCAAATTGGAAGTTTGTGGATGATTTTTCACCCAATGATTATTTTGAAGTTGCAAAAAAATGGTTTAGCAAAGGTGTAAAAATTGTTGGTGGTTGTTGTGGTATAGGAGTTGAAGAGATAAAAGCTGTTTCAATTTTGAAGTAATAATATATTGTAAAATTATGAAAACTTTTATTGGTGGTATTGGTTGTTTTTGGGACGAAACTAAATACGATGGTATAAAAGGAATATTATCTACCGAATGTGGTTATTGCGGAGGTGATGATCCTAATGTTACTTACAAAGCAGTTTGTGGTGGGGATACAGGTCACATAGAAGTAGTCAAAGTTCAATATGATGAAAATATTTTAAGCTATGAAGACATGGTCAGATTATTTTTTAAACTCCATGACTCAACTCAGAAGAATAGACAAGGAACTTATGTAGGAATTCAATATCGCTCTGAGATATTTTATAATAATGATAATGAAAAAAATACAGCAGAGAAAATTTTAAAAGAAATGAATGAGAAATTAGATGGAAAAGTTACTACAAAAATTTCCAAAGAAAAAAACTATTGTAAAGCAGAAGGCTATCATCAAAAGTACGAGAAAAATAAATCACTTAAGTTTGGATAAAAAGTACTAATTTGAAAAAAATTATTTCAGAAAAAAATCCAGAATTAGTTACAAGAAAAGATAATAAAGCTCAATGGAATCTCCCAAATAAAAGGAGGTTGGGTTTTAGAAATTTATATAAAATTAATAGATATGGAATATACCTTAGATCAGATTTTGTTTTAAAATTAAAAAAAAAAATTAATAAGAGAATTGGTAAATTATCTTCTGTAAAAAAGGTAACTAAAAATAAAGCTTTTTGTTCTTTAATAGTTGGTAAAGATCAGGATATTTTATTCGAGAAGTACGCAAAGGACTTTTCTACAAATCAGCCTCAAACAATTATGTCAATTACAAAAATGTTTATACATTTATTTGTGGGAGAGCTGATAGACAGAAAATTAATTAACTTGAATAAGAAAATTTCATTTTACTTGCCAAAAATTGGCAGTGGTTATGCAAATGCAAAAGTAAAAGACGTTTTAGACATGAACATTGTAAATCTATATAGCGAAGATTACACAAAAGCTTATTCGTCTTCATTTTTACATGAGCCTGTGGGAGGATGGAGACTGCCGATTAAAGGCAAAAACATTCAAAGCCAGGAACAATATTTAAATTCAATTAAATCTTTAAAAAGCAGAGATTTAAAAAATTACACTGATCTGGCGCATTATAAATCAGCTAATACCGATGTTATTGGGTTAATTGTAGAAAAAGTAAGTAAAAAAAGTTTAAGACAATGGCTGTTGGAAACAGTTGAAGCAACAGGATTTGAAGAAGGATTGTATATAGGAACAGATAGATTTGGAACACCGTGGATGTCTGGAGGTGGAAGTTTAATTACAAGAGATTTTTTAAGAATGGGTTTACTTTTTTCTAGATTTGGAAAAGGTATAAATGGAAAAAATATTGGTTCTAAAACTTTTTTGAGTAAAACTATTAATAGTGAGGGACCCAAATACATTCAATTATCTAAAGATAAATTTGTCTGTTATGTTAATTCATTAATGAAATGCGGTAACTGGATTGGTCACTCTGGGTATGGGGGCCAATTTTTAGGAATAAATTTGAAAACAAAAGTTGTTGCTGCGTTTTTTTCAGTCTTAGAGACTAAATCTGCAACAAATGAAAAATATAAAAAAGATATGGTAAATATGATAGACCAAATAATTAGTAAAGATTACTAATTTAAGAAAATTTTGTTATCAAGGATTTTAAATGTTTATCTGTGACTCCACAACAACCCCCAATAATTTTTACCTGATCGTCTATTAACTCAGAACACTTATCAACAAATTCAATTTCATTTTCAGTTATTAATGCTTGCATAGTACTCGTGTCAAATTTATGAATTTCTGGATAGAACATAATTGGCCCATTCCAATTTGATTTTAAAACTTTCATTCCCTCTTTTGTATCAATAAACCAACTATGCATAATGCCATAAACATCTCCACCGATAGATTTGAGTGAATTAATTATTTCAGCGAAATTTATAATTTTATCTTCAGGAAGGAATTTTGGCTCATCAGGATATTTTAAAGGGTCATATATAATAGATCTCTCTTTTTCAGCTCTAAAATTTCTACCTACTACGGTTTCATCAAATTTACTTATGCAGCAACTTAATCCAACCCAGACAGGCAGACCTGTTTCCAAAGCTGCATTTAGCAAAATTTTAGCGTGATCAATATCTAAAAGCATTTCAAGAATAAGCACTTCGACTCCCTCCTCTTTTAATACCTTCGCTTGCTCTTTATAATTTTTTTCTTCATTTACAAATGATGGTACAAATTTTGTGTCAGGTCTAAATTCATTTTCAGCCAAAGCTAAATATGTTGACATGCTTCCAGCAATTTTAATTTTTTTTCCAGAATTTTTGACTGCTTGTCTTGCTAACTTAACTGTATCAATGTTAATTTTTATAGTCTGATCTCCTAAATTTGAAGGTTCAAGACAATGTCTTGCAGTTCCAAAAGTATTGGTTGTTATCATATCACATCCGGCGTTTATATGACTTTCATGTACTTTGATTACTATTTCTGGTGAGAAAACATTTGCTAAGCCAGAAAATGCTGGTCCCATTTTTCCACCAAGTCTCTGAATTTCTGAACCTGTTCCACCATCTAAGAAAACTTTTTTTTTTGATTTCAATAATTCATTAATATTCATTACGCTAACTTCTTTTCTGATTTTGGAACATATACAACTTCAATTACACCACCGAGAATTATCAGAATACTTCCTAGGGTTTCTCTCCAACCAAAAGGTTCATTTGTTAAAATACTAGCACTAATAACACCAACAATTATTTCAGCTAAAAATAAAATAGATGATAAGCCGGCTCCTAATTTACTTGGAGCCCAAAAGATTATTACTCCTGTAGGAATAAAATAAAATATCGAAATAAGTAATAAAAAAGTGGACATTGACATGATAACCTCCACTGTTGGAACTGGTCCTAAATAATCTACTAAGAATAACCCAATAGGTATACTGGCTAAACCTCCATAAAAAAAGAATGTGAATATAATTGGAAAGACGCCATCAGTTTTAATTATTTCCATTCTAATTAAACCAGCACCAAATAGTGCACCTCCAGCAAGGGCCAACCAATCCCCTGCATTTTGAGGTAACGGAATTATATTCTCTTGACTGAATACAATCCATAAACCTCCTAGTGCTAAACCTAATGTGATTACCCTCTTCCAACCAAATTTCTTTTTTAAAAATATAATTTCAAATATTGTTGTCCAAACAGGTATCATGTAAAACATGATTAATGCTTTAACTACATCAGTAAGAAGAAAGCTAAGAGCATAACAAACAAATCCACTTCCAACAAAAAAACCAGTGAGAGGAAATTCCAATCCAATAGACTTTCCTTTTACAACTCTCCAAATTGCGACTGGTGATAATATTAATATTCCAACTGCCATTTGGGATATTGTTCCCCAGCCACCAGTCAAGCCTCCATCTTCTAGTATTCTTTGAGGTAACCAATAAATTCCCCATGAGCCAGCAGCAATAGCTAATGCAAATGAAATTTTAAAATGATGAGGATGTCTAGTCATTATAATTACATTAATTCTGGTTTAAATTTTGAAAAGTTAAAAATTTCTTCATAAGATTTAGCAAAGTTAATTACTTTATTATCTTCTTTACTATTTGCTATAATCTGCATTCCCATCGGTAGCCCTTTATTATTAAAACCTACTGGAATAGATATAGTTGGCAAACCAAGCAAACTTGATAATGTATAGACTTCCATATATCTATGATAAGTGTCAATTTTATTATTATTGATAAATTCTGGATTATTTAGGTTCTTTTCAAACGGAAATAATTGAGCCGAAGGTAATGCTAAAAAATCATAATGTTTAAATAGGTTTTGAATTTTATCCATATATTTATTTCTTATTTCTATTGCTTTTAAAACATCGTTTGTTTCGATGCTTCTCCCTTTTTCATATTCCCAATATGCTTGGGAAGGTAATTCATTTAAATTTTTTAAATTATATAACAAAAAGTTTTCATATAATGTTTTGGCTCTTAATGTTATCCAAGAATACCATAATTCTCCTGAGTTAATTTCAGTTTTTAAATTTTCAACATTTAAACTATTTGATTGTAATTTTTTTAAAATATTTTCACATAAGTCTATGATTCCATCTTCATACTTATATTGTTCGTTTAGATCAATGCACCATCCAATTTTTAAATCTGAAAGTTTTTTATTGTTTATATCTTTAAGATCGAAAGATAATTTATCCTTTACATTCTTCCCTTTTATATAATTAAATAAAAATTCCATGTCATTAGGAGTCCTAGCAAAACATCCAGTTGTAGATATTAAAGGAAAATCTTTTAAATTTTTAATTTCAAATCTATCTTCTGCAATCGCACCAGGTGTTGGTCTCAATCCATAAATATTGGCAAATGCTGCAGGATTTCTACAGGATCCCATCATGTCTGTACCATCTGCAAAAGGAATTAAATTTGCTGCAACAGCTGCTGCTGCACCACCTGATGACCCTCCCGCTGACTTACTATAATCATAAACATTTGAAGTTGCTCCATAAACTCTATTAGTAGTATGACAACCAACGGCAAATTCAGAGAGATTTGTTTTACCAATTAAAATTGTGTTTTTTCTATAATTATCTACTAATAAAGAGTTCTGTTTTGGGATATTTTTTATTAATTCTTTATATCCATAACAAGTTACCTCATTTTTAATATCAAATAATTCTTTAACAGCAATTGGAAGACCATAAATATCATCTTTATCATTATTACTATTAAAATCTTCATCTTTTAATTTTGCTTCTTCAGTAATTTTCGTTTCATCTATATGTGAAATAATAGCATTTAATTTTGGGTTGAATTTTTTTATTCTTTCTAAATAGAAATTTACTACCTCTACTATTTTAATTTCTCTTTTTTTTATTTTTGAAATTATTTGATGTACAGAAAAATTTTCAAGCACTTAATTAAACCTATCTTGCTTGTCTAATACTCTCTAAAACTAAAGTCTTGACCTCATCTAATGATGCCTTTTTAGGATTTTGTCCATAAGCTTGGTCTAACATTGATTTCTTTGCTATTCTCTCTTGACAATCTTCTGGTACTCCTAATTCATTTAATCCTTTAGGGATTTTTAATCTATCTAGAATTATATTTAAGTTGTCTTGAAAACTTTCAATTGAATGGTTTTCAAATTGCATAGCTTCTGACATTCTTTTTACTTTTTCCTCTAATCCAGGTAAATTATATTTCATGACTGAAGGAAGTATAATTGCATTAGTCAATCCATGATGAGTATTATATTCAGCACCAACCATGTGCGAAATTGCATGAACTAAACCTAGGCCTTTTAAGAAAGCTATTCCACCCAAATAAGATCCAATAATCATTCCTCCTCTAGCTAAAAGATTATCAGGTTCTTCGACAGCTGCATAAAGTGATTTTGAAATTAAATTTAAACTTTCTAATGCAGAACCATCACAAAGTGGATGAAACATAGGAACACTATAACCTTCAATTGCATGTATCATTGCATCTATGCCGGTCCAAGCAGTAAGATTTGCTGGTAATTTTAAAGTTAGCTCTGGATCTACTAAAGCTAAACATGGTCGGGCATCTGGATGCCATAAACAAAATTTCATTCCTTTTTCAAGATGAGTTACCATGGCAGTAACTTCTGTTTCAGCACCTGTTCCTGCTGTAGTTGGAATAGTAATTATTTTTGGAAAAGGATTTTCCATAGTTAGTTTTGGTGGCTCTTTTTCAAATTCAAAATCCCATAAAGGCACACCGCTATCAACTGTAAGAGAAATTGCTTTTCCTCCATCCATTGCACTTCCACCGCCTATTGCAATTATTGCATCATGATTGCCTTCACGAAATTTTTTACATCCAGAATCTATTTCATCATCTCTAGGGTTTGGCGATATATTTGAATAAATATCTGATTTGATTTTTGAATCATTAAGTAAATTTTGTAAATCACTTATAAATGGTAAATTTAAACTACCACTATCAGTAACGATTAATGCATTATTTATTTTAAAATTTTTACAAAACTTTCCAATTTCTTTAAATCTTCCAGGTCCATAAGCTGTAAAAGTTGGGAATGTCCAATCCTGATTATTTAATAAAAATTCTTCATTAAGCTTAAAATTTTGCATAATATTTTAAAAACTTATACTAATTTCAATATTATTAAATGAAAATTTCATCCGAAAAAACAGATCTAAAAAAAACATATTTAGCTATTGCTACAATGCTCTTAGCAATTTTATGTATAGATCTTTACATGGTTATTATTAAATTTTTAGGTGATGAATACTCAATAATTCAATTAACTTTATTTAGAAATGTAGCAGCAATTATACCTTTGTTATTATTGATCTTATTCACAAATGAATTTTCAACAATATTCAAAAACATAGGTAATAAGTTTTTGATATTGAGTTGTTTGAGAGGAATATGTTTTCTTTCTATGAATGTATTCATTTTTATCTCAGTAGTAAATCTGGAATTTGCAACAGCTATGACGTTAACCTTCTCATCGCCTTTCTTCATAGTAATACTATCAATAATTTTATTGAGTGAAAAAATTGGTATTTATAGATGGTCAGCGGTTATAATTGGTTTTGTTGGTGTAGTTATGATAATGAAACCAACAAGTGAAATTTTTAGTTTGTACTCAATTTTTCCAATTCTAACCGCTATAGCATGGGCTTTCACTGTCATAATTTTAAAATTCATTCAAGGCAATCATTCAACTGCTAAAATTCAGTTATATACATTAATATTTAATGTCATTGGTGGTTTATTATTATTTTTTGTAACTACAGGACATGTTGAAATTAAAAATTTTAAAGATTTTATTTTGATGACAATGACTGGAGTTTTGGGTGGTACAGCAGCAATATTGTTTATTTATTCTTATCGTTTAATATCAGCAAGTAAAATAGCTTCATTTGAGTATCTTGGTATACCGTCATCTTTTATTCTTGGTTGGATTTTCTTTAATGAAGCTCCATGGAGCCAACTATTTCCTGGAGTAATAGTAATTATTTTTGCTGGTATGATTATTATATGGAGAGATAATATTAAAAAGAAATCAATAGAAGGTAATAAACAAATTTATTGATTTGATCTCATAGATTTCATGACTATTACTCTATCTATTTCACCTAATAGCTTTCCGCTTTCGTTACAAACTACCGGATAAGTTTTATCATTATCAATTAGCCTATCTATTAAATTTTCAATTTTAGAATTATCTAAAATATTATCTTTTCCATTCTCAAATAAATTTTTTGTTTCATTGCAGCACTCAGTTCTCATGACTTTGCCTGCACTTAATACTTTATATTTAGGAACATCTTCGCAAAAATCTTTAACATATTGATCTTTTGGATTAGATACAATTTCTTCAGGTGTGCCAACTTGAGAAACTTCTCCATCTTTCATGATTGCAATATGGTCTCCCATTTTAATTGCCTCTAAAAAGTCGTGAGTTATAAATACCATAGTTTTTTGAAGCTTTTCTTGGATCTTTAAAAGCTCATCTTGCATCTCTCTTCTAATCAAAGGATCCAAGGCTGAAAAAGGTTCATCAAAAATTAATATTTCAGGATCCACAGCTAACGCTCTTGCAAGTCCTACCCTTTGCTGCATACCTCCAGATAATTCTCTTGGATAATTATTATGCCAACCATCTAAGCCAACCATTTTTAAAACTTCCATTGACTTTTCTGTTCTTATATCTTTTTTTGTTCCCCTTACTTCTAATCCATAACCAATATTTTCAAGAACTGTTCTATGAGGAAATAAACCAAAATGTTGGAAAACCATGCTCATTTTATTTCTTCTTAATTCTAATAATTCACTTGCGCTCATTTTTGTAACTTCAACATCATCCATTTTCACTATGCCAGCTGTTGGTTCAATCAATCTCGAAATACATCTGACTAGTGTTGATTTTCCACTACCAGATAATCCCATTACTACAAATGTTTCACCTTTTTGAATTGAGAAACTGACATCTTTTACAGCAACAACATGTCCTGTCTTTTCTTGAACTTCTTTAATACTTAAATTTTTATCAAGGTTTTTAATAATTCTTTTTTCGTCTGGTCCAAATAGCTTCCATATATTTGTACAGGTAATTTTTTGTTCTACAGACATTTTTAAAAAATAATATTACTCCAAAAATAGACAATATTTTACTTTAAATGTAAAATTATTTATTTTATCTTGCGAATATGTCTACTAGAACTGATTTAATAGATAAATCAAATCAATCAAAAAACATAATAACTTATGTAATTATTGGAGTTGTTTTTTTAGTAGCACTCTGGTTATCTACTCAAAGTGAAGGACCTTCAAAATTTCCTAAAGAAGTCACTGATAAATTTACATTTACAGCTTGGGTGAATGATGGAGAAGATTATTTAAAAAAAAATTATAGATGGGTCACTAAAATTATAGCAAGCTATATAAAAGAAACTTATTATTTTTTAGAAGACTTTTTGCTAGAGTCTCCTTGGATTTTGATAGCTGCAATAATTGTAATACCTTGCATTATTGCAGGTGGCTTGCGATTGGGAATTTATTCTTCTTTTGTAGTTTATTTTTGGGGAGCAACTGGAATGTGGGAACCATCCTTACAAACAGTGGCATTGATGGGTCTGTCAGTTTTATTATGTGTATTTTTTGGATTTATACTGGGCGTCTTGTGTTCACAAAGTAATAGATTTGAAAATTTCATGAAGCCAGTATTAGATACTATGCAAGTAATGCCAGCATTTGTATATTTGTTCCCAGCATTATTTTTTTTTGGGATAGGAGGTGCCCCAGCAATATTAGCTACAATGATATATGCAATGCCTCCAATAATAAGATTGACAAACACTGGTATAAGACAAGTGCCAGCTCAAACTATTGAATCTGCAACTTCATTTGGTTCAAGTAAACTTCAATTGTTATTTAAAATTAAAATTCCATTATCTTTACCAAGTATAATGATGGGTATTAACCAAGTAATAATGATGGCATTAGCCTTAGTGGTTCTTGCATGTTTTATAGGTGCCGAAGGTATTGGCGGTCAAGTTTGGCAAGCAATAAGAAGATTGGATGTTGGTTGGGCAATGGAAGGTGGGCTATGTATTTTATTTATGGCGATAATGTTTGATAGATTTAGTTTAGCGTTTAGCAAGGATAAAGAAAGACTTCCTTCAGATGTTCAAAGATTTTATTTACTTCCTCAAAGTTGGGAAAAATATCAAATCGCAAAAATTTTAGAAATGCCATTAAGTTTTGGAAATAAAATTTTAAAAATCATATGTCAAACAGTTACATCTGCTATAGCAACAGTATTTAGAGTCTTAGTTTCAGTTTTTAATAAATCTACAGCTGAAAACATCGGTGAATTTATTAGCAAAAGATATTATGTTATTCCTTATTTTTTAGTTTTATTTCTAATTGCATTTATAGATCATTACTTTTTAGAAATAGGAACATTTCCAAAAGAATGGAAATTATCAATAAGACAACCAATTACAAATGCAGTGGAAAGCTTGACTGTAAATCCAGGATTTATTTCTTTTGCAAAAGGTTTAAGAGCTTTTGTTTATTTAAATTTGTTAAGACCTTTAGATGTTTTTCTAACTCAAATACCTTGGTGGTATACATTAGCAGTATTTTCTGCTTTAGGTTACGTAACTGTTGGAATAAGATTTGCAATAATTACAGCAGTCCTTCTTCTATTTATTGGTGCATGTGGGATATGGACACAATCAATGATAACTTTATCATCAGTACTTGTGTCTGTTGTGCTGTGTTTTGTTATAGGAGTTCCTCTTGGAATAATTGCATCTTACAATGAAAGATTTAGAAATATTCAGAACGTTGTGTTGGATGCAATGCAAACACTTCCTTATTTCTGTTATTTAATTCCTGTTTTAATGTTTTTTGGTGGTGGAACAGTATCGGCTGTTCTTGCAACTGTAATATATTCAATTCCACCAATAATTCGATTAACATCATTAGGTTTAACACAAGTTTCTGGTACTTACTCTGAAGTATCGAGATCATTTGGTGGAACGCTTATTCAAACATTAAATAAAGTTAAATTCCCATTAGCTATTCCAAGTTTAGTTATTGGATTTAATCAAACTGTAATTATGGCTTTTGCTATGCAAATAGTTACACCACTTATTGGTGGTAAGGGTTTGGGTTTAGAGGTCTTTAATGGTCTCGCAAGATCCGATACTGGAAGAGGATTGGCGGCTGGTATTGGAATTGTATTGTTAGCTATTATTATTGATAGAATTACACTTGCGTGGACTAAGAAACAAAGAGAAGCTTTAGGCTTAATAAATTAAGACAAATAGTACTATTTGCGTGGTTTACATACTTATACATTTTGATCTAAAATGTATTTTTAATTAATTAAAAAGAGAGGAAATAAATGAAGTTATCAAAAAAGATATCAGCACTAATTCTTTCTGTAGCTCTGTTAATTGGAAGCTTTGGTCAAGCCAATGCAGCCAAAAGACTTCATGCAGCTATAGCAGATTGGACTGGTGGGATAATTACTTGCGAAGTTGCCGTAGCAATTCTTGAAAGAGAAATGGGATACAAAATCAAACAAACTGTATTTCCTTCAGGAACTGGTTTATGGGAAGCAATAGCTGCAGGTGAGCTAGACTTCGCTTGCGAAAGTTGGCCAAGTTACGCTGAAGCTGACACTGTTATGTTAAAAGAGGACTTAATATACGAAGGTAAAGTCGTTGGTACATACAATGGTGATGGAAGTGTAGACTTACTTGGAACAGCAGGAATAATCGGTATGTCAGACTACTGGATACCAAGATACGCTGCTGAAGAACTAGGTATTAAAACTTGGAAAGACTTAAATAAACACAAAGCAAAATTTGCAACAATTGAAAGTGGTAATAGAGGTAGACTTATTGGATGTCCGGTTGCGGGTTGGAATTGTCATGACCAAAAAAGACTTGATCTTTTAGGAATAGACTTCCAGGCTGATGAACTTGGAACAGAAGCTGCTGCTATCGCAGAAGCAAAAGCTGCTTACATGCGAAAAGAGCCATTCCTACTTTATCTATGGTCACCACATTGGTTCTTTGGTGAGTATGATATGGTTGGTGTACAACTTCCAGAGCACAAGACTTGTGACAGCTTCACTGAAGCAAATAACTGGAAAGATTGTGGAACTGCTGCATGGCCAGCAACTGGTTGGGCAAAAGATTACACAATGAACTACGGAAACCCAGCTACTTTTGCTAGTGCAGAACATGCTGATGCTAAGAAGTTCTTTGAAAAAATGTCTTTACAAAATATTGACCAAGCTAAAATGTTAGTTGAAGTTGATATTAAGAAAAGAGATGTAAAAGAAGTTGTTAATGAGTGGTTAGACAATAATCCAGATAAATGGAAAAGTTGGCTTCCATAATAACTTTAAAATAAATTAGATAAAAAGGGCTTTGATTTTCAAAGCCCTTTTTTTTTATTTCTTAAGATAATTTAATCTACCTACAATTTCATCTCTATCCATGTAATAACCTTGTAAGTGTCTGTGTCCAGAATTTGGATCAAATTCAGTTCTTCCATGAAGCACTCTTCTATTATTGAATGTATATATATCTCCTGGTCTTAGCCTAAATTTTATTTGAAATTTGTCATCGTGTAAAAGTTTTCCAAATTTATGATGAGATTTATAAACTTTATCCATTTGATCTGGGTGACAATCTAATGCATCCATGGTTGCAGTACTAAATCTAACATCATTATAATCACCATCTTTTGTTAGACTTATTGCAGTGCCATAAAAGCTTCTATGAGCTTCTTGTGTGTAATCTTTGTCTCTAAACTTTAAAGGAATTTTTGTTAGCGTATCAAAAGTATCTTTGTCGTTTTTCTTTAAATATTCTGCAACAGCGAATGCATCTACTGCTGATGAGTCACCTCCTTTTGCTGAATTAACTAAACAATGCAAAAATTGATATCCGGGAGGATTTTCAAACCATGGTAAATCCATATGATTTTGAAGTGCATGAGCTGTATAAGCTGAGTTATTCGGTTTTGGTATATTTATAACTTCAAAGGGTGTTTTAAAAAATGTCTCTCTTGTGTGACTAATTCTATTTAAAACAGGAAACGCAGAATTTTTTTCTACTGGAGCATTATAAACTATAGCTATTCCTTTATAATGAAGAAGTTCTAACCATTTTATTAATCCTTGTTCAGAAGATATTATTTCATTATGATCTATGTATATACTATCAATATTTTTTTCTAAACTGCCATCCCACAATTGATAAGGTGATTTGTATTCTTCGTTATTTTTTATTGTGTAGCAATTTTCTCTAAGCCAATTAATATCATAATGGCTTATATGATTTCCCTCACTCCACTCTATTTCTAATTTACCATCACTATTAAGATTATATTTTTTTGGGTTTATATTTTCTGACACATCTAAAATATTAAACATTCGATGCCTAGAATCTTTATCGTGTGCTGTTGGACAATTATCTCTCAGCCACATATAATTAAATTTACTTTCTTTCCCGTCATCCCAAATTACTTGGAGATAAGTCCCATTTTTTGAGATTTTTGAAATTGAGTGCATAAATAATGATTATATAAAATAATTCACATTTCAATTCAATTAATAGTTGACTTAATATTTTTTGAGAGATTTATTAGCGTTAAGTTATTTGTTAAGATAACAACTAAGTTTGTTCGAATGTCTAAAATTGAAATAAATAATGTATTTAAAATATTTGGTCCAAAACCATCCAGTGTTTTGCAGATGGTCAAAGATGGATCAAGTAAGGAAGAAATTTTAGAAAAAACAGGTCACACAGTTGGACTGGACAATGTAACTCTAAAAATTAATGAAGGTGAAACATTTGTTTGTATGGGTTTATCGGGTTCAGGTAAATCAACTCTCATAAGACATTTAAATAGATTAATAGATCCAACTGATGGTGAAATCCTAATTGAAGGAACTAATGTAATGAGCCTTAAAAAAGAAGAGCTAATTGATTTTAGACGACATAAAATGAGTATGGTTTTTCAAAGGTTCGGTTTGTTTCCTCACAAAACAGTATTGCAAAATGTTGGATATGGACTTGAAATGCAAGGTGTAGAACTTGAAAAGAGAAACAATGTGTCTATGGAAAAAATTGAATCTGTTGGATTAACAGGTTTTGAAAATCAATTTCCAAATCAGTTATCTGGAGGTATGCAACAACGAGTTGGACTAGCAAGAGCATTGGCAACTGATACAGATATAATGTTAATGGATGAAGCTTTTTCAGCTTTAGATCCTTTAATTAGAAGTGATATGCAAAAACAGTTACTAGCTCTTCAATCGGAACTAAAAAAAACTATTGTATTTATTACTCATGACTTAGATGAGTCATTAAAGCTTGGTGATCACATTGGAATTCTTAATGCTGGCAAGCTTGTTCAAGTTGGAACTCCTGTAGATATTATTATGAATCCAGCTGATGATTATGTTGAAGCTTTTGTTAAGGATGTAAATAGAGCAAAAGTGATAAAAGCTAAAATTATAATGAAATCAATAAATGAAACAACTAATGAAGAAAAAAATAATCTTATTAAAATACATGAAGACCAGTTTATTGAGGAGTTTTTGCCACAAGTTGTTTGTAATAATGCCAATTGCGAGGTGGTTGATAAACAAGGAAATGTTAAAGGATATATCACTAATAAAGAGCTACAACACTCTTTGAGTAAATCTTAAAATTATGAGTATAGATTTAAAAAACAAAAGAATAGTTATATCTGCTGGAGGTTCAGGGATAGGCTGGAGTTCGGCAAAAATATTTTTAGAGAAAGGTGCAACAGTATATCTTTGTGATATCAATGCCACTTTTCTTAACAAATGCAAAAAGCATAAACTAAATAATAAAAAATTATTTGTTTTTCAATGTGATGCCTCAGACGAGAACCAGGTAAAGAATTTTTTTACCAAAGTATTAAAAAAAACAAAAAAAATTGATGCTCTTATTAATAATGTTGGAATTGCAGGGCCAACTGGAACACTTGAAAAATTAAAAAGTAAAGATTGGGAAAATACTTTAAAGGTGAATGTTATTAGCCATTTTTATTTTTCAAAGTATTCAATTCCAATGCTTAAAAAAAATAAAGGCGGAGCAATAATAAATTTATCATCAACTGCAGGTATATTTGGATTTCCATTAAGATCTCCTTACTGTGCAAGTAAGTGGGCAGTTGTTGGTATAACTAAAACATTGGCAATGGAACTAGGAAAATTTAAAATTAGAGTAAATGCTATTTGTCCAGGAACAATTAAAGGAGATAGAATGGGAAGAGTCATAAGAGATAAATCTAAATTTTTAAATGTTTCAAAAAAATTAATAGAAAAAGAATTTGTTTCAATGACATCAATGAATACTTGGGTATACGAAGAAGACATTGGAAAAATTTGTAGCTTTCTAATTTCTAATGATGCTCCAAGAATATCTGGGCAAGTAATTGCCGTAGATGGCAATACTTTGAGAATGCACTAACAACTAAACTTTAATATTTTTTTCATTTATTTCCATAAATGGGAAATGAGACTCTTTAAAATGTATATTTTCTGCTTTTTTTAAAAAACTGATATCATCCAGTAAACCTGCATATAAATAGTATTTCTTGTACTTTTCCACATAAGTCAAAATTGGTGCTGCGCACTTTCCGCAAAAATGTTTTTTTATTTTATTACCACTGCCTCCTTCGTGTTCATAAATTTTCAATTTTGATTTATCTATATCTATTGCTCCGTTTCTAAGCAGTATTATTGTCATCATTCCGCCTATTTTTTTTCTACAATCAATGCAATGACAATTGAAAACTAAAGGAACTTCATCAAGCTTGACGTTAAAAGTTATATTTCCACAGATACATCCGCCAGTTTTATTTATAAAAATTTTTTCTTTCATCAATTTCTAATTTTATTCTCGTATTTTTTTCTAATTTTTAAGACATCAACTAAATATTGGTCCCTAATATTTGAAAGCATATTAATTGATTTACCCTTAGCTTGTTTTTTTGTGCCTGATATAAGTTTATTAGATAATTTATTTGTTAATTTTGGAGCTTTTAATTTTGTCCAAGGTAATTTTAAAGCTGGACCAAATTGCTTTAACATATGTTTCATTCCTTCATTACCTCCTGCAAGATGAAAGGTTAAAAAGGTGCCCATTATTGAGTATCTAAGACCTGGTCCATCTTCTATTGCACGATCTAATTCTTGAGTTGTTGCATAATTTTCGTTAATTATATGCAAACCTTCTCTCCACAATGCTTCTTGGAGTCTATCTGAGAGATAACCTGGTAATTCTTTTTTAAGCATAATTGGCTTCATTGAGATTGATTTGTAATATTTATTTGCATCTAAAAGAAACTTTTTTGTGGTTTTTTTTCCAGGAACTATTTCAACTGCTGGCAACAAATATGCTGGATTAAATGGATGCCCAATTATGCCTCTTTGTGGATTTTCACTCTTAGAAAAAATTTTAGAGGGTAAAAGTCCTGAGGAGCTTGAGGAAATAATTATATCCGATTTTACATATTTTGAAATTTTGTGTATCAAATCGGTTTTAACTTTATAATTTTCTAATACACTTTCTTGAACAAAATCGACATTTACAAGAGCTTTTTCAAGTGAATTAAAAAATTTTAAATTTTTAATTAAAATTTTTTTTCCAAAAAGTTTTTTTATACTTTTTGAAGTTCTTTTTATCTCTTTTAAAACATAACTTTTAAGATTTTTATTTTGATCATATGCATGAACGATTTTATTGTGTGCTAAATTTCTTATTATCCATCCAGTCCCTATCACACCGGTTCCAACAATTCCCACAGTTTTAATTTTTGACATTACTTGTGTTTTACAAGTTTTAATTTTTCTCTTGTTTCTGAAGGTGACATAATCTCTACACCAAGATCTGTAACTATTCTTATAGCTTTCTCAACTAATTGAGGATTTGTTGCTAATTTACCTCTAGATAAATATAAATTATCCTCTAATCCAACTCTTGGGTTACCTCCCATTACTACAGTTTGTGCAACATATGGCATTTCATTTTTAGATATTGCAAAACCTGACCATATGCCTTCTTTGGGCATTATATCTTTCATTGCTTGCATAGCCAATGGTGTTGCGGGTGCTCCCCACGGAATTCCTAAACACATTTGAAAAAGAGGTGGATCACTTAACAATCCCTCTTTATATAACTGAGCTCCAAACCACATATTTCCCAAATCAAAAGCTTCTATTTCAGGTTTAACTTTTATTTCCATTAGCTTTTTTGCAGCTTTTCTCAAATCGTTAGGTGTATTAACTGTAATAACAGAACTGTCTCCAAAATTTAATGTACCACAATCAAGTGTACATATTTCTGGAAGAAATTGTTCAGCATTCGCAATTCTCTCCATTACATTTGCCATGTCTGTCATCGGACCAAATTCTAAAGGGTTTTTGCCTTGGCCTATATCTAAATCACCACCCATTCCTGTTGTAAGATTAAGAATAACATCAGTTTCAGATGATCTTACTCTATCAACTACTTCTTTATAAAGCTCGAGTCTTCTACTTGGAGTTCCATCTTCCTCTCTAACATGAATATGAGCAATCGCAGCACCAGCTTTTGCAGACTCTATTGCTGCTTTTGCAATTTGTTCTGGAGTTTTGGGCAAATCAGGATGTTTGCTTGCTGTATCACCAGATCCTGTAACTGCGCATGAGATGAAGACTTTATTGTTCATTTTTATTTATAGAAAAATATAATATCATATCATTAATAATTATAGGAAATAAAATTAATGGACTTAAATAAACTAAGAGTAAGACGTAGTTTTATATTTACCCCAGGTCTTCAACCAGAAATGTTTCCAAAAGCCTTGGCTTCAGGTGCTGATATGGTTTGTATTGAATTAGAAGATGGAATAGCCATGAAAGATAAAGATGAAGCAAGAAATAATACTATTGATGCATTAAAGTCACTAGAAGTAAAAAATGATGTTGAATTAGTTGTTAGATTAAATTGTCAAAGAACCAAACATGGACTTCTAGACTTAGAAGCTATTGCTTCAAATAAACTAAAAGTTAAAGCTATCATGTTGCCTAAAGTTAAAACGCCTGACGAAATTACATTTATTGATGACATGCTTACTGATTGTGGTTTAGATACTGATCTTCATGTTATAATGGAAACTAATCAAGCTCTTGAAAGTATTTATGATATTGCACATTCTAGCGATAGAATAGTTGCTCTTTATTTCGGAGGAGAAGATATGGCAGCAGAATTAAGAGTGGAAAACAAATTAGAGAATTTAGTTTATGCAAGATCAAGATTGGTTCATGCTGGTGCAAGTAAAGGAGTTGATGTTATTGATGTTCCGTATTTAAATCTTGAAAATATGGAAGGGATGAAAAAAGAAGCGCAGTTTGTTAAAAACTTAGGTTTTACTGGAAAAGGATCTATTCATCCAAAACAAATAAGTATTTTAAATGAAATTTTTACTCCATCAGAAGAAGAAATAAGTAAGGCTAAAAAAATTATGGATCAATTTAAAAAAGCTAATACAGGTTTGGTTGTAATTGATGGCAAATTAATAGAAAGACCAGTTTTACGAGAGATGCAAAGAAAATTGTTAGTAGCAAATAAAATAAATAAAAGCTGATAAAATGTCATTTCATTTGGCTTCGAGAAAAATAATTAAAGATTGGACAGATTATAATGAGCATATGAACATGGCTTATTATGTTTTAATTTTTGATGAAGCTTGGGAGACGATGCTTAATAAATTTGAAATGGGTGGAGCTAAAGCACAAATTAATAAAAGAAGCACTATGGTGGTTGAAACAAGAACAACTTATAACAACGAAGTTAAAGAGAATGAAGAAGTAGATGTTTATTGCACTTTTTTTGATCATGATAAAAAAAGATTACATTTAAAATGTGAAATGATTGAAAAAAAAACAAAAAAACTTGCCGCAACAACAGAAAGTCTCTCTCTTTATATTGATCTAGATAAAAGAAAAGTTACAGAATTTGAAGAAGACAAAATAAAAATTATGGATGATTTTATTAATGAGAATAAAAATAATTTTAAAACTGATAATCTTGTACTTACAGGTAAATTAAAAAAATAAATGCAAATTGTAGAAGAAATTATTTATAATTTTGAAAATAATAAATCTTTATATATAGGTGAAAATATAACGATAGCAGATCACATGATTCAATCTGCAATGCTTGCGGAAAAGTCTAAATGTGACGATGATCTAATATGTTCTTGCTTACTTCATGATTATGGACATTTTGTTATCGATGATCCAGATAAATTAGTAGAAAATAATAAAGATGGTGAACATGAGGTAATTGGATACAAATTTCTAAAAAAATATTTTAGCAATAAAGTTGTAAACCCGATTAAATATCATGTTTTAGCCAAGCGATATTTAGCAAGAGACAAAAGGTATTATAACAAATTGTCTAAAGCATCGAAGATTAGTCTAAAACTTCAAGGGGGAGTTTTAAATGATAAAGAGTGTGAAGATTTTGAAAACAAAGATTATTTCAAAAGTTCCATACTTCTCAGAAAATTTGATGAAGCATCAAAAAAAGTTGGTATTAAAATGAAAAATATTAATCAATACAAAGAATTATTAAAATTAAAATTAAAATGAATTTTGATTATATAATAATCGGTGCTGGCACAGCAGGTTGTGTTCTTGCAAATAGACTAAGCGAAAATGGTAAATTTAAAGTTGCTTTATTTGAAGCGGGTGGATCTAGTGATATTTGGAAGGTTAATATGCCTTTGGCAATTTTGTATGCAATGCATGATCCAAAATATAATTATAAATATTATTCGGAACCAGAACCCAATTTAAATAATAGGAGATTATTTTGCCCAAGAGGAAAAATGATAGGTGGTTGTTCTGCACATAATGGGATGGTTTACGTTCGAGGAAACAAAAATGATTATGAAAGATGGGCTTCATTTGGTCTAAAATCATGGTCTTATGAAAATGTTTTACCATTTTTTAAAAAAATTGAGACATGGTCTGAAGGAGAGAATAAATTCAGAGGTGGGAAAGGAATTTTACCAGTAAATCAATCCAAAAACAAAAATCCATTGTTTAGTGCTTTTATTAATGCTTCTGTCGAAGCAGGATATAAAAAAAATGATGACATGAACGGAGAAGATCAAGAGGGATTTGGAATGTATGACATTACAATTCATAAAGGACAAAGAGCTAGCGCATCTAAATATTATCTAGAACCCGCAAGAAAAAGAAAAAATTTAAAAGTCTTTACAAATTCGTTTGCTGAAAGAATTATTTTTGAAGGAAAGAAAGCAGTCGGAATAGAGGTAAATATTAAAAATAAAGTTACAAAAGTTTATGCAAATAAAGAAGTTGTTTTAAGTGGAGGTTCAATCAATTCACCACAACTATTGATGTTATCAGGTGTTGGGCCTGAAAAAGATTTAAAAGATAAAGGGATTAATGTTATTCACTCTTTAGAAGGAGTGGGTCAAAATTTACAAGATCACTTAGAAACCTACATTCAGCAAGAATGCAAAACTAAAGATACGCTCTATTCTTACGTTAACAAAATAAATATGCTTAAAATTGGTATTCAATGGTTTCTTTCAAAAAGTGGTCCATGTTCTACTTCATTTTTAGAAGCAGGTGGTTTCTGCAAATCTTCAGAAGACAAAAGCTATCCAAATATTCAATTTCATTTTTTTCCGGCATTTGTAATCGATCATGGATTAGTTGATCCTGACAGACATGGTTATCAATTACACGCAAGTTTGAATCAACCCAAAAGTAGAGGACATATTAAATTAAATAGTTCAAATCCATACGATTACCCTAAAATTCAATTTAATTATTTAGAAGATGAATATGATTTAAAAGAAACAATTAAGTGTGTTCGTGTAGCTAGGAAAATTTTAAGTCAAGACTCAATGAAACCATACGCTGGAAAAGAAATAGGACCAGGTGAAAGTGCAGCCGATGATGAACAAATTACTGAGTATATTAGATCAAAAGCCGAAACAGCTTATCATCCATCCTGTACATTAAAAATGGGTGTGGACAGAATGGCGGTCGTTGACGAAAAATTGAAAGTTCATGGTTTGGAAAATTTAAGAATTGCAGATGCTTCTGTTATGCCAGAGATTACAAGTGGTAATTTAAATGCACCAACTTTAATGATAGGTGAAAGAGCAGCTGACTTTATCCTTAATTAGACTCGAGATATTCTTTATATCTATCTAAACTTTCTTTAGGCCAAGCAATTTTAGGATCATACATTTCATCATAACAAATATCTTTGTTTACAATATTTATCCATGGATCTTTACTTTTAACAAATATGTGTGCTTGAGGCGGAAAAAGCTCTGGATTAGATAAAGTATTTGTTCTAATACTTATCCTTTTAACAGCGAATTCATAGTCAGAATAAATGTAAACACCACACTTTTTGCAAAAGTAAACCTTGCAGCTTTTTCCACTTCCTGCAATTAATTTCTTTTCTAAAAGCTCACCTTTGATATCTAATGAATTTTCAAAAATACTTGTATTAATAACGAAAGATGATCCGGTTATTTTCTTACAATCTTTACAATGACAAGCATGTGTAAATAAAGGCTTAGATTTAATAGTATATTCAATTTCTCCACAAATACAGCTTCCAGAAATTGGTTTAAAATCTTCCATAAAAACTTTTTAGATTATCTTATTAATTATGAAGGTTAAAGTTTTTTTGATATAGGTGCGATATGCAAACAAACGATAATACAAAAGGTATTTTGTTTATTATGACTGGAATGGCATTTTTTTCCATTCAAGACTCATTAATAAAGTTTATTTTTGAAGATATTGCATTATTTGAGTTATATTTGGGAAGAACTTTAATACAGGCGACTATTCTCATATCTTTTTTTTTAATAACAAAAAAAAAATTCACTCTTAAAACTCATTATCCTTTTTTAACTTTAGTAAGGGTTGTTTGTTTCTTCTTTGGATTTGCTTTTTTTTATATTTCTTTAACCTTTATGTCTTTAGCGATGGTTAGTGCTCTGTTTTTCTCATGTCCTTTCTTTATGTCTATGTTTGCTAAATTTTTCTTAAAAGAACAAATTGGAATTAGAAGATGGAGTGCAATTGTTGTAGGTTTTATAGGAGTATTAATTGTACTTAATCCAACACTAAAGGAATTTAATTTTTTCAAATTAGCACCTGTCGGATGTGCACTTTGTTATGCTTGCTCGATGACAATTACAAAATATACTTCTGAGAAAGATAATATTTATACTCAAATGACTTTGCTTTATATTTTTGCGGTTATTGTAAGTTTAATTATTTATCTAGTTAGTGGAGATGGAAAATTTAATAATTTTTCTGATCCTACCTTACAATTTATTGTTAGAGAATGGTTTACTAACCCTTCAGCTTCATGGCCTTATGTTTTTGTAATGGGAGTGGTTGCTTCTATATCTTTCTTTTGTGTCTTTTCAGCTTATAGTATTGCTTCACCTTCAATTGTATCTTTGTTTGAATATTCTTATATAATTTTTGCTATGATTGCGGGATATATATTATTTGAAACAATACCTGAACCAAGAACGTTTCTTGGGGCAGCTATTATTATTTCTGCAGGAGTGTATATTTACTTTAGAGAAAAAGTCAGAGGTCAAATGATTGCGACAGACACTCCTAATAGATAATTGCTAAAATTATAAGTATTTGTTCGAAAATTGAGATAATTTTCTCATTGAAATAATAATTTAATAGGATTTAATTTTGATTATATAAATTGTTAACAATTAAAGGGAAAATATGAAAAAATTACTAATAGGTATATTCGTGTTTATCTTAAGCTTTACTTCAAAAGCTTTTTCAGATGGGCATGGAATTAAAATGGGTATTATTTTAGGATTTACTGGTCCTATTGAAACCCTTACACCTGCAATGGCTGCTTCTGCTGAACTTGCTTTTAAAGAAGCTTCAGACTCAGGTTTATTACTAGGTGGAAAAAAAATTTCTGTAGAAAGAGCTGACTCAACATGTGTTGATTCTGCTGCTGCTACAACTGCTGCTGAAGGTTTAGTTTCAGGTGGTGTTGTTGCTATTATGGGTGCTGATTGTTCTGGTGTTACAGGTGCAATAGCAACTAATGTTGCCGTGCCAAATGGTGTTGTTATGATTTCACCATCAGCTACATCTCCAGGATTAACCGATCTTAATGATAATGGTTATTTCTTCAGAACTGCTCCATCAGATGCTAGAGGGGGACAAGTCTTAGCGGATATTACAAAGGACAGAAAAGTTAAATCATTAGCTGTAACTCATACTAACAATGACTACGGAAAAGGTTTAGCTGATGTTTATGTAGCTGCAGTTAAAGCTCATGGTATTAAAGTGACAGCTGTTACAGCACACGAAGAAGGTAAAGGTGACTATGGTGCAGAAGTAGCGACACTTGCAGCAGCAGGTGGAGATGCTCTTGCTGTTTTAGGTTACTTAGATCAAGCTGGTGGTAGTATTATTCAAGGATCATTAGACTCTGGATCATTTGATACTTTTGTTCTTTCAGATGGAATGATTGGTGACTCTCTTACTGACAGATTTGGAAAAGATTTAAATAAATCATTTGGATCTTTACCAGGATCAATGGGTAAAGGTGCTGGTATATTTAAAGAAGTTGCTAGTGCTGGTGGTATTGACTCATCAGGTCCTTACACAGGTGAAAGTTATGATGCTGCAGCCTTGATCACCCTTGCAATGCAAGCTGGTGGAAAAGCTGACAGAATGACTGTTCAAAAAAATGTAATGTCAGTAGCCAATGCTCCTGGAACAAAAATTTATCCAGGTGAATTAAAGAAAGCACTTGATTTATTAGCTAAAGGTAAAGCGGTAAACTATGAAGGTGCTACAGCTGTTGAATTTACAGATGTTGGTGAAGCTTTTGGATCTTTTATTGAAAAAGAAATAAAAAGTGGAAAGTTTAAAGACAAAAAGCAAAGATAATTAGAAATTAAAACCCCAGTTTCTTAACTGGGGTTTTAAAATAAATATTTGTCAGATAAATAAAATATTAATCCTAAAACAATACCTAATAAAATATAATACATTATTGTTTAATAATTTTTTCTGGAATAATTCCTTGTGGTCTATAACGCATTATTAAAAGTAAACCAATTCCTATGACTAAGAATCTAAAATATGGGGCACTTTCAATTAAGTGAACTCTCATTGCATTAGTTTCTGGAAGGTGGGATGTAAACAAATTAATTAAAAATAATGCAATAGGAGCAGCTTCGACCCATAAAAACCAAACTACAAATCCCCCCAATATTGCTCCAAAATTATTTCCTGTTCCACCTACTATAACCATAACCCAAATTACAAAAGTATATCTCATAGGTCTATAGCTACCTGGTGTAAATAAACCGTCATTTGTAACCATCATAGCTCCAGCTAAGCCAACAATTGCAGATCCCAAAATAAAAATAAGAAGATGCTCTTTAACAATATTTTTACCCATTGCACTTGCCGCCTCTTCATTATCTCTTATAGCTCTCATTTTCCTTCCCCAAGGTGAATAGAGGGCTTTCTGAGTCACAATTAACAAGATAATAACAACAGTAAGAAATAAACCTGTAAAACATAATTTTACATAAACCGATGAAGCATCAATAACCATTTGATTTAGAGCTTCTTGCTTATCAGAAATTGAATTAATTAAATTTAATTTTGATGAATTAAATTTTGTAACTAAATTTATAAACCATTCTGAAGTTTGTAGATCTATTTCGTATGGTGCTGGTCTTTTTAATCCTATTACATTTTTTACACCTCTTGCCAACCATTCCTCATGTTTAATAATTGAAACGATAATCTCTGCTATTAATAATGTTGCAATAGCTAAGTAATCTGCACGAAGACCTAATGCGATTTTTCCTATGACAAATGCTAAACTGCCAGCCAAAAGCGCACCGACAATCCAGGAAAATAAAACGGGCAATCCCATGCCACCGAGAAATCCTGTCCTTGCTGGATCAACTGACTCGATCGCCTCTATTCCTGGTGCAGCAGTTACTCTTAATAAAATTATCCCACCTAAAATTACAGACGCTACTGTGTAATTTCTTAATTTAGATTTATCAAATCTGTTAAGTATAAATTTAACTACAAAAATAATTGCAACAATTATCCATATACAAGCTAAAATATTTAAACCTCCAACTTGCCAAGCTTTTTTGACTGGTTCAACTGAAACTAAGACTACAGCTAATCCTCCTAATGCTGTATATCCCATTATCCCAAAATTAATTAATCCAGCATAACCCCATTGTATATTTGCCCCAATTGTCATAACTGCGGAAATTAAACAATAATTTAAAATAGTTAATGCAATAGACCAGGATTGAAATATCCCAACCAAAATTATTAAAAATATCATGATTGAGTATGCAGCAATGACATTTTTATAATTCCTCATATTACTTTTCCTTTAAAGATGCCTGACGGCCTTATTAATAAAACAATTACTAAGATTGAGAATGAAACTGCAAACTTGTAATCTGTCGATAGTAACTGAAGTAAAGAGTCTGGCTCAAGATGTTCAGGTAATAGATATGAAATAAATCTTTTGTATGCGTAAGTTACAAATATTTCTGCAAAAGCTATAACGTATCCACCTAGGAAGGCTCCAAATGGATTTCCGATTCCTCCAACAATTGCTGCGGCGAATATTGGAAGCATATTATTAAAATAAACAAAAGGTCTATAACTTTTATCTAAACCGTATAATACTCCACCAATAGTAGCCAAAATTCCTGCGATGACCCATGTTATCAAAACAACTCTCTTAGGATCTATACCAGACAATAATGCTAAATCTTCATTATCTGAATAAGCTCTCATACTTGTTCCAGTTTTAGTTCTATTTAAAAACCAAAACATTATTGAAACAACAATTAAGGTTACGATTATTGTTATTGCTTGTGTTGATTTTAAGGTTATACCTTCTGCAAGACCAGTCATTTCTTTAAATTCTGTTGCTTTAATTATAAATTTTTCACCATCTAAAAATCTTCTGTCAGATGGTCCAATGATTATTCTAATTAAGGCTTGAGTGACAAACATTACCCCTACACTAACCATTGCAAATTGAACAGGAGGACTTTTTTTTATCCTGTAATAACTGAAAACAAATTTGTCTATGATTAACATATATAAAATCATCATTAATATGGCAAAAGGAATTGTCAAAAGTGCTGTTGGTAAAACACCTAATCCAAAACCTAAGGACTGAAAATAATATGTTAGAATAACTGCGAACATTGTTCCAAAAGACATCATGTCTCCTGTTGCAAAATTAGCAAATCTTAAAACTGCGTAAATTAAAGTAACAAAAATAGCACCTAAAGCTAATTGTGAACCATAAGCTAAGGCTGGTATCACTGTGAAATTAAAAAGTACAATTATTGCATTTAAGAAATCCATTATGCTCCCAAAAATGATCTACGAACCTCAGGATCCTCAAGTAAATCATTACCGGATCCCTCAAATTTATTTTGACCTGTTACCAATACATAGCCTCGGTCTGAAATACTTAATGCTTGCTTTGCGTTTTGCTCAACCATAATAACAGCAACATTTGTTTTTTTAACTTTTATTATATGTTCAAACAATTCATCCATTACAATTGGAGAAACTCCAGCTGTGGGCTCATCTAACATAAGAACTGATGGATCACTCATTAAAGCTCTTCCAAGCGCGACTTGCTGACGTTGTCCACCAGATAATTGTCCGACGACTTGGGATTTTTTTTCACTCAAAATCGGAAATAAACTATAAATACTCTCAATTTTATTTTCTAAACTCCCTTCTGTCAAAAAGCCACCGATCTCTAAATTTTCTCTAACAGTTAATTCTGCAAATACATTTCTTGTTTGTGGAACGAATGAAATACCCTTTTTTACTCGATCTTGAGGATTAATTTTTGAAATATCTTCACCATTCAAAGTTATAGATCCTGATTTTAATTTTAGTAATCCAAGCATCGCTTTCATGGCTGTTGATTTGCCAGCACCATTGGGACCTAGAATAGCTACTATCTCTCCTCTATTGGCAGTTATAGAACATGAACTAATAATATCAGGGCCATCCCCATAACCTGCAGTCATTTTTGCTCCTTCAAAGTATGCCATTAAATTTCTTTTTTTGTTAAGTTTGACTTTCCAAGATAGCTTTCAATTACTTTTTCATTTTTTTTGACTTCTTCAGATGTTCCTTCAAATAAAACTGAACCATCTGCCATTACTATTACTGGATCACACATTCTGCTTATAAAATCCATATCATGCTCTATCATACAAAAGGTGTAATTTTTTTCTTTATTCAATTTTAATATTGCGGTTCCTAGATCTTTTAAAAGTGTTCGATTAACTCCCGCTCCCACTTCATCAAGTAAAACCAATTTTGCATCAACCATCATAGTTCTTCCTAATTCTAATAATTTTTTTTGACCTCCAGAAAGATTTCCTGCCCTTTCATTAGCTAAATGAGTTAAATTAAGAAAATCTACAACCTCATAGGCTTTTTCTCTTATAACTTTTTCCTCTTTTTTAACTAGTCCAGGTTTAATAAGCGCATTTAATAAATTTTCTCCGCTTTGATTTGACGGCACCATCATTAAGTTTTCTAAAACTGTTAAGTTTGAAAATTCATGTGCAATCTGAAAGGTTCTTAATAATCCTCTGCCAAACAACTCATGTGATGGTACATTGGTAATATTTTCATCATTAAATATTACATCTCCATCATTAGATTTTAAATTTCCAGCTATTAAATTAAATAATGTTGTTTTTCCCGAACCGTTTGGGCCAATTATTCCAGTGATTGAACCCGATCTAATTTTTAATGAGCAATTTGATACTGCTGCTAGTCCTCCGAATAATTTTGTAAGATTATTTACCTTTAAGATATTTTCGGACATTTTATTTGCTTTTTTTTAATCTATTCAAGACGCTATTTGCTGTTTTATTGAGAGATTTATAAAATCCAAGTTTTCTTAATTCTTTAACAGCTTGCTCATTTAAACCTTTTGGGGTTTGTGAATTTTTAACAAGTACTTTTAAATCTTTACTTGAATTAATTTTTGCATCCTCAGATAAAGCAATAAATAACGAGGTAATATACTTTTGAGAGTCACTTCTATTAATTCCCTTTTTTACTAACCATTCACTCAGAGTTTGTAGTAATTCATAAAATGGTGCCATCATTGATGATGTTGACCAAAAATTTAGTGATAGGTTTTCATTTTTTATTTCAACAGATGTGCCAAGTTTATTAAAAAAATTTCTAACTTGTTTATCTGGTGGAAAAATTGGCACTGGTCCTTTTCTAAGAGAAATTGGAGGCAAAGGAATTGCTCTAATAATCTTAGTTTTAACTTTAATATATTTTTTTAATTCAATCATTTTTATAGTTGATATAAAACTTATTATCGTTTGACCTTTTTTAAATTTTAGTTTTGGAAGAATAATTTTTCCAATCGTTGGCGTTACTGCTAAAAAAACCCAATTTGATTGATTTATAATATCCTGATTGTCAGTAGATATTTTTATCTTTTTACTTTTTCTTTTAAGTTCACTTGAAATTTTTGAATTTCTCTTTGAAACAATTATTTTATTAATTTTTAATTTTGATCCCAGTATTCCATTGATTACTGATTTTGAGATATGTCCTGTACCAATAAATCCGATTTTCATGATAAACTAAGTGATTATTATCACTAAAATTAATTAATTAGTAAAAAAAGAACCTCTAATTCTTAGTAATTCTCTTGATAATTTTTTATTTTCTACAAATGGTTTTCTACCATGAAGCCAGAAATAGTTATTTGCAACTACTGAAAAGCCAACTGGTAAAGGCATTACAATCTTTTTTTGACTTCCCTCTAAAGAGTCTGATAATTTTTGTAGAAATAGTCCTTGTTCCATATTTTTAGGCTCAGGAAATTGGTCTATGTAAGAAATTTGTGGCTTTCCATTTTCGTCTTCTGAAAAAACAGGATGTTCTACTTTATAGTCAACATTTTTACTTTTTGGAGAACCCCATATAAAGTTTTGTTTTCCAACTTTATCATTAGTTAAACTATCTAAATGTTCCCAATCATCAAGGTGCAACATTGCAGTTTCTCCACCTTGTACATTTTCTTCCTCCATTTTTAACATTAATAACCAATCAGTTTTTTCTTTAACATAAGTTCCATCAGTATGAAGATCCATATTTGTATATGCTTTTCTTAGATATGAATCGCTATTGTCCTCATGTTTAACATGAAATCTTGCATAATATTTTCCAGCCATTGAGTCAAAATTTGGATTACCAAGTAAGTGTGTTACGGCTGTAGATAGTTTAATAAGAAAATTATTATCGATTTTTTTAGATTTATTTTTAGGTCCTATAATAAAACAACCTGTGTCTCTATCTCTTAATACAGAGTTTATAAATTTTCCTAGATTTCCACCTGTTGAATCGTCTAAAGATTTTGCAAGTGTAAATCGAGTAAAAGGTTTATATTCAAGAGCTGTAATATCAAATTTTTTAAAAGGAAATATTAACTTATCTATAATTTCATCTTCAATTTTAATATTTATTATTCTTTTGGAATAGTCACTAAATGAAATATCAAACCCTTGAATAGTATCTAAGCTATCCATTATAATTATTTATTACAAACCCCAATTGAATTTGGTCCACATGTTTCACCATTGGTCCATGTAGCTCCAATTAAATTTGCTCCATCAAAATTAGCATTGGTCATATTTGATGAGGTAAAATTAGCTTCCATTAAATTTGCGTTTTGAAAATTCGCTTCAATTAATGTTGAGCCCATAAAATCAACTCTTGTCATATTTGCTCCTGTAAAATTAGCTTTTTCAAAATTTCCACCAACTAGAGTTGACTCATATAAGTTAGCTCTTACAAATGTTGACTCTGGAAAAGTTCCAAATGACAAATTTGATGTCATCATAATACTTTTATCAAAATTTACTTGTATAAAACTTGCAAATGATAAATTTGAGTTAGGCAAATAACTGCCTTGTAAATCTTGTCCATCTGAAAATCTACAGTTAGTATAATCAACTCCATCGGTTAAAGGATCATCACATGCTGCTTGTGAAATACCTGGTATTAAAACCAAGAACAATAGTAAAATAATTTTTTTCATTTATATCGTAAAGCTACTTAATAAAAACATAATGATAGCA
Source organism: uncultured Pelagibacteraceae bacterium (assembly GCA_902592965.1). Classification (GTDB taxonomy): domain Bacteria; phylum Pseudomonadota; class Alphaproteobacteria; order Pelagibacterales; family Pelagibacteraceae; genus Pelagibacter. The sequence goes on from CACJGL010000002.1 coordinate 78,494, forward strand.
GAGAATAAAGTTGGGTAAACTAAATTATTTCTAGTTAATTTAAAAATTATTATTGCTAAAAGCACAACAATAAATCTAGACAAATAATTACTGTCAGAAAGTGCGCCAGCTGGAAATATTATCATTCTAGAAATTAAAGCAGCCAATGTCGAATAGGCTAAATAATTAAACCACCTATATATCTTAGTATTTTCATCTATTATTTCAGATGTAAAAGCTCCTAAAAACCTTGAAATATAAGTAGCTAAAGATGTAACAACTATTATTAGAACAATATTAGCTGACATTTTTTTCTCCTATTACAAAAGCAACAGTTCCAGCTACAAATCCACCAATCAAAACACACCAATCAGGACTAATAAGATAAAATAAAGGTCCTAAGATAGCTCCTAAAATTATTGAAACATTTAACTGTATAGACTTCATTACCCCTATCATTGTGCAAGTAAAATAAATTGGATTAATTATAGCTAGTCCAATCATCATCTCTCTATTTAAGAAATCGGCTGAGTAATAACCTAAGATCGTTGAAAAAATTGCTATCAACCAAGTTGCAGTTCCAATTCCTATCCAAAAGTCGACTCTATATTTTTTTTCAATTTCTTTATAATTATTTTTAAGGATTAACCACGAAGATACCGCAACAAAATGGCATGAAAGATAATACTTCCACCTTGATTGGCTTTGATGCTTTAATAATGGCATTAGAGATACAGTCATCGGATACAACCTTGCGTTCACCAACCAAACTGCAAAAAATAAATTAAGTAACGAAACTCCGATCAAAATCGACTCTGCCATTACAAGTGAACCAGGTAATGCATAAGTTAAAAAGGTAGAAAAAATACTTTCTTGAATTGTAAAACCTAAGTTTTTTAATAAAGCTCCAATTGCTAAAAAACTTAATCCAAGAGCAATTGCAGGGCTATCGAATTCTTTTGCACAAAGAATTCCTTTAAAAAAGTATTTTGAGTTAATCATCCGCCTAGAAATAGACGTCCAACATCATCATTTTTCAGTAAATCATTACCTCTTCCAGCTATTGCCGTTTGGCCAGATACTAATACATATCCTATATCAGAAAACTCTAAACCTTTTTTGGCATTTTGCTCAACTAGAATAATTGTTTTCTTTTCATTTTTTTGTAGGTCACCTAAAATCTCAAATACCATATCAATATATCTCGGCTCTAGTCCAATAGAAGGTTCATCAACCAAAAGAACAGAAGGTTTCATTACTAAAGCTCTTGATATTTCTAATAATCTTCTTTCACCACCTGATAAAACTTTTGCTGGTTGATTTCTTCTATTTCTTAATCTTTCATATTTATCTAAAATTTTTTCTGCTTCTTGATATGAATCTTCTGTTTTATCTTTAATAAAACCACCCATTAATAAATTTTCCTCTACAGTCATATCTGGAAAAACTGAGTTATCTTGCAGGATATAAGCTATGCCAACTGTTTTTAATTTTTCAGCTGGAGTTAAATTTGTTATTTCTTTTCCATCAATTTCTATTTTACCTGAAAAAATATTTGTAAATCCATATATAGAATGAAGTATTGTTGATTTACCTGCTCCATTAGGACCAATTAAACATAATGATTGTGCTTTGCTTACAAATAAATCAAAATTATGTAGAATCTCCATTTTACCATATCCAGCATTCAAATTTTTTATTGTTAAATGAATATCTTCAGAAGATAAGTTTTTTAAATCTTCTGCACCAGGTGCCTTTCCTAAAACTTCATATTGATTAGACATTATTGAGCCCCCAAATATGCATCAACTACTCTTTTGTCATTTTTAATCTCTTCTGGAGTGCCATTTGCAAGCATTTTGCCATGAGCAAGACAAAATATGTCTTCGGCTAATTGCATAATTACTCTCATATTGTGCTCAATAACAAGTAATGTTATTCCAAAATCTTGATTAACTTTGATCAGTCTATCAATAATTCCATTAATTAAAGTAGGATTTATACCTGCTGTTGGCTCATCTAATAATAGCATTTCTGGCTCATTCATTAGTGCCATTGCAAGTTCTAATAACTTTTGTTGTCCAAAAGATAGGTCGCCTGCCCTCAGTTTTCTTTTTTGATACAATCCAACAAAGTTAAGTAAGTTTTCTGCTTTTTCTGTGAGCTCTTTTGGAATTTTAGAGAAAATTTTAAACAAACTTTCATCACTACCTTTGTGACTGATAAGCATATTATCTACACAATTTAATTTTCCATATATTCTAGTTTGTTGAAATGTTCTTAATAATCCTAGTTTTGCAATTACTGGAACAGGTAATTCTGAAACTTCTTTTCCATTAAACTTAATTGAACCATTATCTATTGGATAAGTTCCAACTATTGAATTAAATAAAGTAGTTTTTCCTGATCCATTAGGTCCTATAAGTCCTACTATCTTTCCTTTTTCAACCGACATCGAAATATCAACATTAGCTTTAACACCACCAAATGATTTACTTACATTGTTGACCTCTAAAATACTCATTTTAATTCTACCTGTGCTTTTCGATCAGCTTCATCAACAACTTCACCAAATCTTTCTGGATATTTTTCTCTCAACCATCCCATTAATCCTTCTGGGAAATAAATTACTATAACCACAATTAAAACTCCTAACGCAACATACTGCCAACCAAGGAAGAATGTCCAAAAACCTTCTTTAAAAAAGTGAAATAAAGTTGCTCCGATAATTGGTCCCCATAAAGTTCCTTTACCTCCAAGGATTGCCATCAAAACCATGAATACTCCCATTTCTCTTCCATCAAATGCAACATCTGTTGAATCGATATAACCAACTAGACCTCCCATTATTCCACCAGCAAGACCACAAAAGAAAGCTGAAATCATCCATCCAGTTATTTTGTATTTCATAGTCTCGATCCCCATCGCTTCAGCTTTGTCTTCATTATCTCTGATTGCATTCAGAATTAATCTAAACCTTGTTGTGTAAATTGCTCTTACAGCAATAAAAGTTAATACAAGTGCTCCAAAACTTAAAAAATAAAAAAATTCACCTCTTGCCTCAAGACCTCCTATATTTGGAAAAGGAGGTGTGGTAAAACCCTGTCCGGCTCCAATAATTTCAATACCACCGGAAATTTCTCCAGCTGCAACTCCTAAACCTAAAGTACAAATAGCAAAGTAATGACCCCTCAATCCTAAAATTGCATAACCAATTAATCCTGCAACTATTGTAGGAACAACAGCGGCAACTACCAGACCAGCTGCCATGCCTTGAAAGAATTGTGAAGGTGTATGAACGAAAGTTTTTTCACCACCACTTTCGGTCCACTCAGCTAATGGAAAGAACATGCCAACTTGAACAGATGCGCAAAGATACATTCCTAAACCATAAAAAAGAATGTTTCCAAATGTATTGTATCCCATTTCGCCACCTTGGATATTCCATGTAGTTGCTAGAACAATTAATACACACAGAATAGATAATTGAACTTTAAAAGCTGGAAAAATAAATGGTGCAACTAAACCAAATACCAAAATTCCTATGTACAAAATCCAACTATTTTTGTTCATATAAACTCTCTATTTTATCTCTAAAATCTTTATCAACTGTAAAATAATGTCCATTTTCTTCATGAAGACTAGATCCTGTTGAATGATATTCATCTAAATGTTTTTTAAATTTTTCAATATCTATTTCTATCAATTTGCCATTATCGTCTTTAATTTTAGCTTTTCTCACTTTAAATACTCTCTCTTTTTTGAAAGTTTAAATCTTCTGTAAACTAAAATTAAAACTAATAATAAAAATACTGAACCAATTCTAAATTCCGTACCAAGAATATAATCCGCAAATTCCTCAAATATTCCAAGTCCCATACCTGACATAGCTACTCCAGGTAAATTTCCTAATCCTGCAACAATCACAATCATAAATGATCTTATAGTGTAAGGTAATCCCATGTATGGGTGTATAGTAAATGTTATTGAAATTAAAGCTCCAGCTACTCCGCATAATGCAGCATTTATTCCAAATGTTGCTGCATAAACTTTTTCAGTATCAACCCCTAAAATCTTTGCAGCTCTTGCATTTTGAGCAGTTGCTCTGATAGCACGACCTAATTTTGATCTTTTCATATAAACTACTAAACAAATTGCAAAGACAATACTTATAAAAGCGGAAAATATTTTAGAGTTTGGTAAAACAACATTATTATCAAATAACATAGTTGTTCCATAACCTGAATTGGCCAATACAACATCTGCACCAAATGCAAAATTCATTAACTGCATGAAAAGTATGCTAATTCCAAAGGTTGCTAATATTGAAATAAAAAGATCTCTGTCTACAACTTTATTTATAACTAATTTGTAAATTGCAATTCCAACAAAATACATAATTATAGGAGAAACAATTACTCCCCATGCTGGATGAATGCCGTAGAGATACATAAAGTACGCAATGTATCCACCTAAGATAACAAGGTCTCCCTGTGCAATGTTTATTATATTCATGACACCCCATTGCAGTGCCATTCCATAAGCAATTAATGCAAATAATATTCCAAGTAAAAGTCCATCAAGACATGCTTGAATGGTTATCATTGGATATTGGAAGACTAAAAAATCCATATTTTAATTTTGATTTCTATAAAAAAAAGCCCCCTATTTCTAGGGGGCTTAATTATTTTTTTTTATCTTTCAGACCACTTTGGTACTGGGTGTATTAACTCAGCTGAAGCCCATTTTAATGGAGCAACAACTTTATTTTCACACTTACCAGCATCATCACACATTACTTGGAAAAGTACCATTGGTTTGTCAACATTTTGACCACCAGGTGCAAATTTAATATTTCCATAGAATGTTTGCATGTTAGTTGCAGCAAGAGCATCTCTTACTTTTTTCTGATCAAAAGTATTTGCTCTTTCAAAAGCATCTTTAAATACTAACAGTGCAGCTGAAGACTCTGCAGATTGATATGGTGGATCATAGCCAAATTCTTTTTCAAAATCTGCCGCATATGTCATACCATCTTTAAAGAAATCATCTTTGTAAGTTAATGTTTTATGCCATTGAGAAGCGCATAATGCATATTGAGAATTTTTACCGTGTTGCTTTGATAATTTTGCAGCATCACAGTGTGTCATTGCCAACATTGGAACATCAACTTTCATTTCTGAAATTTGTCTTATTGCTGTTAAAGCTCCTTTTGTATGACCTGAAACAACCAATACATCTGGCTTCATTTGTTTTACTTTAACTAATGTAGCAGCCATATCATTAAGCTCTTTTGGAAGTTTATCGTCGATTATAATTTCAGATCCAGTTTCTTTAGCAGCATCTAAAATACCTAATCGTACGTCTTGCGAGAATGCATCTTGCTCAAAAGCTTGTGCTATTCTTACACCTTTACCACCATTTAACTCAACAGCTGTTCTTATTGCTACATCAAGATACAAGTTTGCTGGCGCTAATACCGCAAATAGATATTTGTAACCTTTCGTGAACAAAGATCTAGAAGCACCGTTAGCCTCAACCATTGGTACACCATATTTTTCTGTTACTGGTGCGATCGCTTTTGTTAAACCTGAACTGTATGGCCCAAGCATGAACTCTACTTTATCTTGTGAAATTAATCTTTCTGCAAGCTGAGCTGCTCTTTTTGGGTTTGATTCATCATCGTAATAAATAATGTCAAACTTATAAGTTTTTCCCCCAACTTTTACTCCACCCATGCTGTTAATTCTATCAACAGCCATGTTATAGCCGTTTTGAGTATGAACACCATTAGATGAATACTTACCAGTTAAAGAGATTGCAGCACCTAAAATAATCTTATCTCCAACAACTTTTGCAAATGATACAACTGAAGTTGAAAATAATAATGCTATTGCAGAAACAAATGTAATTAAAATGTTTTTTATTTTCATTTATTCCCCTTTAATTAATTAATAAAATTTAAATAAATAACAAAAATTATTTAATTGCAAGTGTGAGTAGTAGCGCAATATACCTTAGTATTGTTGAGTAAATGCAATAATTATTGCAATCAAAATAATTACACAAGCAGAAATTGTATTTATTATTTTAGGGTTAGCTTTAATCCAAACAATTAACTTATTAGCTAAGACTGCATACCCAACCAAAGATAAAAAATCTAAAACGACATAAGTAGTAATTAAAATAATAAATTGAATAATATAATTAGAATTAAAATCAATAAATTGTGGGAATATAAAAGGAAAAAACATCCATGCCTTAGGACTTGTCCCTGCTACTAAAAATCCATCTTTATAAAATGAAAGAAAACTTTTATCTGAAATATCTTTTGTATTTATATCTTTAGGTCTTGATTTATAAATATCATATGCAAGATATGTTAAATAAACGATACCTAACCATTTTAAAGTATTTAATATTGTAGGATTGTCAGATAAAAAAGATCCGATAACAAAAATCACTAAAGTTGCCTGAATTATATTTGCAGTTACATCTCCTAATGCAGTCCAAACACACTTTTGAACACCATAGTTCATCGAGTATGAAATAATTACAATTCTAGGTGTTCCAGGTGTAATAAACATAAAAATGATAATTTGCAAAAAAAGGATAAAATCTAGGGGAAGCATCTTAAGGATAGTCCTAAAAAACCGGGAGCTAAAGATGGCTAGATAGGACTATCTAAAAATGATAATATCACAAGAGTAATGATTTGCATTAAAATAATTGTTACAGATTGTTGAATTTTCATGAAAAAAAGTCACAGACCTACAACCAGGGTTAAAAATCCAGAGCCACCCGTTGAGAGTCCAGATTGGGTTATATGGGCCGCCTGGGCAGATAGAATTACTTTTGAAGAAATAGAAAAAAAAACCGGGAAGACTGAAGCAGAAGTAATTAAAATTATGAGAAGATCTTTAAAACCGTCTTCTTTTAGATTGTGGAGAAAAAGAGCAAGTTCACAAAGTATAAAACATAGAAAAAAATTTGAATATTCTAGAAAACTAATAAAATCAAAGATTAATAAAAACGATTACTTGCTCTAGTATTTTAGGAAACAAAGATTATATTCAAATCTATGAAAAATATCACTGTCTACTCTGGTCCAATGTGTGGTTATTGTGATGCAGCAAAAAGGTTATTATTAAGAAATAACCTCAATTATAATGAAATAGATATATCAACAAAAGATGGACTGAGAGACGAAATGACTAAAAAGGCAAATGGACGAAGAACAATTCCACAAATATTTTTTGATGATAAACATATTGGTGGATACCAAGAATTAAGGGAACTCGAAAAAAACGGCAGTTTATTAGATTTAGTTAAATAGATTTTATTTAGCAATTAAATCAAAATCAAAAAAAGCACTATCAAAATAACCAATCATATTAGTTGTGCCCGTCATACTTTTTGTTAAACCTCTTGTATTATTGTATTTTATTTGCAAACCAGATGTTTGTGGAGTGATTTTTACTGCTTTTGCCAATGGCATTACTCCAATTATCCTTGAAATACCATGAGCAGCACCTCCGGTACAACCTGCAACTCCATTTTTAATTTGATCTGCATCTGTAGCACCAACTCCATCTAGTAATGTAAGATCAGTCTCTAATAAGTAAGCATCAATGTTAACATGTGTCCCTTGAAAAGTCACTGCATGATAACAATCATCATCACCATCCATCGTTAAGGTATTTACTCCAATTGTTGTTTCAGCCGCCGTTGCACCGGCTGTACAGTCTACATTTGATTTAGCAGCAGTATTAATTCTATTTTCAAATCCATAAATTGTACCAAGAGACGACACTTTGGTTACACAAGTTGTTGAGCTATTAGATCTATCACTCATTGTAGCGTTAAAAGTTTGGCTTGTAGTAAATTTAAAAGTTGAACCCATCGTTACTAATCCAAACGTATAGGTTCCATATGGTAAGGCGGTATAATCAGAAGCTGTTCCAATTGCTGTTCCTACGCCTTTTTTAACTTCAGTTTCTGCCCCACTATCATTTTTGAAAAATGTCGAGCAAGAAGACCTATTTACTTGAGCGGATGTAGTTGGTCCAGTTGGTCTAGACGTGCATAAATCCAATCTATAAAAAGTCAATTTTTGAGCGTTAGGGGTAAATTCACACCTATTATTAGCTGCTGCCGGTGTTATTGTTCCTCCATTACCTGTGCACTCTGGATCATTTCTAGTAACTGTAGTTCCTGGTTGTGCATTTGATACGGAAGCATAAAAGGTAATACTCAAAATACTTAAAAATATTAACAATAAAAAAACTCTAATACTAATATCAACTTTCATTATTAAAATCCTATAACAGTAAGATTCATTTCTTTTTGTTTAACAATTAAATTTTCTCTATCGACTTTAGCAAATCTTTTATTTTCTACAGACACTCCACTAAACGCTTTATCACTTATTTCAAATTTTTCATAATCACCTTTGCAACATCTATATGTTAATCTGATAAAATCCTCGTCATCAGTTGAGCCATCGAAATCTCTGTGTCCTATCTCAATGTTAAATCGTGAAATGCTTGCTCTCAAAGAAAAGTCTTCTCCCTCTAAATCAGTCGCTCCATCAACACCATCCCATTGAAATGATCTTATGTTGAGACTGGTTGTTGGAAGATAAGGTAATGGAATTCCAACTTTAAAATCTCTACCATCAAGTGCTGATTCCTTAAAACCATCAACCCCCGTTTTTTTATCAGATATAGCCCAGTACTCATTGTATGTTATTGATCCTACACTTGTAATAAGTTCTAGACCAGCACTAGCTCTTTGGTGATTATGATCTAATTCATGATCATAAAAAATATTTGTGCCAATTAGCATAGTATCATCACTAACAAGGCTTCTAGTTGCTAATCCTAAGTTGATTGTTTCTCTGCTGTCGTCTGAGAGAAATAGGCTTCCTTGAAAAAATGTTGAGCTACTTTTATCGTTAACATCTGATAATGGATTTATTGCAATAATACTTCCTGTGACCTCGTTTGCATCACCAGTGCTTAATCCAAATTCAGCCATCGGAAACATTTCTGTTAATGTTTCATTAAAAATATTATCAATTTTGCTTTTTAAATTATTTGTTAGTTCATTTGCATTTGCATTTGCATTTAGAGCAGTTGCATTTAGAGCAGTTGCAAGAACAAAAGTTATCAATATAGTAATTTTTTTCACTAGTTATTTTAATATTATTTTTTTAATATTTACAGTTAATAAATTCATTAAAGTTTTGGTTTAAAAACTAAACAAATACCATTATTACAGTATCTTTTTCCTGTTGGTTTAGGACCATCATCAAATATGTGTCCATGATGTCCACCACAATTTTTACAATGATACTCTGTTCTACCATATCCTATATGATAATCAGTTTTTGTATCAAAGACATTAACATTTGCCTCAAAAAAAGATGGCCATCCTGATCCACTTTCATATTTTGTTGTTGATTTAAATAATTCAACATCACAATTTGCGCAATGATAAGTTCCTTCTCTTTTTTCATTATTTAAATCACTTGAACCAGGAGGCTCAGTTGCTTCTTTAAATAATATATTTTCTTGTTCAATTGATAAATTTTTATTTTTTTTCATCTATAAAAACTTAGCACAAGTTTTATGTAAACTTGAATGTAATTCTACTAATTTATTAAAATCTTTATTATATCCACCGCCTAAAACACCACAGATAGGGATTTTATTAGAAAAAAAGTTTTCTATTACTAATTCATCTCTTTTTAATATTCCTTCATCAGAAATTTTTAGTTTTCCTAATCTATCGTTATAATGAATATCTACACCAGCTATATAAAAAACAAAATCAAAATCATCTTGATTTAGATGTTTCAAATTTGATTTAAGAATTTCTAGATATTCTTTATCCTCTAAATTTTCTTTAAGTTCTATATCTAAATCGCTTATAGATTTTTTAGCAGGATAATTTATTTTAGAATGCATACTAAATGTAAATACTTGATTATCTTGACTAAAAATTTCTGAGTTACCATTTCCTTGATGAACATCTAAATCAATAATCAATATTCTATTGGCAAGTCCTCTTGTAGTTAAATATTTAGCAGCAACCGCAACATCATTAAAAATGCAATATCCTGCACCTTCGTTGTGGGTCGCGTGATGACTACCTCCTGCTGTATTACAAGCTAAACCATAATTTAATGCCAACTTTGTAGCAAGTACCGTTCCACCAGTAGCAATAAACGATCTTCTGACAACACTATCTACCAAAGGAAAGCCAATTTTTCTTATTTCATTTTTATCCAAAGTCTTATTTTTTATTTTGTAAATATAATCTTCTGAATGTGCATGTTTGAGAGTTTCAATTGAGCAAGGTATTGGTTTATAAAATTTATCTACAACTTTTTGATTTAATAAATATTTTGCTAATTCTCCAAATTTTTTTATAGGGAATTTATTATCATCATTTAGTTGAGCCTCGTAATCTTGATGATTCACAATAGGTAACTCCATTTTAGTATTCGAGTTCTATATATCCCAAGGATTAATTTTGTTATTATTTAAATTATATTTTTTAATTGCCTTCTCTAATTTATCTAATGAAATTTTACCATCTTCATATAATGTGTACAAAGAACTAACCACAATATGCTTGCTGTCTACTTCAAAGAAATCTCTAAGATTTTTTCTTGTATCACTTCTTCCAAATCCATCTGTTCCAAGAGCTAAATATTTATTATCAATGTAACTTGAAATTAATTGTGAATAAGCTCTCACATAATCAGAAGTCGCAACGATAGGATCATTATTTGATATTAGCTGTTGAAGATAATTTAGTTTTTTATTTGATGGTGAAAGTGTATTTTGTCTTAATATTGACTTAGCATCTTTTTCTAATTCTGAATAACTAGTTATGCTATATAATTTTGATCCAATACCATAATCTTCTTTAAGTATATTTGCCGCTTCAATGCATTCTCTAAAGATTGGTCCAGATCCTAATAAATTTATATTAATTTTATCATTTGAATTATCTTTAAAAAGGTATCCACCTTTAATTATTCCATCTTTATTCTTTATATTAATTTTTGGATGAGAATATTTTTCATTGTTGACGGTAATATAATAAAATTCATCTCTACATTCTGTCATCATTCTTTTCATGCCTTCATCAAATATAACTGCTAGTTCACTTGCAAAACAAGGATCGTAAGATTTTAAATTAGGGAATGTCGAAGCAATTATATGACTTTGTCCATCTTGGTGCTGCAATCCTTCTCCAGCTAAAGTAGTTCGCCCAGCTGTTGCACCGATTAAAAATCCTCTTGGCATTTGATCAGCTGCAGCCCAAATCAAATCTCCAATTCTTTGAAATCCAAACATAGAATAAAATATATAAAAAGGCATCATTGGAAAATTATGATTGCTATAAGAAGTTGCTGCTGCTAGCCATGAAGATATGGCTCCAGCTTCATTAATTCCTTCCTCTAATAATTGTCCTGTTTTTGATTCTTGATATTTCAAAATGGAAGTCGCATCTTCGGGTTCATATAACTGACCTTCTGGTGAATATATTCCAATTTGTGAAAATAAATTAGCCATTCCAAAAGTCCTAGCTTCATCAGCAACTATTGGAACAACTCTTTTTCCAAACTCTTTATCTCTCATTATGTTTCCTAAAGATCTTACTAGTCCAGTCGTTGTTGAATATTCTCTGTCACTTTCTTCGAATAAAAAGTTTGAATGTTTTTCAATTTTTGGAGTAACTAATTCAACTTCTTTAAAGCTTCTTTTAGGTAAAGATCCTCCTAAAGCTTCCCTTCTTTTTTTTAAATATTTTATTTCCTCAGAATTTTCACCTGGTTTATAAAACTCCATATTTTCTAGTTTATTATCTGGAATATCTAATTGAAAACGATCTCTAAACTCTTTTAATGCATCAAGATTTAATTCTTTTTGCTGGTGGTTAGTCATTTTTGACTCGCCAGCCTTACCCATTCCATAACCTTTTTTTGTTTTAGCTAAAATAACTGTAGGTTTATCCTTAGTTTTAACAGCAGCATTAAAGGCAGCATAAAGTTTTTTAAAATCATGGCCTCCCCTTTTAAGTTTATCAATTTCATCTTTACTGAGTGAAGAAACCAATTTTAAAACTTCTGGATCCTCTGCAAAAAAGTTTTTAAGGTTATACTCTCCATCTCTTGCGCCCAATGTTTGATATTTTCCATCTACAGTTTTAGCAAAACGTTTTAATAACAAATGATCTTTATCTTGTTGAAAAATTTTATCCCATTCAGATCCCCATAGAACTTTAATTACATTCCATCCATTAGCTTTAAAGATTGTCTCCAGTTCTTGAATTATTTGTCCATTACCTCTTACAGGTCCATCTAATCTTTGAAGATTACAATTTATAATAAAAGTTAAATTATCTAACTTTTCTCTTGATGCGATAGATAATCCAGCTAAACTTTCAGGTTCATCCATTTCACCATCTCCAAATAAACCCCATACTCTTTTATTTGTTTTTAATAAGTTTCTATTTTCTAAATATTTCATGAAACGAGCTTGGTAAATTGCATTAACCAAACCTATTCCCATCGATGATGTGGTAAATGTCCAGTAATCTCTCATTAAATATGGATGGCAATATGATGACAGTCCTTGCTCGTTTAATTCTTGTCTATAATGTTCCAAATGATTTTTAGTTAATCTTCCCTCTAAAAAAGATCTTGCGTATATCCCAGTTGTACACTGCGATTGATAAAAAATTAAATCTGCTTCATCACCACCTTTAAAAAAATGATTAAATCCTGTTTCAAATACTTCAGCGAAAGATGCATAACTTGCTATATGTCCTCCAAGCCCACCATAATTTTTATTTGCTTTCATAACCATAGTTAAAGCATTCCATCTTAAAATTGCTGTAATTTTTTCTTCGATTTCTAAATCTCCAGGATAAATTCCTTGATCATATTGAGATATCGTATTTCTGTATGGTGAATATGGAACTGGTGAATATAATACTCTTAAATCTTTTGCTCTTTTCTCAAGTTTTTCTAAAATTAGTTTGGCACCCTCTCTACCATGATTTTCAACAACTGCATCAAGAGAGTCTAACCAATCAGTCAATTCTTGATTATCTAATTTTTGGTTTTGATTAGCTTTAAATTCTTTGCTCATCAGAATAATTATACACAAAAAATTAAAATTTTTATCTGTAAAAATTGTCTTAATTTAATTTATTCAATAACTCTTTTCGGTTTACCAGACATAAAACTATCTAGATTTTCAATCATTTGAGAGTAGAATGTTGCATAATTTTCAGCGGTGACATATCCAATATGAGGCAGTAAGAGAGCGTTTTGTACAAATCTAAGTTTGTGACTTTCTGGTAAAGGTTCTTTTTCATAAACATCTAAACCTGCTCCAGCTATTATATTGGTTGATAATGCTATAATTAAATCATCTTCATTAACAATTTCACCTCTTGAAGTGTTTATTAAATATGAAGTTTTTTTCATTTTCTCAAATTCTTTAATAGTAATACAATCTTTATATCTATCTCCTCCTTGAACGTGAATTGATAGAAAGTCTGAATTTTCAATTAAGTCATCTTTGCTACAAGGTAAAACATCAAGCTCTTTACATTTATCTAAGTTTAAATTTTCACTCCAAGCTATAATTTGCATTCCAAAAGCTTTGCCAATTTTTGCAACCTGAGATCCAACTCTTCCCAGTCCTAATAAGCCTAGAATTTTACCTTTTAATTCTACTCCAAGAGTTGATTGCCAGTATCCTTGATACATATTATCTATTTCAGCTTTAAAATTTCTAGCTAAACCTAAAATTAATGCCCAAGTTAACTCTGGCGTTGGATTACTATTAATTTCAGTGCCACAAACAACAACTTTATTTTTTTTAGCAGCTTCTAAATCTATTGATTTATTTCTCATACCACTAGTAACAATTAATTTTAATTTTTTTAAACTCTCTATAAATTGTTTTGTTATTTTTGTTCTTTCTCTCATAATAAAAAGTACTTCAAATTCTTGTAATTTTTCAATTGCATCATCCTCATTTTCAAACGGTTCGTTAAATACCTGAATTTGATATTTTGAAGATAATTTTTCAAGATCAATAAAATCTTTTGCAATATTTTGATAATCGTCGATTATAGCTACCTTAAGCATTTTTTTTGTTTGAAAGTAATATCCCTGAAATAATTAATATTCCACCGATATAATGATAAAATAGCAATACTTCATCAAATATTATCATTGCAAGAATTGCAGCAAGAATTGGCATTAAATGTAAATAAATTCCTGCTCTATTAGCTCCTATTAAAGCAACACCCTTTATCCAGAAAAAAAAAGAAATGATTCCAGGTAACAAAACAACATAAGATAAGACAAGAATGAAATTTGTATTAAGTGTAATTCGATTACCAATATAAATATAATCTATTGCATACATTGGTATAAGAAATATTACACCGAGACCAATTACAACTTGAAGTAAAGTTATTGGAGATAATCCATAATTTTTTTTCTTTAAAAGCGCTGAATAAAGTGACCAGGATATCATAGCAAATAATGCAAATAAATCTCCCTTTTCAAAAGCTAAATTTTTAAAGACTTCAAAATCTGCTTTTGAAATTATAAATATTACACCTAATAAAGAAAATATAACCCCCAAAACTTGAAAGGTATTTGTTTTTTCTATTTTTAAAATAACAGAAAATAAGATGATCATAACTGGAACAGTTGATATCATAAGCACACCTGTAATTACTTGTGTGGTCTTTAAAGAATAAAAAAGTGCTGAATTAAAAATACTAACAGCTGTTATCCCTAAAAAACATAAAAGATAAATATTTTTAAAAATTAATTCTTTTTTTTCAAACATTTCTTTGTAGGTAAAAGGTAATAAGATTAGAAATGCGAGTGACCATCTTAATATGTTTAATGAGATTGGTGGTATATCATTTAAACCTGCGATCTTTCCAACAATAAAATTTCCAGACCAAAACAAAGCTGCAAGAAAAAGTAGAATAGATGCAATTATGATATTACTTTTATTTTCAAGCATTAAATAGAGTACTATAAAAGATTACTTTTAACTAAACCTTATTGAACTATATGGTTGTAAATCTAAGTTAGTATTCTCACCTGATATCATTTTAGATATGATTTTTCCTGATATTGCACCAAGCGTCCATCCTAAGTGGTGATGTCCAAAAGAATAGAAAACATTTTTGTAATTTTTTGAAGGACCAAGAACTGGCAGAAAATCTGGTAATGTAGGTCTAAAACCGAGCCATTCATCTTTATGTTCTGGCAAACCATCTAACATATCCTTTGCATTTAATATTAAGTTTTTTATTCTCGATTTAGAAGGAGAGTTTTCCAAACCTCCAAATTCTACTGTTCCAACAACTCGTAAACCCTGATCCATTGGAGTCATTCCAAAACCTCTATTTGCGTACACAATAGGTCTTGAAATTAAATGATCATAATCCTTGAAGTGAACATGGTAACCTCTTTCAGTATCTAAAGGAATATTTTCATGTAATTTATCAGTTAATCTTTTTGAAAATGCTCCACATGCAATAACAATTTTATCAAAAATAAATCTTTGCGTTTCTGTTCTAAGAACTGGTTTTTCTTCATCAAAATCTATATCTTGAATATTTAATTTTAAAAATTTTCCGCCTTTATTTACAAAATTTTCAAACAATCTTATTAAGATTTTTCTCGGATTTCTTGCGTGTCTTGCGTAATCATAAAAAACACCTCCATGATAAAATGGTTTTAAATTTGGTTCTAAATCATGAATTTCTTTTTTATTAACTAACTGTTGTTTTACTCCCAATTGATCTCTAATTCTAATTTCTAATTCTCTACTTTTCATATTTTGGTTAGTCCAAACATAGAGAATCCCATTATTTTCTACTAATCCATCGAGATCAATTTCGTCAAATAATTCGTCGAATGCTGGTAATGATTGGTCTAAAATTTGATGCATATTCTTCGCTGTATGCATCATTTTTTCTTCCCTACAATTTAAAATAAATCTTGCAAACCAAGGAATCATTTTTGGGACATAGTTCCATTTTAAAGCTAGAGGTCCTCTTGAACTAATCAACATTGAGGGAACGTCTGCAATTACATCGGGTCTATTTAAAGGAACAGATGCATAGGGAGAAAAATGTCCAGCGTTTCCATATGATGCAGCGCTTCCTGGCTCCTCTCTATCAAAAAGTGTTACCTGAAAACCTTTTTTTTGAAGAAACAAAGCATTACAAACACCTTGAATACCTGCACCAATAATTCCAATTTTTAGATTTTTTTCATCCACATCGGAAATATATTTTTTAAGATATGCTTATTATATATGATATTTGATCGCGGGTTTATTTTACTTAAATTCTTAATTACCTATAGATATTAAGGTTAAGTCGTCACTTAGCTTATTATCCCCAGCAGTATTAATTACTGTATTTGATATATCTGATAATTGTTTGCTAGAATCTGTATTAAAATTTTGCTCTATGATTTTTAATGATCCATCTATTCCTATTTCTTCACCTGAACTATTTAAACTTTCAGATAAACCATCAGTGAAAGCATAAAACCTGTTATTTTCTAGCTTAACTTTGTGAGTTTTATAAACTGATTTATCTTTTTGGAGTATTACACCCATAGGTGGTGAATTACTCTCAAATTGTTCGTAATTTCCAGATGATGATCTGAGTATAGCTGGCTGATGACCACCATTTACCCATCTCAACTCGTCAGTCCTCATGTTATATTCTCCCAATATACTAGTTACAAACATTCCTCCAGTTTTAGTTAAAAACAGATCATTATTCATATGAAACATCATTTCATCTGGATCTACTTGATCTCTAGACATAATCTCAAATAAAGTTGATGCTTTTGCCATCACCATTCCAGCGTGAATTCCTTTACCCGCAACATCTGCAATAATAAAATAAACACTGTCATTATGGGGATAAAAGCTGAAAAAATCTCCAGAAACTTCTCTAGCAGCAATATTAATTCCATGCACTGGGTAATTTTCTAAATTTCTTTTTGGTAAAAAGTTTTCTTGGACTTTTACTGCAAGTTTTACTTCATTTGAAATTCTGTCTCTCCATACTTTCCTTTCGGCTTCACTGGTTTCTAGTTTGTTCATCAATCTATTATAATAAAGACCAATCACACCTCCAGCGGTAAATGGATCTTGAGGACCTCTAATTGTTAAATCACCAGACTCAGATTGTTTTTCTAAAATTGTAATTAAATCATGTTCTACAGAAGTTGCGTTGTGTTCTGCTATATTAAGACCTAATTCTTCATGCAAAGGACTTACTCTTAAAGGGTAAATATAATTTAAAATTTTTAATAAAATATACGAACCAAAAAATGAAAATACACCTATTGAAACAATTCCAATAAATTGTGCTTTGATTTGTTCCAACCTAGATAATCCCGTTCCTAAAATTTCAAGATCGCTAAATAAACCTACAGCAATAGTTCCCCAAACCCCTGCTGCCAAATGAACAGGAACTGCACCCACAACATCATCTATTTCAAATTTATTTAAAAATTCATTAACAAAAATTGCAACTACCGCTCCTATAATTCCAACAAATATTGAAGTCACCGATGTCATTGAATTACATCCAGCTGTAATTGCAACTAAACCAGCAAGTGGTCCAAGGATTACATAGTAAGGATCTGGTTTTTTAAATAATGCGAATGAAATTCCAAGACCTGTTAGTAAACCAAAAGAAGCAGCAAGAAATGTATTTATTAAAATTAATGGGACTGCTTCATCCATAGCACCATTACTTCCACCATTAAAACCAAACCATCCAAACCATAAAATTAAAGTTCCCAAAACTGCAAGAGGGAAACTTGAGCCTGTGAACTTTCCTTTGTTTGCGTCTGAATATTTTCCTATTCTTGGACCTAAAATTAAAACAGCAGATAGTGCAATCCATCCTCCAACTGAATGTACGATGGTACTTCCAGCAAAATCGACAAATCCTATATCTGTTAACCAGCCAGTTGTTTTAACTTGTCCTGTAACCGCAAGTAATTGTCTTGTTGCATCAATATTATTTAAATAACTAGAAGACCAAGCCCAATGACCAACAATTGGATATATAATTCCAGTTGCTATAATTGTAATTATTAAATATCCATTAAATTTCATTCTTTCAGCAACAGCTCCTGATACAATTGTGGCTGCAGTAGCAACAAACATTGCTTGAAAGACAAAGTAAGTCATATATTCAGCTTGATCCGTTTTAAAAAAGAATAAGTCAGTACCAAAATACCCATTAAAACTTTTTCCAAACATCAAGCCAAAACCAAATAGCCAAAAAATTACAACAGCAAGACCAAAGTCAGCAGCATTTTTAAGAGCAACGTTAATGCTATTTTTGTGCCTTGAGAGACCTGTTTCCATACACATAAAACCTGCTTGCATAATGAAAACAAGAATTGCACAATCTATAACCCAAAGGGTATCAACAAATGATTTTACAGATTCCAAATCAACACTCTCCATCTTTACCTCTAAGTTATTATAAATGAGTATACATCATAGATAATAGATGCTCAAAATAGGTTATTACTCTTTTTTTTTCCAAATATAATAGAAAATATAAGGTGATACAGCTGGGACTATCCCAAACCAAAACCATTCGTCCCATCTAAAGCTTTTAACTAACATTGGACTTTTTAGTCCATTCCACCACGTTAAATATCCAATTAGTATTATCCAAGCTAAACTTATAGTTAAATAAATTTTAACATTTTTTGGTAATCCACCCGAAAATACTACTTTTACTTTTTCTAAAATTTCTTGATAGTTCATGAGATATTTAGCAATTAGTTCTAACGAAAGTACCTAATGCCGTCATAGTAATTTCACAATTACCACCGTTTTCTTTTGCAAAAACTTTATAATTTGTTGCATCATTTGCAACACATAGTTCGTAACCCATTTCACTAGTAATACTATCGGTGCCACCTAATAAATTAGTTTCTATTGCACTTGATGTAGTGCTTGTTGGATTACATGAAGTACTAGTACTGTTTCTGTAATAAATTCCGTTATCTGAATAATATTCAGTTTGCCCTAAAGATATTTGTTGCATAACATTTTCAGCAGATCTTTTTTTGGCTGAGCTTACATATCCATTGTAACTCACAATACCAATAGCAGCTATAATACCAAGGATTGCAACAACCACCAAAAGCTCAATAAGCGTAAAGCCTGAGCTTTTGGAAGTCATAAAAATTTTATTCAAATTATGAATTACTCAATAGTAATTGTTTTTTCTAAAACGTTACCTGAAGTGCTACAATCAGCATCTACTGTGAAGCAAGTCTTAACATCTAATGAAGTATTACTAGTGTCATGTAAATTTACATATCCACCAACAGTAGTTGTTTGACTATCCCTTACTGCCGCAGCAGAAGTTAGATACGGATTTTTAAAATCAGCAAAGGGTCCGTCACTTGCTGTAGCTGCAGTAATAACGGTGCCAGCTGTCTTTCCAGCACAAGTTAATTTACCACCCATTGCAGTAGTTTCACCTAAATTACATTTTTGTAATTCAGCAGAAATATATTTAACAACGTTTGCATGGGTTGATTTTGCTGCTTGTTTTTTAGCTCCTGAAGTGTAGCCCGAGTAAGCAACAACTCCAACTGCTGCCAAAATACCGATAATAGCTACAACAACCAATAATTCTATAAGTGTAAATCCTTTATTATTTTTTTTCATAAGTCATGATCCTATAATTAATAAAAATATGTGTATACATATAAATTATATCTTTTAAAAGGCAATATCTATACTTGAATAGTATTCAAAATGGGTCATTTTTGTTGATTTAGCAAGGAAATCTAATAAATATTAAGAATTATGTCATATAAAGTTACTGAAGAAGGTAACATATCAACTGTTCATCTTGATGGTGAAATAGATATGGATGTCACTGAAAAGGCAAAAGAGATTATTATGCCTTTAATTGAAGCTAAAAAGGAAGTTCATTTAAATCTTAAAGAAGTTCAATACATGGACTCTTCAGGAATATCAGTTTTGATTGAAAGTCACCAAAAAGCGACTGAACTTGGAACGAAAGTTGTGCTTAAAGAAATTAGTAAGTCAGTTCTCAAAGTAATCATGATGGCAAAACTTGAACAAATTTTAAATTTGGACTAACAAATGAATGTTGCAATAAAATCTATAGCTGAACAAAGAGATTTTGTTGTTAGTTCATCAAGTTTAAAAGAGGTAAGATCATTCTCTAGAGAGGTATTTGAAAAAGTAAATATAAACCAAGATTTAAAAGACGAATTAGTATTAGCTATAGCAGAAGCAGCACAAAACATTGTTAAACACGCTTATCAAGGTGAGGATACAGATGACAAAATGGAAATTAAAATTTCATTAGAAAAAGGACATCTTGAAATTGGTTTTTTCGATAAAGGAAGACCAGTTGAAGAAAAAAATGTAAGACACAGAAAAATAGACGATATTAAACCAGGCGGATTAGGAACTTTTTTTATTCAACAAATAATGGACGCTGTTGTTTTTAAAGAAGGTGAGAAGCCTTGGATAAATCATTTAGTCTTAACTAAAAATTTAAACGTTTAACCGCCAATAATTGCACCAACATTAAAGATTGGTGAATACATGGCAATCATTAATCCACCAATCATCGTTCCCATAAATACAATCATGATTGGTTCAATTAAACTAGACATATTATCAACCGCTGTATCAAATTCTTCTTCATAGTAAGAAGATACAGATGTAAACATTTCATCTAAATTTCCTGTTTGTTCACCAACTGAAATTAATTGACTAAATGTTGGAGGAAAAACTGGTTCTTTTAAAAATAATTTTGTAAGAGTGTCTCCAGAAAAAACTCCTTTTTTTACATTTTCTAAAGCTTGTGTAACAACATCGTTATTACTTACTTGTTTTGCAATTTCTATACTTTCTAAAAGGTTTACTCCTGCTGCACTAAGATTACCCATTATTAATGCAATTCTTGCTATCAATGATTTTAAAATCATATCGCCAAAAACTGGCATTTTTAATACTCGTTGGTGCCACTTATATCTAATTGCAGGAATTTTAGTTGTTGTATATTTAAATATAACAAAACCTATTATTGACACTATTCCAAGTGTTAATCCACCGGCACCTCTCATAAAATTACTTGCATTCATAATTACAGCTGTTGGTGTAGGTAATGCAACACCCATTCCCTCATACATTTCAGCAAATACGGGAACAACTTTAATTAACATGAACACCATAACTGTTATTGCAACAGTGAACATAACGACTGGGTAGGTTAATGCACTTTTAATTTTCTTTTTAACTTTTTCTCTTTTTTCTAATGAATCTACTAATTTTAATAGGAAATCATCAAGTTTACCGCTGGCCTCTCCAGCTTTAATCAAATTTATATAAATATTATCAAATATTTTAGGGTATTTCTCAAAACATTTAGATAAAGTAATACCGCCCTCTAAACTTTTTCTAACATCCTCTATTATTTCTTTCATGGTCGGATGTTCTATTTGGTCTCTAAGCATCGTTAAAACATTTAAAATTGGCAAACCTGCCTTTACCATTGTTGCAAATTGCTTGGAGAAAAGCATTACATCCGCAGGAGTGACTTTTTTCTTACCAAAAGAAAAGCTACTTTTTTTGCCCTTTTCTTTTTCAGCTTTTTTCTTTTTAAGTTTGGTTAAGTTGGTGATGATTATTTTTTGCTCTTTAAGTTTAAAAGAAGCTTCTTCTTGATTTATAGCCTCTATTTCACCTTCAATATATTTGCCTGCAGATATCCCTTTGTAAGAAAAAGTTTCAGCTGACATTTACTACTCCATAGAGAGAACTCTATCATACTCTCTAAAATTCAGATCACCTGTCAGGATTAATTCTCTTCCCATATCTTGCATTGTCCTAAAACCTTCGTTTGAAGCAATTTCTTTAAGCTCAGGAGTTGTTGCTTTTCTTAAGATTGCTTCTTTAATTGGTTTTGTAACATTTAAAATTTCATAAATACCCATTCTACCTTTGTAACCAGTATCTTTACATTTAGGACAACCACCACCTTTTTGAACTTTTGCTCTTGAAGCTTGCTCAACTGTAAATCCCAAATCAGCTAAAGCCTTAGGGGTTATGTCTTCATCTGGTACTCTACAGTCTGCGCAAGTTTTTCTTGCTAATCTTTGTGCCAAAACTAGTGAAACGGCTGCACTAATCAAATAATCGGGTGTTCCCATGTTTTGTAATCTTGTAATGGTGCTTGGTGCATCATTTGTGTGAAGTGTACTGAATACCAAGTGACCTGTTAAAGCAGCCTTTAATCCTATATCAACTGTTTCTTTATCCCGCATCTCTCCAACTAGGATTATTTCTGGGTCTTGTCTTAAAAAAGATCTTAGTGCGGTAGAAAAATTAAAACCAATATCATCTTTAATTTGAACTTGTCCCACACCGTCTAATTCATATTCAACAGGATCTTCTGCTGTTAAAATATTAAGATGAGGTTTAGAAACTTCTTTTAAAATACTATAGAGTGTTGTTGTTTTACCTGATCCAGTAGGACCAGTTACAAGAACTAAACCTTGCGTTCCATGAATTGCTTTTCTCAAATTTTTTAAATCATTTTCTTCAAAATTAAGTTGTTCTAAACTGATATCTCCTGCATCTTTATTTAAAACCCGCATAACTATTCTTTCATTTGTTGCGGTTGGTAAAATCGAAAGACGAAGGTCAACTACTTTTCCATCAATTTTAAATGGAATTGCCCCATCTTGAGGAAGTCTTCTTTCTGCAATATCTAATTTTCCCATAATTTTAAATCTAGTAACTACTGCTCCATAATTTGAATGAAGAAATTTTTTAAAGTGTTCTTGTTCCTGTAAAATTCCATCTAATCTATATCTAACTCTTGATGTAAATCGATATGGTTCAATATGAATATCTGAAACTCCTGATTTAATAGCTTCTGCTACAACTGCTGTACTAAACTTAATTACTTCAGACTCGTTTTCTATAGCTTCAATATCTTCTTCAGGCGGTTTTTCTAAAACTTCCGCTTGATCATCTACATCGTAATCAAATGTTTTAGTCTTCTCGGCATTAGTTTGTCTAATATCAGAGATAGTTCTCTCGCCGTCTGCTAGCAATTTATCTACGAAGTTTGAAATATCAGAAACTTTTGCTGCGTGCAGTTCTATATCCATTTTTGTAATTGTTCTCAAATTTCTCATTAAACTTAGTTTTGAAATATCAGATATTGCTATGTGCAATACTTTTCCCTCGATTTTGAAAGGTGCAATAAAATTCATATTAATGTAGTTGGATGGAAGAACTGCTTTCAATTCATCAGTAACAGCAATTGTCGACAAATCAACCACATCTAATGACTGATCTTTTACTAAAAGATCTAGAATTTTTTCTTCATCGGTTAAATTTAATTCAAAAACTGCGTCTAGTTGTGATTTTTCTCCCTCACCAGAAATTTTTTTTATCTCAACTAAATCTTTTCCTGAAATAATATCCTGATCAATAAGAATATTAATTAAATTGATCTCAGACTCTCTACTAATATTAATCATTATAAAATTCTTGGTGCAATAAATACCAATAATTCATCAAGGTTATCAGAATTTTCTGTGCCTTTAAAGAGATTACCTATGACTGGCATATTTCCTATTGCAGGAACTTGGCCTTTTTCCTTAGATTGTACATTTTTTTTAATACCACCAATTACAACAATGTCTCCATCAGCGACCAATAATTTTGTAACAATTTCCATTTTATTTACTGCTGGTGTATCTCCTGGTACTGATCTATTTGGAGTATCATTGTTTACTTGAATACTTAGTAATACATTACCATCTCCAATGATGCTTGGAGTTACCTCTAATTTTAAAGCTGCTTCTTTAAATGAAATTTGGGCTGAACCTCCTTCTCCAGGAGCCTCATAAGGTATTTCTTCTCCTTGAGTGACAGTAGCTACTTGGTTATCTAGTGTAAAAACTTTTGGATTTGATATTGTTTTACCAAAACCCATTCTCTCAAGCGCAGTTATTTCTGCTTTTAAAATTCCTGATCCTGTTTTTTTTATAACACCTATTCCACTAGTAGGATTTGTTATTGCAAAATTTCCTAAACTGTCTGAAGCTGTACCTAAATTTCCAGCTGTCCCAGGTTCTTCAATAGATGTACCCGAACTACCACCTGCCAAACCTCCAATAGTTCTTCCTCCTCTTGCATAGTATGCTCCAAGCCTATTACCTAGTGCCTTTTCAAAATCTGAGTTAGCCTCAACGATAAAAGCTTCAATTAAAACTTGTTTTGTTCGTATATCAATTTCTTTTATTACCTTATCAACTACATCTAAGTCTTTTTCTTTTCCTCTAACAATTATTGACCTTGTTGTCGCTTCCTCCGTTATTTGGATTGGTGTAAAAGAACTATCTCCAGAAGTAGAAGTAAATAATTCATCAATTGTCTGTTTAGCTTGTGCTGGTGTTATATAATAAAGTCTAAAAATCTCAGAATATATTGGCTCTACACTATCTTCTAATTCTACCTTCTTTTTGACAGCTTGAGCTCTTTCAGACTTATAAGTCTCTTGTGCAGTTAGTGTTTCTGGAGAATGAATTCTGATCAAGTTACTAGCAACATCAACATCTGATGCATAATTTTTCATATCTAAAAGCGCTTGAAAAGCTTTATCCCAAGGAACATCTATTAATTCTGCAGATATTGCTCCTGCAACTTCATCTCCAACTAAAACATTTATCTCTCCTATTTTACCCATCAATTTCATAGTTTCTTTGTAATCTAAGTTTTTAAATTTAAGAGTTACCCGTTGTTTTAATAACGGATAGTCATCGGGTATTATTAAGTAATTTCTTTGTGACTCGGATGATATTTTTTTTCTTTTTCCAAGTTTTTTTGCATCGCCTTCAATAGGTTTGGGTCCCATTTCTAAAGTTTTTGCGATTTCTGATTGTCCACTACTTACAATATCTTTGTCTTTAATAAGAGGTGTATTGTGTTTGAATGGCTTGTCATATTTTTTCAAGTTTTGACAAGCATTTAATGCAACTAATAAAAATAATAACCCAAAATATGTTAATATTTTTTTAATAATCATCTGACTCCCGTACCTGATTATTAAAATCAATTATCATGAATTTACCATCATCTTTTTTAAATATTGCTTCAGTTAATCTAAGATCAACTAATTGTATTTCTCCAAGGTATTGTCCTAATGTCATTGTTAAAACTTCTCCACCAGAGTTAACTAAAGAAATGTAACTATGATCTTTTCCAGAAATAAGCCCTGCTAATTTAAAGTTATACAAGCTCATTTCATTGTCTTGCTCATCTTGTGGAATGTTTGCTGAAGATGAAGTTCCCTCATTTCCTGCAAAAGGATCATTTAATGGAACTTCTTCTTCTTCCTCCATCTCTTTAACTATTTCTTTTGCTGCATCTAGAACTTCTTGTTTCTGATCATGGCTATCTGCAAACGCTAAGTTTCCCATTAAAGAAAATATTATGATGAATAAGATTCTAAAAAAATTCATCTGGTAATCCTACTATTGTTAATTCGCCTTGGGCCATTATCGCTCCAGTTGAATCGTTTTGTACTATACTTATAGTCTCTTTGTCAAAATTTAACATTTTATTTTGCCTAGAAACCGCTCTTTTAAACTTTATGTAACCTAAAAAATTCCCTTTGATTTCATAATCTACAGGTATTTGATAATAAGAAACCATATCTACTGTAATGTTATTTTCAGCTTGTTGGGTAACTCCTTTTTTAAATACTGGCTTTGGTTTTTTCTTTTCAATTTTTGATATTACCAATCCATTTACAGCTGCATACTTACTTAAACTATCATAAAGATCTTCAACCTCAGCTTTTGAATGAAATAATGTTGAAGTTTTATCAAAATCAGGTTTCATTTTTTTTATTCTTGTTTTAAAGGTAATTATTTCATTTTCAAATTGTGAGATTTCGTTTTGCTTTAATATTTTGTCGTTGTATTTAGCTTTTCTTTCTTTGACCATTGGATTTAAAATTACATAGTAAATTATTAAAAATAAAATTATTGCTCCAAAGCCAGATCCAAATTTGATTAAAGTTTTTTTATCTACAGCAGCTAGCTTCTGCTTTAAATCATCCATGGTTATATTTTTTAAATCCATTATACTTGCTCCAATACACAGGCTACTTTAAAGCCCTTCATAGTTTGTGATCCCTGTTGCTGGCCTTGGGGTAAAGTCATGCTTGCCAATGAAGCTTGTGAGATCAATTTTTTATTGTTCAAATTACTAATTAATTTTAAAATATCCTGATCACTAAATGCTGTTCCTTCAATAACAACTAAATCAGAGCCATTATACTCTATTTTACTAAACTTTACTCTTTTGGGAACTGAAGAAGCAATCTGAGCTAAAACTCTGAAGCTTACTGTTTTATTAGACTTAATTGATTTACTTAATTGAAGTGACTTAAGCATAAAACCAATTTCTTTTGCATATTTATTTTTCTCTAAAGTTTTAAGCTCATGAGTTTGTAAAACTTCATCATAACCTTGAATTTTTTTGTTAAGATCAGTTATTTGCCAAAATGATAAACCAAATAATACTACATAAATAATTGAAACTATTCCCACTACACCTTTGAATGCAAAATTTGAAAAAGCTTTTGCTTTTTTCTGAGCAATCATATTTTCTCTATTAGGTAAAAGGTTAATATTTTTAACTGCAGTCACAAATTTGTAGTAACCAAATACGTCCAATTTTCTAAATGCAAGTCCCATCACTGTTGAAAAGTATGATCGATTGTCCATTTTAATATCATTCTCTAATTGTGCTGGAATTTTAATTCCATCAAAAGGATCAAACAAATTGTACCCTGTGTTAACCATGTTTTTTCTAAAGCTACCAAGGTAATCTTCAACATTTGTTAAATTTGATGTAACTTTTAAATTTCTAATTCTTTTCTCATATTTTTGTTCAAAATCTTGAACTGCTTGTTTAACTTGTGTCATATATCTTCTAACAAGTGCGTCCATCTCCTCTTGATTATTACTTTCTTGAAGTGTTTTTCTATCTTGAGATCTAATAAAAATATCAGTTATTATTGGATTGTTTTCGTAAAGTATCATTACATAGTTTTCATCTAAACCAAATTCTAGAACAGCAGTTAAGTTAGAGTCCTCAATTGAACCTGCAATTTGATTAATTTGATCAACAGCAGATTTTAACGCAAAACATTTAACATCTATAATGACAGCATTTAATCCGCCTTTTTTAATAATGTCTGTATAGCTATTAATGTCTGATAATTTTGATGCCACAAAAAGGATATCCATTGTATTTCCGGTTTTGTCTCTATTTATTACTTGATGGAATATAGAGTAGTCATTTAAATTATCAGTTAATTGAACTAAGTTTTCCCAAAGTGAGTCTGTATCTATCGCTTTATTTAATTCTTCATCAGTCATCAAAGGTGCGGTTACAACTCTTATAATTGCACTTGTTACTGGAATGGCGATCGCAGCGTTGGTGGTATTAATTTTAGATTTTTGTAAAGCTAATTTTAATTCTTCAGCAACTTTATCAGGATTTTCAAGTACAGTTCCATTTTCTGGAATACCCTCAAATTTATGAACATAGAATTTATCTAAAACCCATTGATTGGCTTTGTTACTCGAAACTTGAGATAATCTAATCTCGGATGGAGTAAGTTCAACTCCTAAAATTTCCTCACCTTTAATTGATTG
Organism: uncultured Pelagibacteraceae bacterium; assembly: GCA_902592965.1. Classification (GTDB taxonomy): domain Bacteria; phylum Pseudomonadota; class Alphaproteobacteria; order Pelagibacterales; family Pelagibacteraceae; genus Pelagibacter. Next base: position 106,329 of record CACJGL010000002.1, read on the forward strand.
TTTGCCTAATCTATTTTTAAGGAGCTTACTAAAAAATCCTTCTTTTTTTTTGCTTTCCCCTCCTTGTGGCACTGGAGGTGGATTTGCATTATCTTTTTTTTTCTTTTTAAATAAATTTCCAAAAGGATTTTTCATAAATTTTATAAACGAATTTTAACTTTATACTCAACTTTTACTAGAATAAAAACAACTGATATTCAAATTGGGTTTTTTACAAAAATTAATTGGTAAAACAAGTCAATTTTATAGTACAAAGGGTTGAATGTTTGAAAAGTTAGAACAACTAGCAAAAGACAATAAAAAAATCTCTGATTTTCATATCAGAGCAGGATCTCCACTTGCATACAGACAAACTGGAGAAATAATAAAAGTCCAGGAAGTGATGGTTACAGCTCAAGATCTAAAAGATCTGCTTTCAATGAATTGTAATGAACATGAATTAAATAAATTTGAAAAAACACACGAACTTGATACATCTGTTACTCTAAGCGGATTAAGATTTAGAGCGAATTTTTATAAAACAATTAATGGGCCTGCATGTGTTTGCAGAAGAGTTGAAAGTAAAATTCCAGATATGGAACAATTCAACTTACCACAAGCTCTCTATGACATTGTTGATTTTCATAAAGGTTTAGTTTTAGTAACAGGTCCAACTGGTTCTGGTAAATCAACAACACTTGCAGCAATTGTAAATGAAATTAATAAAACAAGAACTTCAAATATAATCACAGTAGAAGATCCAGTTGAATTTATTCACAAAGATAATAAAAGCATTGTCTCTCATAGAGAGGTGGGAAAACAAACAGAAACTTTTGCAGCTGCATTAAAAGCAGCTTTAAGAGAAGACCCTGATGTAATCCTTGTTGGTGAAATGAGAGATCTTGAAACTATCAGTCTTGCATTAACAGCTGCAGAAACTGGTCACTTAGTATTTGGAACTTTACATACAAGTGGTGCACCAAGTACAATTAACAGAATTATAGATGTGTTCCCTCCTGAACAACAAGAACAAATTCGAGCTCAAATTTCAACTTCTCTTAAAATGGTTGTGACCCAAAGATTGTTAAAGACTAGAGATGGCGCAGGAAGAGTTGGTGCATTTGAAATAATGAAATGTACCGCACCTATACAAAACTTGATTAGAGAAGCAAAAATTCACCAAATTCCGAGTATAATGCAAACAGCAGTTAGAGATGGAATGATTACCATGGAAAAATCTCTTGAAGAATTAACGAAATCAGGGAAAATAGATCCAGGTGCAGCAAGATCAGAACATTAAAGGATTTACAATTTTAGAGTTACTAGTTGTTATTACAATAGTGGCAATTATTTCAGCTGTTGCTTATCCAAATTTTTCAAATTGGCAACAAGATAGGGAATTAAGAGCTGCAATGGAAAAAGCGGCAACTATGCTTTCATCTGTAAATACATTATCTCAAAGAGGAAATTATCCCTTCGTGCAATTTAGAGTAACGCCCAACGGGACTAAATCAACAAAATTTATTGCAAAAGGAATGGATGCAACATCATTATCTATAAAACTTAATAATGCACAAACCATTGAATGTAATACTTCTAGTGGTAGCTACTGGGATAATAACCAAGTTGATGAAACTACAAAAAAAATATCAACACATATTAGTAATGACGGTGCTGTTTGTTTTTCTAAAGATGGGAGTTATTTTAAAGCACATGGAACTTTAAAAAATAATTTAAATGTTACAGTCGAAAATAGATTAACAAATCAATATTTGATACTTTGTACAACATCAAACGCAAGTAATGGTGGCAAATGTCCTTTAGATCAAGGGGGTGGATTAGAAAAACCTGCTTACTTGGTTGAATGGACTAGATTTGGTAATATAAGTAAATTTAAATGGAGTGGAAGTGATTGGACTAGGCAAAACTAAATTCTCGGAAAAAGGAATGACCTTGCTTGAAGCTTTGGTTTCAACGGCAATTATAGGTATTGGATTTGTTGCGGTTTTTCAGATGGTTAATTATTCAGTTCAATCAATTGATGTTTCTGGAGAAAGAACAAAGGCAAATTATTTGGTATCTATGGTAGCAGAAGACTTAATATCTGAGAGAGACTCTAACTCCCCCACCACAGACGTGAAATTTAAAGATTATTTGGTTAATAATTCATGGAGTATGGCAAACTGTTCTAATAGAGGCTCATCTTCATCTAATTTTAATAATGCAGTCCAAAACAAGTTTCAAAAATGGGACAAAAGATTTTCTAAAGAAAGACTAAAATGTAAGGGAAATAAGGATAATAAAATCCTCAAAGTTTACGAAATCTGTAATAACAATGCTGCAGCAAATAACTGCAAATATAACAATACTACAAATTACAAAGGTAATGGTGTTTATGAAAAATGGTATCTAGGAAAAATGGAAGTCAATCTAAACGACGGCAAAAAGAAAAAATATTTATATTTTCAATTTAATTAATGAGAAAAAAATTAAGCAATATTGCAGGTGTAACTTTAATAGAAATTCTAATTGGAATTTTAATTTCTGTTGTGATGATGGGTGCTATGTTCACCTCTTACACCGTAGTTAATAATACTTACTCTCAAGTTACTGATCGAGCAAAAATTTCAACAGCTGGAAGAGATGTTGTTGGGATGATCATGAGAGATATTAGAAATGCTGGATTTATCTATTTCAATGATAATATCAAAACATCAAATGAGCATATTCCAATACTAATCACTAAATATGTAAATTTT
>CACJGL010000003.1 GCA_902592965.1 uncultured Pelagibacteraceae bacterium
TTATACCATTTGCTCTTTTTTTAATTGCCTCATTTACAGATTTTTTAGATGGCCTTTTGGCGAGGATGTTTAAAGAGGAGTCTAAACTTGGTGAACTTTTAGATCCTATTGCAGATAAAATTATTGTTGCAACTGCGTTAATTTTATTAGTTATGGACCAAACAATAAAAAATTACGAAGTTATTGCAGCTATTATAATTCTTACAAGGGAAATACTAATTTCAGGTTTAAGAGAATTTCTAGCGAAAGGAAAAATAAAGCTTCCAGTTTCTAATTTAGCAAAACTTAAAACATTCTTGCAGATGTTTTCGATAGCAATACTTCTGACTGGGGAAACAGGAAATAAATTAATAAATTTTCAAGATTATAATGCTCAAACAATTGGCATTATTATTTTATGGCTATCTGCGTTTTTAACACTTTATACTGGATATGATTATCTAAGAAAAGGAATAGACCATGCAATATCTGAAGATAATAAGGATTAGGCAGCTTTTTTTTGTCTAACTAACTGATCAAAGCTTTTTGATAATCCTAATATAACATCACAAATTTTGTATTTATGATCTGCTATGCTTGCAACAGGTGTTATTTCAGCTGCAGTGCCAGTTAAGAAACATCCATCAAAATTACCTAGTTCATCTGGAGAAATTTTTCTTTCATGAACTTTAATATTTTTTGATTTGGCTAATTCAATTACAGCTTGTCTTGTAATACCGTTTAAAAAAGAATCTGGTGTTGGTGTATGTAATTCATTATTTTTATCTTTAAAAAAAATGTTTGCACTTGTTCCTTCTGCAACATTACCTTCAAAATCTAACATTAAAGATTCAGAATACCCTTGTTGTTCAGCTTCGTGTTTTGAAAGAGTACAAATCATATATAATCCAGCTGCTTTTGCATCCCAAGGAATAGTATTTGGAGATGGTCTTCGCCATTTAGAAATGTTTAATCTTATTCCTTCAGCTTTTAATTTTGGATCAAAATATGCAGGCCATTCCCACGTAGCTATTGCTACATTAATTGTATTTTTCTGTGCAGACACACCCATCATCTCACTTCCTCTCCACGCAAATGGTCTTACATATCCATTTTGAATATTTTGAACCGCAACTATTTTTTTAGAAGCTTCATTTATTTCATCTTTTGTATAGGGAATATTAATGTCTAATCTTTTTGCAGAGTAAAATAATCTATCTGTGTGCTCTTCTAGCTTAAATATTTCTCCGTCGTATACTCTTTCACCTTCAAAAACTAAACTTGCATAATGAAGTCCGTGACTGATTACATGGCATTTTGCATCTTGCCATTCAACAAGCTCATTATTGTACCAAATTTTTCCTGATCGTTTATCGAAAGGTATCATTATTTAATTTTATAAAAAAATATATTTGTATATATAATATGTCAATATAACTTACCAATATGAAAAAACTTTTATATTTAAAAGATGAGGATCTCAAACAATATATTGAAAAAATATTTCTTGGCTACAGAGAGACAGTCTCAGATGCTAAAAATGTATTGAATAAATACTCCATAGGTGTCGCACATAATAAAGTTATTCACTTAATTTCATTATATGAGGGTATTACAATATCAGACCTCTTAAGAAAGTTAAAAGTTACCAAGCAAAGTTTGAATAGAGTTTTGAAAGATTTAATAAATCTAAAAGCTATAAAATATGAAAAAGATCAAGTAGACACGAGAATAAAACATGTCTACTTAACAGAAGAGGGAGAGAAGTTATTTAACGAAATTTTCTCAGTTCAAAAGAAAAGAATTTATCAAGCATTCTCCGCATCAAAAGCAAATGAGGTTGTCAGTTTTGACAATGTTTTAAAAAAAATAATTAATGGAAAAATTTAAAGCACATATTTTAGTTGTAGATGATGATGATGGTATAAGAGAATTAGTTAAAGAATATCTTTCTCAAAATAACTATCTAGTAACCAGCTCAAATAGCGCCGAAGATGCTCTTGAAAAAGTTAAAGTTATAAAATTTGATTTAATAGTTCTTGATATAATGATGCCTGGCAAAAGTGGTTTGGAATTTACAAAAGAAAATAAAGACAAAATTTCAACCCCAATAATTCTTTTAACAGCAAAAGGTGAGGCCTCAGAGAGAATAGAGGGTTTAGATATTGGAGCAGACGATTACCTTCCAAAACCTTTTGAGCCTAAAGAATTAATACTTAGAATTAATAATATCTTAAATAAAACTAAATTTATAAATACAAAAAGAAAATTTAAATTTGGTAAAATTGAAATAGATCTTAACAAGCAGTTTATTTTGAAAAATGATAAATCAATAAAAATCAACAATACAGAAAAAATAATTTTAGATAAAATGGTTAACTCTCCTGGAAAAATATTTAAAAGAGAGGAAATTGGAAATCTTATAAAAATTGATAAAGAAAGATCAGTTGATGTAATAATTACAAGACTTAGAAAGAAAATTGAAGAAAACCCCAAAAGTCCAAATTATTTACAAACAATAAGAGGTGAAGGTTATGTTTTATGGATTGAGTAAATATATAAAAAATATCTTACCTAAAAGACTTTTTTATAGAGGTTTACTCATAGTCGCTGTCCCAATAGTAGTTATGCAAATAACTATCTCTTTAGTTTTTTTTGATAGTCTTTGGATCAAAACTAATTCTGGAATGACAAGAGCATTAGTCTCTGAAGTCAAAACTTTTGTAGACGCTTATGATAACGACGAAACGAACAAAGATTTTATAATAATTTTATTCAAAGAACACTTGGGTTTTAATATCAAATATGAAAAAGATAAAATCTTACCAGATAAAATACCAGAAAGATGGTTCAGTCCAGTGGATCGATCACTAAGAAGAGAATTAAAAAAAAAAAATTTAACTTATTGGTTTGATACAACAAACTTCAAAGAAGTTGTTGATTTGAAAATAGGGTATTCAAAAGGATATTTTCAATTTTACATTCCAAGAGATAGACTAACTACGAGTTCAGCTAGATTATTTGGTCTTTGGATAACATTGCCAGCGTTATTAATGATAGCGGTAGCAATAATTTTTCTTAAGAATCAAACTAGACCTATAACTAAACTTGCAGAGGCATCTGAAAGATTTGGTCGAGGAGAAGATATTGACGAATTTAGACCTTCTGGAGCACTCGAAATACGAAAAGCTGGCTTAGAGTTTGACAAAATGAGAAAAAGAATAATTAGACATCTTAATCAAAGATCTGAAATGTTGTCAGGTATCAGCCACGATTTAAGAACACCTTTGACGAGGATAAAACTTCAAATAGCAATGATAAAAGACAAGAGTGTTGTAGAGAAACTCTCAAGAGATGTTGATGAAATGGAAAAAATGTTAAATGAGTATCTTCAATTCGCAAGATCTGGAGCAAAAGATAAGACTGAAACCTTTGATATTTCTGTTCTTCTTGAAGATATTTGTAAAAAATATGAGAAACCAAATATAAAATATTTTTTAAAAGAAAGGATTTATTTTGATGGAAGAAAGAATTTAATTAGTAGATGTATTAATAACCTTATAGATAACTCTTTAAAATTTGCTGACAATGTTGAATTATATTTAAAAAAAGGAAGATCAACTATCAATATTTCAATTGAGGATGATGGTCCAGGAATACCACAGACAGAACATCAAAATGTTTTGAAGCCATTTTATAAAATTGATAAGAGTAGATCTGAAACAAAGTCAAGTGTTGGTCTTGGTTTAGCTATATCATCCGATGTCGTAAAATCACATGGGGGAGATCTTAAATTTGATAAGTCTAGTTTAGGTGGATTAAAAGTTATTATTTCTTTGCCTGTCTAGTTTTTTTTTTTATTTTTTTTTTGGCAATTTTTTTTTCTAGTTTTTCAATTCTTTTATTTAATATATCAATTTCATCTTTGCTTACTAAATTCATTTTAAGAATAATTTCCTCTTTTTTTGATCGCAAAATATTTACGACTTCATCACTAAAATCTTTGTAATTGACCAGTCCTTCTTCCAAAAATTTTGCAAATTTATCAAATACGAATCTTGATTTTGACATAATAATTTCTTATCAAAGTTTAAGTAATATTTATAATATTACAATTAAATGTTTATTAATAATTTTGACCCAGTCGCTTTTGAGATCTTTTCATTAGAAATTAGATGGTATTCCTTGTCTTATATATTTGGCTTAGTATTTGGTTGGTATTTTGCAAAAAACAAACTAATCAAAGATAACGCTCAGAGAGAATATTTTGATGATTATATAACTTATTTGATAATAAGTATCATCCTTGGTGGAAGACTTGGATATGTAATTATTTATGACCCTATTTATTTTATCAGTAATCCAGTTGAGATTATAAAAATTTGGCAAGGAGGCATGTCTTTTCATGGTGCACTAATTGGAATTATTATAGGAACTTATTTTTTCTGCAAAAATAAAAATCAAAATATTTTTAGTTATTTAGATGTGGTTGCTGCTTGTTCTCCTATAGGAATTTTTTTAGGAAGAATATCAAATTTCATAAACTCAGAACTTTATGGCATACAAACAAATGTGCCATGGTCAGTAAAGTTTATAAAAATCGATGATTTAAATCGACATCCTTCACAAATTTATGAAGCAATATTTGAAGGAGTTGTTCTATTTATTATTTTAAGTTTGTTATTTAATAGATTAAGGAACATACCTGGGATTATTTCGGGTTATTTTTTAATTTTATATTCTTTTTTTAGATTTATTATCGAGTTCTTTAGAGAACCAGATCAGCAGCTAGGTTATTTATTTTTCAACTTGAGTATGGGGCAAATAATAAGTTGTATAGCACTAACCTGCGGATTAATTATCATCTATTATAAAAATGCTAATAGGACAGAATAAAAAAATCTCATTAGATAAATTTATTTACAAATCTTTGTATGACAAGGATAATGGTTATTATATTAAAAAAAATCCTTTCGGAAAAAAAGGTGATTTCATAACATCTCCGAATATTTCTGTTCTTTTTTCAGAAATGATATCTATTTGGTTAATATCATTTTGGGAGAATTTAAAAAAGCCAAAAAAAATAAATATTGTAGAGCTGGGTGCAGGTAATGGTGAGATGATGTTACAAATTATAAAAACTTTAAATAATTTTAGTGAAATTAGTTTATCTGCCAATTTCTTAATTTTAGAAAAAAGTCCATTACTGATAAAAATTCAGAAGAGTAAAATAGATAAGAAAAAAACTATTTGGATTAGAAATTTAAAAGAAATTCCAAAGGCTCCAACTATATTCTTGGCTAATGAGTTTTTTGATGCTTTTCCTATCAAGCAGTTTTTAAAGAAAAGAAATAATTGGTATGAAAAATATGTAGCATACAAAAAAAATAAGTTTGAAGTTTGTGATCAAAAAGTGTCGTCAAAAATAATTGAGAAATACTTAGGTAAGGATATAAAAAAAGAAAAATTTGTTGAATATTCACCTTCAGCAATGAAATTTGTTAACGAAATTGCGAATTTTATTTTTAAAAATAATGGTGGTTTATTAATGATAGACTATGGCTTTACCAGTGGAAAAATGAAAAATACTTTGCAAAGTGTTGAGAAGCATAGAAAAATTAGTTTTTTAGAAAATCCCTATAATTCAGATATTACTCATTTAATAAATTTTAAAATGTACGAGAAAAAGTTTGCAAATTCTAATTTGAAATCTTTAATAACAACCCAAGGTAATTTCTTAATGAAATTAGGAATATTAAAAAGAGCTGAGATAATAAGTAAAAATTTACAATTTAGTAAGAAAGCTGACATATTTTATAGAATAAAAAGATTAATTGATGCAAAATATATGGGCTCTTTGTTTAAAGTATTATTTGTAAGCAAATCCAAAAATAATTTTAATTTGGGTTTTAAGTGATTAAGTCAAAAATTTTTAAAGATCAAAAATCCATTTCACATTATTTTTTTAATAGATTAGGTGGTACCTCAAATGGAATCTACAAAAGTTTAAATTGTGGAAAAGGTTCAAAAGATAAAATTACTAATATAAGTAAAAATTTAAAAATAGTTTCAAAAAAAATAGGCTGCACAAGTGAAAATCTAATTTCTCTTAATCAAATTCACAGTAACAAAGTTTATAAAATAATTGGTATTCCAAAAAAAAGATTGACTGGTGACGCGATGATTACAAATAAGCGAAATATTGCGATTAGTATACTCACTGCAGATTGTGCACCAATTCTAATTATAGAAAAAAAGCAAAAATTTGTTGGTGCAATACATGCTGGGTGGAAAGGTGCTTTTAAGGGAATAGTAAAAAAAACAATTCAACTTTTAAAAAAGAATGGATGCTCAGAGAAAGATATGATTGCTTGCATTGGGCCATGTATTAAAAAAAATAGCTACGAAGTAAAAAATGATTTTTTTAAATTGTTTAAGAAAAAAAATAAAAAAAATGCGAATTTCTTCATATTTAAAAAAAAAAAAATTTATTTTGATTTAAGTGAATATATAAAATCTCAATTTTATGAAAATGGAGTAAAAAAAATAGATATAATAAGAAAAGATACCTACGCTCTAGAAAATAACTTTTTTAGTTCTAGGAGATCAAAAAAAAATAAGCATAACGATTATGGTAGAAATATTTCTGCAATTATGATTAAATAGGACATCTCGGATGAAAATTCTCACAGGAAACAGTAATAAACATCTTAGTCAAAAAATATCTAAATTTTTAAAAAATAGACTAGTGAATTCAAACATAAGAAAATTTGCAGACGGAGAAATCTATATAGAAATTAACGAAAATATTAGAGGTAATAGTATTTTTTTAATTCAATCCGTTTCATCTCCTGCGAATGACAATTTAATGGAATTATTATTATCCATTGATGCTTTAAAAAGATCATCGGCTAAAAACATAACTGCTGTAATCCCATATTTTGGTTATGCAAGACAAGATAGAAAAGTAGTCCCTAGAACATCTATATCTGCAAAACTTGTATCCAATCTTATTGCAAAAGCAGGAGCAGATAGAGTCGTTACTGTTGATTTACATTCTGGACAAATTCAAGGATTTTTTGATATTCCAGTTGATAACTTATTTGCAACTCCAATATTTGCTAGACATATAAAAAAGAAATTAAAAAAAAATAATATAATCTGTGTTGCTCCAGATGTCGGTGGTACCGCAAGAGCAAGGGCTTTAGGAAAATTGTTAAATGTTGATCTGGCAATAGTAGATAAAAGAAGACCTGCTCCTGGAAAGTCAGAAGTAATGAATGTGATTGGAAATGTGAAAAATAAAACTTGTATATTAGTTGATGATATAATCGACTCTGGCGGAACAATTGTAAATGCAGCTTCTGAATTAAAAAAAAGAGGAGCTAAAGATGTTCATGTGTATGTAACACATGGTGTACTAAGTGGTAATGCTGTTGAAAAAATTAAGAAATCTTCAATAAAAAATTTAGTTGTAACTGATACAATAGATAATTCAATGAAAGTTAAAAAAGCTAAGAATATTGAGGTATTAACAATCTCTAATTTGGTTGGAGAAGCTATTAAAAGAATATCAAATTCTACCTCCGTATCGGATCTATTTAAATAATTTACTTGTAAAATTTAGTTTCATAAGTTAAAAACCCGACACTTTATGAGTTTATTAGCAGCCACAATTAGAGAAACAAAAACTAAGGGTGAAGTAAAATCTCTTAGAAGTAAAGGTATGGTCCCTGGAATAATTTATGGAGGAGAGGAGCCAAATCAAAAAATCTCTGTCTCTGTTAAAGAAGTAAAAAACTTATTAAATAAAGAAAATATTTTATCAAATATAATTTCAATTAATATTGATGGGAAAGAACAAAAAGTTTTACCAAGAGTTATTGATTTTGATACAATTACAGATGAACCTATACATTTAGATTTTTTAAGAATTGTTAAAGGTGCAAAAGTAATTTTAGAAATTCCAGTTAAATTTATAAACCATGAATTGTCACCAGGATTAAAAAGAGGTGGGGTTTTGAATATCGTAAGACGTAAAGTTGAATTAAGATGTCCTACAGAAAATATACCAACTGAGTTAGTTGTAGATCTAAATAACTTAGATATTGGAGCAAGTATTAAAATATCTTTTATAAATTTACCTGAAAATGTAACACCTACAATTCAAGGAAGAGACTTTGTAATCGCGACAGTAGCAGCACCAACAGTTGTTAAAGAGCCTGAAAAACCAGCAGAAGCTGAAGGAGAGGGTGGAGAAACTGCGGAGGCAGCTGCGGATGGAGAAGCTAAACCTGAGGAAGGCACAGAAAAAGCTGCAGATGGTGATAAAGGAAAAGTAGAAGGAAAAGCTCCAGCAGAAAAAAAATAATAATCTGTGAAAATATTAATAAAATAAAATGTTGTTACTCGTAGGTTTGGGCAATCCAACCCCAAATAGTCATAATAATAGACATAACATAGGTTTTAAAGTTGTAGATGCCATAAATCAAAAATTTGGTCTTTCAAAGCAAAAGCCAAAATTTAAGGGTTTACTTACAACAGGTAATATTGCGGAAAAGAAAATTTATGCCATCAAACCTCTGACCTTCATGAACAACTCAGGGATATGTATCAGAGAATTGCTTGAATATTTCAAAATAGATGCAGAAGATGTAATTGTTTTTCATGATGATCTAGATGTAGAGTTTGGAAAAATAAAGGCAAAATTTGGTGGATCAAGTGCAGGTCACAATGGAGTTGCTTCAATTGATAAATTTATTGGAAAAGACTATTCAAGAGTGAGGATCGGGATTGGAAAGCCGGAGAATAAAATGTCTGTATCGGATTTTGTTTTAAATGATTTTTCTGATGATGAACAAGAACACTTAGAAAAAATTACTCATAATATAATAGACTCTATTGCTATTTTAATAGATAAAAAATTAGATTTATTCTCAAGCAAAGTTAACAATAATTAAATGGGTTTTAAGTGTGGTATAGTTGGTTTACCAAATGTTGGTAAATCTACTTTATTTAATGCACTTACAAATTCAAGTAAAGCTCAAGCAGCAAATTTTCCTTTCTGTACGATAGATCCAAATATAGGCGTAGTTCCTGTGCCAGATTATAGGTTAGATGAATTAGTAAAAATTTCAAATTCAAAAAAAAAAATAAATACTACAATATCTTTTGTTGATATAGCAGGATTAGTAGAGGGAGCCTCTAAAGGTGAAGGATTAGGTAACAAATTCTTATCCCACATAAGAGAAGTAGATGCTGTTATTCATTTAATTAGGTGTTTTGATTCTAATGATATTCAGAATGTAAATCCAACAGTTGATCCAATTAGAGATTTAGAAATAATTGAAACAGAAATGTCTTTGGCAGATTTGGAATCTATTCAAAAAAGACTGGAGAAGAAAAATAAAAAAAATAATGATGAAAATCAAAACCAAATTCTAGATAGAGCACAGAATTTAATTAATGATAACGATGATATAAATAAATTATATGATGAATTTGATAAAAAGGATGTAAAATTGTCAGGATTATTGTCAATAAAGCCTAAATTGTATGTTTGTAATGTTGATGAAAATAGCATTGATAAAGGCAATGATTATACAAAAAGTTTTATTGAAAAATATGGTTCTAAAAATACCCTAACTATTTCAGCTGAAATAGAAAATCAATTAAATGCATTAGAAAATGAAGAAAGAAAAAACTATATGAAAATGATAAATGTTGATGATACTGGATTAAATTTATTAATCAAAAAAGGATATAACCTTTTATCTTTAGAGACTTTTTTTACTTCAGGAGTTGAGGAGACAAGGGCTTGGACAATTAACAAAAATTGCATGGCGCCTCAAGCAGCAGGTATAATTCATACAGATTTTGAAAAAGGTTTTATAAGAGCAGAAACTGTGTCTTATCAAGATTTCGTTGGTAGTGGTGGTTGGTTAAAATCAAGAGAAAACGGTAAAATGAGATTAGAGGGTAAAGATTATATTGTTAAAGATGGGGATGTTCTAAACTTTAGGTTCAACACGTGACCATATCTTCTTCATTGTAAAGTAAACCAATACAGTCAATATTATCAAATAAGCTATAACTCTAAATCCTGTTTTATGTCTTTGCTCTAAATGTGGTTCCGCTGACCACATCAGAAAATTTGTAACATCTTTAGACATTTGCTCAGCTGTAGCTTTTGTTCCATCTGTATACTCAATTAAATCATCAGATAAAGGAGCTGGCATTTTAATTTTATTACCATACATATACTTGTTGTAATAAACACCATCATCGAGTTCTACACCCTCTGGTGGTTCAGAATATCCTAACAATAAGGAATAAATATAATCTGCTCCACCCTTTCTTGCCTTAACTAGAACAGACATATCTGGTGGATAAGCACCACCATTAGCAGCTTTAGCTTCTTGCTCATTTGCATATGGCATCACAAATTTATCAGACAATTTGGCTGGTCTTACAAACATTTCTCCAGTGCTGTCCGGACCATCTGTTACCTCAAAACTTGCAGCTATTGCTTTAGCCTCTGCTTCAGAAAATTCTGGTCCACCCTTTTCTGCTAAATTTCTATAAGTTAAATATTTCATAGAATGGCAAGATGCACATACTTCAGTATATACTTGATAACCCCTTTGCAATGATGCTCTATCGAATTTTCCAAATAGACCTTTGAAAGTCCATTTAGTCTCTAAAAAAGGAGGTGATTTTTCAGCAGAGTAGGACGAGTTTAGTAAAACAGCTGAGAATATTATTGCAAAAAAAATATTTTTTAACTTTCTCACTTTATTGTTTTTTGTATTTTTTCATCAATTCTTGCTGTAGCAAAGTTCGGTGAGCCTCCTAAAACTGGCTCAGTAATACTCAAAGGCAAAGGTGTAGTTTTTTCTTTCCAACCTAAAACTGGGAGAATAATTAAAAAATGCGCAAAGTAATATGCTGTAGCAACTCTTGCTATTAACAGGTACAATCCTTCAGCTGGCATCGCTCCTACATATCCAAGAATTAAAACATCAGCTACCAAGATCCAGTAGAACTGTCTAAATAATGGTCTGAAAACAGCTGATCTAACTTTTGAAGTATCCAACCATGGTAAAGCAGCTAAAATTAAAATAGCTGATAACATAGCGACAACGCCCATAAGTTTATCAGGCACTGATCTTAAGATCGCATAAAAAGGTAATAAGTACCACTCAGGAACAATATGAGCAGGAGTTACAAGTGGATCTGCCTCGATATAATTATCAGCATGTCCTAAAATATTCGGCTGATAAAATACAAACAACGCAAAAACAATACAAAACATTAATAACGCAAAAGCATCTTTAATTACAATATATGGATGAAACGGAACTGTATCTTTAGAAGGTTTTTTAATATCAATACCAACTGGATTGTTATTTCCAGGAACATGTAATGCCCATATGTGAAGTACTACAAGCCCTAATATTAAAAATGGTATTAAGTAATGAAGAGTAAAAAATCTTGTTAAAGTTGGATTGTCAACTGAGTAACCACCCCATAACCAAGTTGTTATACTTTCTCCCACAAGTGGGATTGCACTAAATAAATTGGTTATTACTGTTGCTCCCCAAAAACTCATTTGTCCCCAAGGAAGAACATATCCCATAAAAGCAGCTGCCATCATTAGCAGATAAATTATAATTCCAAGTATCCAAATTATTTCTCTAGGAGATTTATATGATCCGTAAAATAAAGATCTAAAAATATGAATATAAACTGCAAGGAAAAACATAGAAGCACCATTTGCGTGAACATATCTTAACAACCATCCATAATTCACATCTCTCATTATATGTTCGACACTGCTGAATGCCATATCTGCATGAGCAATGTAATGCATAGCCAAAACTAATCCTGTAACTATTTGGGTAATTAAGCAAAAAGTTAATATCCCACCAAAAGTCCACCAGTAATTTAAATTTTTTGGTGTAGGGTAATCTGTTAAGTGATTTGCCAATGTAAGCAAAGGCAATCTATCGTTAAACCATTTACCAAACTTTGAACTAGGTGTGTATTCGTGATTACTCATATTTATCCAATCTTAATCGTGTTAGTATTTACAAATTCGTATTTAGGTATCTCCATATTAGTTGGAGCTGGTCCTTTTCTAATTCTACCAGATGTATCATAATGAGAACCATGGCAAGGACAAAACCAACCATCATAATCACCTTTATCTGTTAATGGAACACATCCTAGATGAGTACAAATCCCAAGCATCACTAACCATTCAGGATTTTTTGCTCTATCTTCATCTTTTTCAGGATGCTTAAGATCATTTATGTCAACTGCTCTCGCTTTTTTAATTTCATCATCCGTTCTTCTCTTTATAAAAACAGGTTTACCTCTCCAAAGAACTGTTAAAGATTGTCCAGGTTGCATTGAACTCACATCTACTTCTGTGCTTGCTAATGCTTTTACAGAGGCATCTGGGTTCATTTGATCGACTAATGGCCAAACAGCAGCACCTACTCCAACTGCACCTGCGGCGGCAGTAGCAGTAAACAAGAAATCTCTTCTGTTGGTCTTTTTTTCGTCTTTTTGATCTGACATCTTTAATATTTTATAACTTTGGTAATATATGATTTCATATAATAAAAAAGAGATATTTCTATGGTAACAATGACACAGAAACCTTTAAAACACGGTCTAAAAATAGCTCTATATCAGCCGGATATTCCTCAAAATACAGCTTCAATTATTCGAACTTGTTCTTGCCTAGGGGCTAGTTTAGAAATCATTGAACCTTGTGGGTTTTTATTTAGCGATAAAAGGTTCAAGAGAGTTGTTATGGATTATTTAGATTACAGTGAAATTAAATTTTATAAGAGCCCTAAAGAATTCTTTGATGAAAATATTAAAAATAGAGTAGTTTTAATGACGACAAAAGCTAGCAAAGTTTATACAAAGTTTAAATTTAAGCGTAATGATATATTGCTCTTTGGCAGAGAAAGTGCTGGTGTTCCAGACGATGTACATTCTAAAGTTAATGAAAGAATTAAGATTCCAATGATAAAAAATAAAAGATCGTTAAACATTTCAGTATCAGTGGCCATAGGAGCATCAGAATTTATAAGACAGTTAGGTTAAATGGATCAATACATAAAAAAGAAATTAGCAAAAAATTGGTTTAAAACTTTACAAGAAGTACTTTGTAGAGAAATAGAGGAAAAAGAGGGCAAAAAAACCAAATTTAAAATTACTAATTGGAATAGAAGTAAAACTAATGATGAAGGTGGAGGACAATATAGAATTTTAGAAAACGGTAAAATTTTTGATAAAGTTGGAGTAAATTTTTCAGAAGTTTATGGAAAATTTTCAAATGAATTTAAAAATAAAGTTCCAGGTACTAAAACAAGCTCTAAATTTTGGGCATCTGGAATATCTGTTGTTATGCATATGAAAAATCCCCACGTGCCCGCAATGCATTTTAACACGAGGTATATAGTTACTTCATTTGGTTGGTTTGGAGGTGGAATGGACGTTACACCTTGTATGAAAGATAAGAAATTAGAAAATTGGTTTCATTCAGAACTAAAAAAATCATGTAATAAACACAACAAAAATTATTACAAAAAATATAAAAAGTGGTGTGATGAATATTTTTATTTACCACATAGGAAAGAGCCTAGAGGTATTGGCGGAATTTTTTTTGATTATAAAAAAAATAATTGGGAAAAAGATTTTTCTTTTGTTAGAGAAGTGGGAATAAGTTTTAAAAATATTTCTAATGAAATAATTGAGAAAAAAAATAAATTAAAATGGACAATTAAAGATAAAGAAATCCAATACAAAAAAAGAGGTAGATATGTTGAATTTAATTTATTACATGATAGGGGGACAAAATTTGGTTTACAAACTGGTGGAAATGTTGAAGCTATACTTATGTCATTACCACCAACAGCTAAATGGTAAATTATGGATAAAGAACCAATTACTACTGAAGGATTAGAAAAATTAAAAAGTGAATTAATTTTTTTAAAAGAAAAAAAGAGACCCGAAATTGTTGCAGCCATTGCTGAAGCAAGATCACATGGAGATTTGAAAGAAAATGCTGAATATCATGCTGCAAAAGAACAGCAATCACATAATGAGGGAAGAATTCAAGAAGTTGAGGATTTAATTGCGAGAGCAAATGTAATTGATATCACCAAGATTAGTAATGATGGAAAAGTGATATTTGGATCAACAGTCTACCTTCAAAATTTAGATACAAATGAAAAAATAAATTACAAAATTGTTGGTAAAGACGAGGCAGATCTAAAACAAAAGCTTCTTTATTTTCAATCACCAATAGGAAAAGGTCTTATAAGTAAAAATAAAGGGGATCTTGTAGAGATAAATACACCAGCAGGGACAAAAAATTTTGAGATTGTAGACGTAAAATATGTTTAATTTGATAAAACTTTTTCCATATCTTTTTTTGATAAATTAAAATTATTTTCAATCCATTTCATTTCTAAATTTTTTAATTTTTGACCCAATTCCCTTCCCTCCTTCAATCCATAATCATTTATTAATAACTGAGCTTTTATTGGAAATTCTGGTTTGTCTAATTTTTCAAAGTAAGTTTTTAATTCTGAAAGTTTTTTACTTTGTTTAAAATATAACAAATTGAAATCAATTAAATCAATTGTGCTAGATTTACCCTCATAATAAAATATTTTTTGTAAATCTTTCTTGTTAAAAATTTTAGTACTATCTTTATTTAGCGAATTATTTTTTAGAAAATTAATTTTATCTTTTAACTCATTGGGTAAATTATATTTATATAAAAAATAGTCAGAATTGTCAGTTTCATCGATTGCAAGAAAAGAAATGACGAAATTTAAACTTTTATTTTTTAATATCTTTTCTTGTGGTTTTGATAACTTACTCAATTTTTTAAAATTTTTTAGTTGAGGGAAAATTAATGAAAATAATTCACAAGAGGTTTTATTTTTAAATAACTTTAAAAAGTTATCCAATTTGAGAATTTTTTTTAATTCATTGAATTGTCTTTCTTTTGATATTTTTCCTAAACCCTCTATATTTTTTTTAATGATTTTTATTATATTAATTTCATGATCGATTTTGCTATATTCAGTATAAAATCTTAAATATCTAATAATTCTTAAATAATCTTCTTTTATTCTAGTTTCTGGATCACCTATAAATTTAATTATTCCAATATTTAAATCTTTGTGACCAGAATTTGGATCATATAAATTCCCGTCTAAATCTGAATATATTGAATTTATTGAAAAATCTCTCCTTAATGAATCTTCCTTCCAATTAGTTGTATATTCTACGACAGCATGCCTTCCATCTGTTTTTACATCTTTTCTTAATGTTGTAATTTCAAAATTTTGATCATCAATCACCGCTGTAATTGTGCCATGTTCAATTCCTGTTTCAAAAAACTTTATTTGGTTTTTATCTAAACATTGCTTAACCTGATCAGGGGTTAAATTAGTTGCAAGGTCGATATCATCTGTTTTTTCATCATTTAAAATTTTTCTTACACAACCACCAACATATCTAATCTCGCTTGTTTCATTGTAGTTATTTATTGCACCAAATATTTTATTTACTCCCTTATTATTTTTTAAATCTAGAAATTTGAGATCTTTATCGCTTGAAATTTTTTTGTTTTGAAAAATTTTTTTAAGTAAAGCTTTCATAAATGGCTGGGGTGCTAGGATTCGAACCTAGGAATGGCGGTACCAAAAACCGCTGCCTTACCACTTGGCTACACCCCAAGATGTTTTTCGTATAACACAAAAAAAAAGCTTTATATAGTTTTAGAGTAAATACACCAATAGTTTTTATATTTATTTTTTAATTTTTTTTGAGCTTTTATTGCCGCATTTTTGGTTAAAAAATAACCAATTATAGTAGAACCCGACCCAGTCATATTTGTAAAGTAAATATTATCTAAATTTTGCAAGTAACTTTTGATCTTTCTTAAAATTGGATACTTATTAAAAGCTGCTCTCTCTAAATCGTTATTTGAAACTTTTAATAGATCTTGTCTGTCAATCTTGTTTGATTTATTGAATAGGCTCTTTGAAAATCCTTTGTGTTTTGCATAAATCATCTTAGAAGAACATCCAAAATTAGGCTTTATTATTAACAAATGAAAATTTAATTTTTTATTAATTTTACTAATATTTTGCCCTTGTAGGATCATTGGACTCTCATAAAGACCCAAAATTACATCTGAGCCAACTTTATTTGCAATTTTTATTAAATTATTTTTTGTAGTTTTAATTATTCTTTTTTTAAATAAATAGTTCAAAATAGATGCTGCATTCATTGATCCTCCTCCCATACCAGAGGATTGGGGTATATTTTTTTTTACTTTGATATTGAATTTTTTATTTTTAATATAATTATGATTATTTAATATTTTTAGTAGTTTCGAAATTGTATTTGTATTTGAAATATTTGAGGAAAATTTACCACTAAACGATATTCTATTTTTTGAACTTTGTATCTCTTTTATTAAAATCTCATCAGCCAAATTGATCTTAGATATTAAACTTTCAATTTTATGATAACCATTTGAGTATTTATTTAGAATTTTTAAAGTTAGGTTAACTTTTGCAAAAGATTTTATTTTATGAAACTTCATTTAAGAATTATTATTTAAGCCATTATATAATTTTTCTTTAACTTTAATTTTTAATTCTTCGTCTGCTTCATCGCTATTTAAAGCACTTTTCCAAAAATAATTAGCTTGGATTTTTCTATTTAATTGCCAAAGAACATCTCCATAATGATCACTTGCAACAGGATCACTTGGTAACAATTCAACAGCTTTTCTTAAATATTTTTCTGCTTCAATATAATTTCCTGTCAAATAATAACCCCAACCAACAGAGTCTGTTATGTAAGGGTCTTCCTCTTTCCCTTTGTAAGCTTGATTTAACATTTCTATTGCTTCTTCAATTTTATATCCTCTTTCTAACCAACTATAAGCGAGATAGTTAAGTGTATAGGGTTCGTCAGGTCTAATTTTAATTGAATTTAGCAAATCCTTATCCGCCAAATTATAATTTTTTAATCTTTCATACGCTCCACCTCTGCGATAAAGAACATCTGCATAAGCCATAGAATTTTTATCCAAATTCTTTAAGGCCAAAGTATAATAATTTATAGCCTCATCATATTTTTTAAAGTTTTTGTAAATATTTGCCAAATCATAAATCATCTTTGTCGATTTATTATTAAATTTTTCGAGATTTTTTAATATATAGTTCAAACTTGCATCATAATTTTCTTCCTCTGCTATAATTCTGGCAATCTTCTTTGTTTTGTACCAAAAAAATATTTCATCCTTATCATCAAATTTTTCGAAAGTTTTTTTTGCTAGATCATAATTATTATTAGACTGATAGTTTTCAGCTATTAATGATAAATTAAAATAAAATTTTGGATTTAAATAATTTGAAATATTTAAATATATGTTTGAGTAATCAAATCTACTTTGAGATGAATAAAAATTAGATATAAGGAAAAAGAATTCTGCCAAAATATCATTCTCATTTTGACATGAAAAATGCTGTGTTAATTTTTTATATTTTTTTTCATCTATCCATTTTTTTACTTGAGAAATAAGCAAACTACTTCTTAAAGGATCTATTGTATCTGCAAAATTATCAACTGTTGCAAAGTCATTATTAGACACTTCGTTACTCAAATAAAAAAAAGTATATCTAGAGTAATCACTTTGAGGATCGTTAATTAAATTTAAAAAATAAGGCTCAGTTTTTTTTGAATTCAAATAACAATTTTGAAAAGCCATGTTTATCAAATCTAATTTTCCAAATTGCTCAACAATGTCAGATTTTTTATATATAAAAAGATCAATGTAACTTTTTAAGCTAGAATAAATTATAAATTTGTATGAGTCGTCCTCTTTGAACTTTTCCAATTTTTTTAACTTCAAAGCTGCTTGTTTAAACTTTTTCTTGTTAATGCTATCTAAAATTAATAATAAATTTCCTTCAAAAAAATCTCCTCCTATTGAGGTATTAGAATATTTTACTTGTTTAATTGCTTTTTTAACCTGTCCATCCAAAAGTAAAGAAAATACATATTCTTGCAAAAAACTATCATGTGATTGAATTAATATTTTTGAATTTTCAAAAAACTTAAGAGCATCGTTATTTTTCTGGTTATCAAATGATAATAATGCTGAAAGATAATTTGATAGATACTTCTGGTTGAATTCTTTTTCATTCGCTGCTTTTGAATAGAGATTTGTTTGGTATAGAATAAATATTATAAAACAAAAAATTTTTAAGAACATTTTTTACTTTATGACTTTAAATGAAAAAAATCAAAAAGACATATTTGATAATGATTTAATAAACGAACTAGGTATTGAGTATGAATTTAGCAATGAGCCAATAAATAGATTTAAAAAAATTGCTTCTAATGACGAAAAATCTGAAGAATTAGCAAAACTTAGAGTTGAAATAGAAAAGATTGAAGATTGTGAACTAAAAAATAGTGCAAAAAATCTTGTTTTCAGTGATGGAAATTCATCTTCAAAAATAATGATTGTAGGTGAAGGACCTGGACAAAAAGAAGATGAATTAGGAAAACCTTTTGTTGGTGATGCAGGAATGCTTTTAAATAAAATGTTGAAAGCTATTAATTTAGATAGAACTAACGTTTATATTACTAATGTTGTAAATTATAGGCCTCCAAATAACAGAAAGCCTGAAATATCAGAAATAAATAGATACTCTGAATATTTAAGAAAACATATTTCGATTATAAATCCAGAAATACTTATTTTAATGGGAAGCACAGCAATGGAAGCGCTCTTCGGAAATAAAATTAAAATCTCTAAAGAAAGAGGAAAATGGAAGGAAGTAATAATTAATAATAAAACATATTTAACAATGATAACTTTTCATCCAGCATATCTACTAAGACAAGCAGAGCAAAAAAAATATTCTTGGGCCGATCTTAAAGAAATTAGAAAAAAAATAGATGAAACTGGTTTAGAGATTTAAATTTTTAATAATATTTTATATGAAAAAAATTATTGCTGGGGTTGATGAAGTTGGAAGAGGGAGCCTTGTAGGACCAGTTTATGCAGCTGCTGTTATATTAAATAAAGAAATTAATAGAAAAATTCTTAAAGATTCAAAAAAACTTAACAAAATTAAGAGGGAAACTTTAGCTAAATATATAAAAAAAAATTCGGTTTGGGCGTTGGGAACTGCATCAATAAAGGAAATTGAAAAAATTAATATTTTAAATGCTAGCCTACTTTCAATGAAAAGAGCAATTAAGAAACTCAAATTGAAACCTAAAAAAGTTTTAATAGATGGCAATAAACCACCAGACTTAAAAAATTATGTGATTAAAACTATTGTAAAAGGTGATGAAAAAATTCCTGAAATTTCAGCCGCATCGATTATTGCTAAAGTTGAAAGAGATAAGCTAATGAAAAAGATGTCTTTTTCTTTTAAAAAATATGGCTGGGATAATAATGCAGGTTATGGAACTAAGGATCATATTAAAGCTATTAAAAAATTTGGAGTGACTAGATTTCATAGAAAAACCTTCCAACCAATACACAAGATATTGAGTCTTAAATAATTATCATAACAATTATCAATCAATAAATTCAATCACAGGTTGACGTAGACTCCTGACTGGAGTCTAATTCAAAAATATAAAATGATCATTTCAGACATAAAAAATAAAATTATTAATGGAGATAGTATTAAGGAATTAAAAAAAATTCCGGCTGAAAGTTTTGATCTGATATTTGCAGATCCACCTTACAACCTTCAACTGAAAAAAGAATTAAGTCGGCCTGATAGATCTAAAGTCGATGCTGTAGACGATGCGTGGGATAAATTTGATAGTTTTAAAAGTTATGATGAGTTTTCAGTTCAATGGCTTAAAGAATGTAAAAGAATTTTAAAAAAAAATGGATCTTTATGGGTCATAGGAAGTTATCATAATATTTTTAGAGTTGGTTCAAAAATGCAAGATTTAGGTTTTTGGATACTAAATGATGTGATTTGGAACAAAAATAACCCTATGCCAAATTTTAGAGGAACACGTTTTACGAATGCACACGAAACACTTATATGGGCATCAAAAAGTGAAGGCTCAAAATATACTTTTAATTATCAATCACTTAAATGTTTAAACGATGATCTACAGATGAGATCTACATGGAATTTACCTATATGTAATGGAAAAGAAAGACTTAAAAATAATGGTAATAAAGTTCACTCAACGCAAAAGCCAGAGTCTTTATTGCACAGAATTATATTAGCATCGTCTAATAAAGGCGATTTAATATTGGACCCGTTTCTCGGTACAGGAACAACTGCTGTAGTTTCAAAAAAGTTAGGTAGAAATTATTTTGGGATAGAAAAAGAAAAAAATTATTTTGAAGCTGCAAGTAAAAGAATTAAAAATACAAAAATTATAGAAGATGAATATTTAGATACTATAAAAAATAATAGATCCAAACCAAGAGTGCCATTTGGATCTTTGGTTGAATTAGGAATTATTAAACCTGGTACTGAAATTTTTGATCAAAAAAAACAAATCAATGCAAAAATTATGATTGATGGTAGTATAAAATATCGGAAATCAGAAGGATCAATTCATAAAGTTGCTGCACAAATATTAGGTGCTGAGAGCTGTAACGGTTGGACTTTTTGGTATTATAAATCAGGTAATTCATTCAAACCAATTGATGATTTGAGGCAAAGACTAAGGCCAACTACTTAATTTCTATAAATTTTTCCAAGATAACTCTCTAGAAATTTTTTATTTTTTGATAAAAATTTCAAAACAACATTTCTAATTAATATTATTATTGGATTATTTAAATGGAAGGCAAAATGGTTTAATTTTGATCTTTTATTTACTAGTAATATTTTACTTATCTTATCTTTATAAATACTATTTGAATTTGTAATATTTTCTAAAATACCATTTGCTGTTTCAATACTTTGAGAAGCGCCTTGTGCAAAAGAAGGTGGAAAAGCAAATAAAGCATCACCACTCAAATAAGTATTTTGATATTTTAATGTGGGTAATTCAGTGCTTACAAATACAGGAAAACACTTTATATTTGCTAAACTTTCCAAATTTATAATAGAATTTTGTGAAATAAAGTCTTTTAAAGATTTTATAAATGTTTCTGAATTAAGAATATTTTTATTTTCAATTTCTTTAGTAGTTAGTTTCTTTTTGATTATAGCAACGAAATTATATTCGAATTTTTGATTTACAGGATAAGTTACATAGTGAAAATTTGACCCCATATAAACAGAAATATTATCTTTTTCATGTTGTTTTAAATTCGCCCTTAAAGCAATGTTCCCATTAAAAATTGGGTTTAAATGATTGTTTGATATTTGGGATTTTAATTTAGAAAAAACACCGTCTGCAATTACTATATAATCGAAACTTTCATTCTTATTATTCCAAGAAATCTTTATTTTTTCATTATATTCGATATTTTGAATATCGGCATTAAAATGAATTTTTTCTTCAGGTATATTGCCAATTAAAAACTTTATTAATGTTGATCTTTTAAGTGTTGTGTAACGGTCGTTTACATTATTGAATTGCTTTAAATCAATTTCACAAATCTTTTTAATATTTTTAGCCTGGAAAAAATTAACTTTTGTTGGATAATAAACATCTGATGCTGAAATATTTTTAAATCCTACTTTATTTAACAAATTAATACTATTAACTGAAAGTTGAATGCCGTAACCTTCATTTAAATTAAGATAATCTTTTTTTTCAAAGATTTTATAGTCTATTTCAGTATTTTTGTTTAATTCATTTGCAAGATACAAACCAGATATGCCAGCTCCTACAATTGCAACTTTTTTCATTCAGATTTTGAGATGGTATAAAATATTTTTTTAGTAAATGATGGAATTATTTCTGAGCTTAATTTATCTTTTTTAATCAATATTTTATTTTTAATCTTTGGAGGTCTTTTCGAGTTATTTAACAAAATTTTCATTTCCATATTAGATAATTTTATATTAATTTTTTTATTATTTGAATAATTATACTTACTTTCTCGAACTTCAGTCATTGGAAAAATTGGCATATTTTTTAAAAATTTAAATTTATCATTTTTGACTAATAAGTAGTTATTATGTTTTTTGTAAATAGTCGCTTCGAAATATTTAGTTTTTATTTCTTTATTAAATTTAGTCAATTCAAAGTCATTTTTTTTTAGAGATATACAATTTTTATTTAAAGGACATTCCTTACAACTTGGATTTTTTGGTTTACATATTAAAGCACCTATCTCCATGATTGCTTGGGAGTAATCACTAGCGCGATTGGACAGTCCAAAAAAATTAATTTTTGTTTTTAAAAAATCTTTAGATATTTCATTCTGCTTTTTTAAATATAGAGTTCTTTTAAGAATTCTCTCTACATTTCCATCTAAAGGAATGGTTTTAAGGTTAAATGCTATAGACATTATTGCTTTGGATGTATATTCACCTACCCCTGGTAATTGTATTAACTTTTCATAAGATTTTGGCAATTTACCATGGAAATCTCTAACAATTATAATTGCACTTTTTTTTAGATTTCTTGCTCTTGAATAATAACCAAGACCTTCCCAATGTTTCATTAAGATCTTTTCGTCGACATTTGCCAATGATTGAAAGGTTGGAATTTGTTTTACAAATTTTTTAAAATAAGGAATAACAGTTTTTACTTGAGTTTGCTGTAACATAAATTCACTAACAAACGTAAAATATTCTTTTTGCCTCTGAGAAACTTTTTTTCTCCAAGGTAAAATTCTTTTATTATTATCGTACCAAAGTAGAATTTTATTTGGTATGTTTTTATTATTCATATGAGTCAAAAATATAATACTAAGCAGAGATATAACTCCATTCAAGGTTTAAGATCTTTTAAAGATACTTTACCCACAGAAGCAAAAAGAATAATTAGTAAAAAAGGTAAAATTTATAATGAAACTTTAGATAATTGGAAATATTTAGTAGGTAAAGATTTATTTAAAGTAAGTTTTCCTAAGTCATATAAAAGTTCAAACAAGTTATCGGGCAGTCGTTTAAATATTTTAGTAAAGAGGGGAAATGAAATTGACGTTGAGTATTCTAAAAAAGAAATAATAAAAAAAATTAATGTTTTTTTTGGCTATCATGTTTTAGATGACATTAAATTGAATACATTTGATGGAAAAGTTGAAGAAAGCCATAAAAATACCACTATTAATGCGACAAAAAATAAACATATAAAGAGCATAAATAATATTAAAAATGACAAAATAAAAAACTCACTGTTAGAGCTAAGTAAACATTTTAAAATAAAATGAAAAAAATAATTCTTGTCTCAATTTTAATTTTTTTTAATTTCATTAATGCTAATTCTGAAGTTAAACCAATTTTAGTTGGAAGTGCAGACTCTAAAGTTAAGTTAATGGTTTTTGAATCTTTAACTTGTAGTCATTGTGCAAATTTTCACAAAAATATATATCCTAAATTAAAAGAAGATTTTATTGATAAAGGATTGATTTCAATAGAATTTAAAAGCTTCCCATTAGATATCATTGCATTTAATGCAACTAAATTAGCACATTGTAGAAATGATGGTGAGCATGAAATTTTGCATCACCTTTATTTAAATCAAGATAAGTGGATCAAGGGAAAAAATGAATTAGAAGCAAATCAAGCAATGAAAAAATTTATTGATAATACTGAATATAATCTTGATTTTGATAAGTGCTTGGCTGATAAAAAGATAGAGGATCACATTTTAGAAGACCGAATCGAAGGTGTTAAAAAGTATAAAGTGAATGCTACTCCTACAGTCATAATTAATGGAAAAAAGTTTGAAAATCACTCAAACTACAAAAAATTAAAAAAATACATTGAAAAACTGATATAAGTCAGTGAATGGAATTTAAAAAAATCCAACTAAATGGATTTAAGTCTTTTGCTGAAAAAACAAATTTCCTGATCGAAGAAGGTTTAACTGGGATAGTTGGCCCAAACGGTTGTGGCAAATCAAATATAGTAGAGTCGTTGCGATGGTGTATGGGTGAGACATCAGCAAAAAGTATGAGAGGTTCAGGAATGGAAGATGTTATATTTTCTGGAACATCAAACAAACCATCAAAAAATATTGCAGAAGTTTTAGTTAGCTTGTCAAATGACAACAAGGATGGTCCTCTACAATATAATGAGCTCGATGAAATTGAAATAAGAAGAAAAATAGAAAAAGATAAAGGCTCAAAATTTTATATAAATGGCAAAGAAGTTAGAGCAAAAGATGCTCAGATGTTTTTTGCAGACTTATCAACAGGTGCTCATTCACCTTCGATTATTAGTCAAGGTAGAATCGGAGCATTGGTCACAGCAAAACCTTCTGATCGAAGAGCTATCTTAGAAGAGGCAGCTGGTATAGCAGGTCTACACGTTAGAAGACACGAAGCAGAACTAAGATTAGGTGCGGCTGAAAATAATTTAAAAAGGGCAGATGAATTAAGAAGACAACAGGAAAGACAGTTAGCAAATTTGCAAAAGCAAGCTGAAGAGGCTGCGAAATACAAATCTATTTCAGAAGAAATAAAAAAAGTTGAGGCAGGTTTATATTATTTACGTCTTTTAGAAATTGATAATGAAATTAAAGTAGAGAATGAGATCAACAATGAGGCTGATGATCAAGTTAAGTCCTTCAATGATAAATTAGAGAATTTAAGCATGAAGATTATTGAAAAGAATAAGAATGTAAATCCTATAAGAGAAAAAAATCAAGAAAACTTATCAAAAATACAAAGATTAAATTTAGAGTTAAAAAGTTTAGATGAAGAGAAAGACAGGGTTAATGATGAAATACAATCAATTAGAAAGGCTTTAAGTGTAATAGACGACGATATTGTTAGAGAAAAAAGTATAATCATTGATGCAAACTCTAATGAAAAAAGACTTAGAGAAGAAAAAGAAAATTTAATTACAGTCGATTCAAAATATTATGAAACTGAAAAATTGTCTGGTTTAGATCTTGTAAATGCAAAAAGCAAATTAAAAGATGAACAGGATAAATTAGAAAGAATACTAGAAAATTTAAACCTTGATACTCTAAAAAAGAACTCAGAAACTATCGATTTAGCAAGTGATCAATTAGAAAAAGCAAAAGAAATGCTTTCAGAGAACAATATCAATGGTGCAACTAATTTAATAGATGAGTGCAAAATAAATCTTTCATTTTTAAAGATGAAAATTAATGAAATGCATGATAACGATTTGGCGATAACAGTAACTAAGAAAAACGAAGAAATCAAAAGTCTACAGGAAGAATATGCTGAAGCATTTAGTACAAATCAAAATATTAAAAAAGAATCCATCAAAAGAAGCGAAAGAATTAAAATAATTGATCAAGAAATAGAAAGTTGGAAAAACTTATTGGTAAATTCCGAAAAAATGATTAATGAATTGAATAGTAGAAAAGATACTCAACAAAAAAAATTAGATGGCCTAGAAAAGCAACCTCAAACACAAGCTGAAAGAAAAGGACAAATATCGGAAAATTTAAGAATTTCTGAAAAAGAAAAAAGCGATAATGAAATATTAATAGATGAGCTAGATAAAGAGATTAACGAATTAAGAAGGAATCTTAATACAACAAAGGAAGAGTCTATTGAAATAAGAGAGCGAAAAGCAAGCTCTGGGGCAACAATTGATGGTTTGAATAAAAGAAGAAATGATTTGTTAGAAAGAGTATCAACAGAACTTAATTTAAAAGAAGAAGAGATACTAAATTTTTCAAATTTAAAAGATGTATCTGAATATCCAGATACAGTAACACAAGAGGAATTGCTTGATGAAAGAAAAAGGGAAAGAGAAAAATTAGGCTCAGTAAACTTAAGAGCAGATGAAGAAACTTCAAAATATGAAGATGAAATTAAGAAAATGGAAAAAGATAGACAAGATTTAGTAACTGCAATTATAAAATTAAAAGAAAGTATTACTGAACTCAATCAGAAAGGTAGGGAAAGACTTCTAGATGCTTTTGAAAAAGTAAATAGAAAGTTCAATGAAGTTTATACCAAACTATTTAATGGAGGTAGCGCGAAGCTAGAACTGGTAGACTCTGATGATCCTTTAGATGCAGGATTAGAAATGTTAGTGAGTCCTCCAGGAAAAAGATTACAATCAATAACTTTATTATC
Source organism: uncultured Pelagibacteraceae bacterium (assembly GCA_902592965.1). GTDB lineage: Bacteria > Pseudomonadota > Alphaproteobacteria > Pelagibacterales > Pelagibacteraceae > Pelagibacter. The sequence goes on from CACJGL010000003.1 coordinate 26,219, forward strand.
TGGAGGTGAACAAGCCCTGACAGCTTTATCTTTAATCTTTGCAGTATTTCTGACTAATCCAGCTCCGATATGCGTTCTAGATGAAGTAGACGCACCTCTCGATGATGCAAATGTAACAAGATTTTGCAATCTTTTGACCGAACTAACTAAAATTACATCAACAAGATTTATTATTGTAACTCACCACGCTCTAACCATGTCTAAAATGGACAGACTATATGGCGTGACAATGCCAGAAAAAGGAATTAGCCAACTCGTTGCTGTAGATCTTCAAAAAGCAGAGAGTATGGTTGCTTAGTAATGGATGAAGACCAGTTTAAAACTCGCCTAAAAATTGCAAAAAATAAAACCGATAAAGACAAAAAATCTGAAGAGGGAAATAAAGGCTCCAGTATGGGGTCAGCCTTCAAAATGAGCACAGAATTGGTATCTGCAGTAGCTGTTGGGACAATTATTGGGTTTATTTTAGACAATTGGTTTGGTACTAAACCATGGTTAATTTTAATATTTTTTTTTATTGGTGTAATAGCTGGGATTATGAACGTTATTAGATCAGCAAAAAAAATGCAAAAATAGTAGGCAAATGGCAGCAAACCCAATGTACCAATTCAACGTGTACCGAATTGGTCCAGAAATTAAAATAAATAACATAGATATTTCATTCACAAACGCGAGTTTGTTTATGGTCATAAGTTCATTAGCAATATTAATTATCTTTAATTTGGGTACAAAGAGATCGATTATACCAAATAAAATTCAATTACTTGCAGAACTCAGTTACTCTTTTATTTCAAAAATGATAAGTGATACAGCTGGATCAAAAGCTAAGCCTTACTTTTCTTTCATATTTTCTTTATTCATGTTTGTTTTATTTTGTAACATGTTTGGGATGATACCATACTCTTTTACTGTCACTAGCCACATCATTGTAACTTTTGTATTAGCTGCATTTATATTTATAGGAGTAACAATAATTGGATTTATTAAACATGGACTTGGATATCTAAAACTTTTTGTACCAAGTGGAGTACCAATGGTTTTATTGCCATTAATAGTTGTTATAGAAATAATTTCATACTTAAGTAGGCCAATTAGTTTATCAGTTAGATTGTTTGCAAATATGATGGCAGGCCATACAATGATGAAAGTTTTTGGAGGTTTCGTAGTTAGCTTAGGTATTGTTGGAGGTTGGCTACCACTAGGTTTTTCAGTTGCATTAACAGGTTTGGAGATATTAGTTGCTTTTCTTCAAGCATATGTATTTGCAATTTTAACATGTATCTATTTGAATGATGCATTAAATTTACACCATTAATTAACATAAGGAGGATATAATGGAATTAGAAGCAGCAAAAATGATAGGAGCAGGACTAGCAGCAATTGCACTTGCAGGTGCAGGAGTTGGAATTGGGATAATTTTTGGAAATTATCTTTCAGGTGCAATGAGAAATCCATCTGCAGCTCAAAAGCAGTTTCCAAACTTGCTATTAGGCTTTGCATTAGCGGAAGCGACTGGTTTATTTGGATTAGTTGTTGCATTAATTATTCTTTTCGCGTTTTAATTAATGTTAAAAAAGATAATTTTTCAATTTCTAGCTTTAAGTCTTATCTTTACTTATAGCGCTCAAAGCGCTGAGAGTGGAGGTATGCCCCAGCTTAATCCCGAGTTTTGGATATCTCAAATTTTTTGGTTAGTACTTACCTTTGGATTATTGTTTATAATTTTATCTAAGTTCATACTACCAAAGATTAGTAACAATCTTGAAACTAGAAAATCACAAATCTTAGAGAATATCGAAACTGCAGACAAGCAACGGGAAGATACTGAAAAAAAAGTTAAAGAATTTGATAAAATTATCAATGATACAAAAGTCGAAGCGAAAAACTTCTTTAATACTGAAAGACAAAAAGTTTTGGATGATATAAATAATAAAAGGTTATCTTTAGAAAAAGATATTGAAAAAGAAATAATAAAAGCTGAAGAAGAAATAGACCAATTAAAAAAAACTTCTCAAGAGAAAGTTACTAAAATTGCAATTGAGACATCCTCCGATCTAGTTAAACAATTAATTGGTGAAGATATAAATAAAAGTAGTCTTTCAGCCATAGTCGAAGATCTTTCTAAGAAAGAAATGGAAAAACATAATGGCATTTGATGCAACTTTTTGGGTAGCAGTATCTTTTGTAATATTTTTTGGAGCGCTAATTTATTTAAAAGTTCCGCAAAATATTAATAATTTATTAAGCAAAATGATTACTGATATCAAAAATGAAATTGATGAAAGTGAAAAACTACGAGCTGAATCTAAAAGACTATTGGATGAGGCGCAAAAGAAGCTAGATACTGCAAAAATTGAGAGTGAAAAGATTATGCAGCAGTCAAAAGATGAAACTGAAAGATTTGTAATTGAAATGAATGATAAATTTCATAAATCAGCTGAACTCAAGAAAAGTCTAGCAGAAACTAAAATCTCTCAAATGAAGGATAATGCCATTAAAGAAATTAAAGATACATCAATTAATATTGCTGTAGAATCTGTAAAAAAAATTATTACTACGTCAGTTGATAAGTCTAAACTTGACAACTTGTTTAATAAAAATCTTGAAGAAACAAAGACAGAATTAAAGAAAATCAGTTCTTGAACTAAGATAGTTTATTAAATTTTATAAAAATAATGTAAATTAAGAAATATGAATTCCATTGTAATTGGATCAGGTTTTGGTGGTATGGCTGCAGCTCTTAGACTTCGAGCAAAAGGTCATAAAGTTACTTTAATTGAAAAACAAAAAGATTTAGGTGGAAGAGCGAGGGTATTTAAAAGTAATGGGTTTACTTATGATGGTGGACCAACTGTAATAACTGCTCCTTATTTAATTTATGAAATTTTTAAACTTTTTAATAAAAATCCAGATGATTATATAAAAATAAAAGATTTGGATACTTGGTACAGATTTGTTTTCGAAGATGGAAGCCATTTTGATTATTCTGCTGATGAAAAGAAAATGGAAGAACAGATTGCAATAATTAATCATAAAGATGTTGCGGGTTACAGAAATTTACTTAAATTTACAAAAAAAATATTTGATAAGGGTTATTCAGAATTATCAGATGTACCATTTGATAAACCTTCATTTATGTTTAAGCAAATTCCTGCGTTGCTAAGTTTAAAAAGCTATAAATCTGTTTATTCTTTGGTTAGTGGCTTTATTGAAAATGAAAAACTAAGAAGGCTATTTAGTATGCACCCATTATTGGTGGGTGGGAACCCTTTTACTACAACCTCAATATATGGATTAATTTTGTATTTAGAAAAAAAATGGGGAATTCATTATTCTATGGGTGGAACGGGACAAATCATAAAAGGTTTTGAGAAATTGATGTTAGAAGAAGATGTTAAAATTATTAAAGGTAAAGAAGTTAAAAACTTGCTTACAGAAAATAAAAGAGTGATCGGTGTTGTGACAAGTGAAGATGAGGAAATTAAAGCAGATAACGTAGTTTGTAATGCAGATCCTCCAGGTGTTTATTCAAAAATGCTAAATAATCAAAAATATAACACCTTATTTAATTGGAAGATAAATAGAATGGAATATTCAATGGGATTGTTCGTTTATTATTTTGGAACTAAGAAAAAATATGAAAATGTTGAACATCATACTATAAAGTTTGGCGATAAGTACAAAGAACACTTGGATGATATATTTGTAAACAAAAAATTAAATAGTGACATAAGCTATTACCTACATAGGCCTACCGCAACAGATCCGAGTATGGCACCAAAAGACCATGATTGCTTTTATGTATTAGTGCCTGTTCCTAATAATAAATCAGGAATAAACTGGTCAGTCGAAGGTGAAAATCTAAAAAAACTTGTGATAGATAAAATGGAAAAAAATTTATTACCAAATTTAAGAGAAAATATTGTAGATGATTTTTATTTAACTCCTGATTATTTTGAGAATGAATTAAACACAAAATATGGCTCTGGTTTTTCAATTCAGCCAAAATTTTCTCAATCAGCATACTTTAGATTTCATAACAAATCTGAGGTTTATGATGGTTTATATTTTGTTGGAGCAGGCACTCATCCTGGAGCTGGTGTTCCAGGGGTCCTATCATCCGCAAAGGTCTTAGATAAAATTTTGTAATGAATGAACAAAATTATTTGTCGATATACGCTAAATCTTTTAATTGGGCAGGTTTCTTTTTACCAAAACAAGTCTACTCTGATTGTTCTAATTTGTACGATTTTTGCAGATACATAGACAATATAGCAGATGAAAAAGGTGATCTTGATACGAAATTAAAAAATTTCAATACTTTCAAAGAAGATTTCAAATTAAAAAATGAAAATAACCAAATAATTAAAAATATGTGGGCTTTAATAAATAAATTTGGAATATCACAAAAAATAATTGATGATTTATTCGATGGCGTCGAGGCCGATATAAAATCAAAAGTAGAAATCAACACTGACAAAGATCTATATGTTTATTCATATAGAGTGGCTGGAACAGTTGGATTAATGATGGCAAAAATTTTAAATGTCAAAGAAAGATCAGCACTTTTAGGAGCGATTGACTTAGGTATTGCAATGCAATTAACTAATATTTCAAGAGATGTTATTGAAGATGAAAGCAATAATAGGTTTTATATAAAAAAGAATTTTGATGAAATTAAAAGAATTCTAAAAATCGCTGACAAATTTTATAATAATTCTTTTATATCAATTAAAAAAATTCCATTTTTTTTAAGATTTTCGATTTTGGTTGCAAGACGAGTATACAGACAAATTGGAAATGAAATCTTAAAAAAAGGAAACTTAGAAAATTATAATAAATCAGGAAAAATTTATGTAAACAATTTGGGAAAAGTCTTACATACAGTGCTATCTATTGGTGATTTAATTAAATTATATTTTGTAAAAGAAGATAAAAAACTTACAATAAAAGAGCATGAGATAATAATGCAAGATATCGAGTATAATGAAAGATTTTGATTACATAATTATTGGAGGTGGCTGTGCAGGTTTAACATTGGCTTATGAGTTAGAGTATCACGATAAACTTAAAAATAAGACTTTAGCAATTATTGAAAAAAGAGATGAATATAAAAGAGATAAAACTTGGTCATATTGGAAAACTGTACCTCACAAGTTTGATGACTGTGTAAAAAAAAGATGGAAAGATTATACAATCAATTTTAAAGGAAATGTTGAATATAAAGAATGTAAAGAAACTCCTTACGAAAGTATTGATAGTGGATTATTCTACAAAAAAATTTTAAATAAAATCAATAAAAATCCTAATATTCAATTCTTTAAAGATATTAGCGAAGTAAATACAGAAAACGCAATTTTATTTAACAGTCTGCCAAATCTTGAGAATAAAGATTCTAATTTATGGCAACACTTTCAAGGTGTTGAGATTGAAACCGAAAAAGATTTTTTTGATGATCAAATAATGAATTTAATGGACTTTGATTGTGATCAAAAAAAAAGTGTTCATTTTTTCTATACATTACCCTATTCAAAAAAATCAGCATTAATCGAAACTACGTGGCTTTCAAAAATGGAAGATGATAGTGAAAAAGATTATGATAAACAAATTACTGATTACATCGAAAACACTTTAAAATTAAAAAAATATAAAATTAATTATAAAGAAGTTGGGGCTATACCATTATTTTATCCAAAATTTCAAAACGACAAAAATACGATAAATATTGGAACTGCTGGAGGTATGACGCGTTTGAGTACTGGCTATACTTTCCTAAATATCCAAGAACAAGCAGAATATATTACCCAAAACATTGATAAAATAACCCAAACTAGAGCTTTCAATATAAAAAGTAAGTATAAGTTTTTAGATAATGTTTTTTTGAAAGTCCTAGCTGAAAAGCCAGAGATCATGCCAAATATTTTCTTCAAAATGTTTAAAAGCAAGTCAAAAACAGTAATAAATTTCCTCTCCAATAAAAGTAATATTTTTGAGGACTTATCCATTATATTAAAGATGCCAAAATGGATTTTTATTAAAGCTGTATTTAAATAATGATCAACAAAATAAATTTTTTTCATTCTATTATTTTTTTTAATATCTGTATTTTTTTTTCTGCCTTTGAGGTATTGAGAGATAATTCGTTTATAATTTTTAGTTTTTTTTTAATTCTTACAATTGGTATCTCTCACGGTGCGCTGGATCATGAAAAAGGTAAAAAACTTTTAAAAATTTATAAAATTAAAAATACAGAAGTGTTCTATATAACTTATATAGGTATTGCTATTTTTGTTATTTTAATTTGGATTTTAAGTCCAATATTGTTGCTTTCGCTTTTTTTAATAGTTGCAGCATATCATTTTGGCAAAGAGGATAGTGACTTTATCGAAACAAAAAATGCTAATTTTTTAGAAATTTTTTATTTCATTAAAGGATCGTTAGTTATTTCAGCACCCTTACTGTTTCACAAAACTGAGACAATCGAAATTTTTAAAATGTTAAATTTTTCAATAGACGAAAATATTGTGGCTAATAATTTTTTAATTCCTTTAGTTATATTATCAGTGCTCAGTAATTTTCTTATATATAGAGGTAATAATAATGATTTAAGATCAATTCTTTTTTTAGATAGTTTTTCAATAATTATTTTAAACTATTTTTTTAACCCTATATTGGCTTTCACAATTTATTTCTGCTTTCTTCATTCTGTAAGACACTCACTAAGTTTAATTAGTGAAATAAATAAAAATTTGATGAAAGGATTTCCTATTTTTTTACGAAAAATTATTCCACTTACAGTAATTACAGCAATAATGTATTTAATAGTTTTTTATTTTATTTCAGAAAAATTTGGTATAGATGAAAGTATTATTAAAATAATATTTGTTGGATTGGCTTCATTGACCTTCCCTCATATTTTACTTGAATTCATGGTAGAAAAAAAATGAGTAACAAAAATTTAAAAATTTATTTAGCTGCACCAAGAGGATTTTGTGCAGGCGTTGATAGAGCAATTGAAATTGTAAAAAAGAGTATAGATAAATTTGGTGCTCCAGTTTATGTGAGACACGAAATTGTACATAACAAACATGTTGTAGAAAGTTTAAAAAAGATAGGAGCGATATTTGTTGAAGAATTAGATGAAATCAAAGATAAGTCTAGACCAGTTATATTCTCAGCACATGGGGTTCCAAAATCTGTTCCAGAGGAAGCTTCTAATTTAAATATGATGTTTGTAGATGCAACGTGTCCTCTAGTATCTAAAGTGCATAGAGAAGCAGAAAACTTAAATAAACAAGGACATCATATATTATTAATAGGTCACAAAAACCATCCAGAGGTTATTGGGACTATGGGTCAATTGCCAGAAGGTTCAATAGATTTAATAGAAAATATTGAGGATGCAAATAAGTATGAAAATGTCTCAAAAAAACACCTATCCTTCATAACTCAAACAACACTCTCTGTAGATGATACCAAAGATATTATTGGAGCTCTTAAATCTAAGTTCCCAGATATTAAAGAGCCCAAAAAAGACGACATATGTTATGCAACAACAAATAGACAATCAGCTGTGAAAGAAATAGCAGATAAATGTGATATGTTTTTTGTAATAGGAAGTAGAAATTCATCTAACTCTGTAAGATTAGTTGAGGTTGCTAAAAACTCTGGATGCAATTCTGCTGAGTTAATACACTCAGAAAGTCAAGTGCCATTAGATAAGATTAAAGAATGTAACACAATTGGAATTTCATCAGGTGCGTCTGCGCCAGAAATACTTGTTGAAAAGTTTATAGCAGAGTTAAAAAATCAATTTACAGTAAACATTGAAGAAGTTGAAATCGTAAAGGAAAATATAACTTTTAAAATTCCTGGAAAATTAAATTAATGGCTGTTTATACTAAAATTAATAATAGACAGATAAAATTTATCGAGAAGAAATATAATATTGGAAAAATAGAAAATTATTCAGGTATAAAAAAAGGTATTGAAAATACCAACTTCCTTTTGAAGACAAAGAAAAACAAATACATTTTAACTATTTATGAAAAAAGAGTTCAGAAAAAAGATCTCCCGTTTTTTGTAAATCTTATGTCTGGTCTATCTAGATTAAAAGTAAAATGTCCAATTCCTATAAAAGACAAAAAAGGCAAATATTTATTTAATTTAAAAAGTAAAAAAGCTTGTATTGTCAGTTTCTTGGAAGGAAAAGATAAAGAACAACTAAACAACAAGGATTGTTTTATAGTTGGAAAAAATGCTGCACTTCTTCATAAAGCTTCAAAAAAATTGAAATTATATAGAAAAAATTCTCTATCGATAAATTCATGGGGATCAATTCTAAATAAAATAGACAATAAAATTAATAAATTGTCTAAAAACTTAAAAGATTTAATGAAAGATGATTTGAAAGATATCAAAAGAAAATGGCCTAAAAAAATGCCAAATGGAATAATTCATAGCGATCTATTTATTGATAATATTTTTTTCAATAAAGGCAAATTTTATGGATTTATAGATTTTTATTTTTCAGCTAATGATTTTTTATCTTATGAATTAGCAACCTGCATTAATGCTTTATGTTTTAAAAAGAAAAATAGAAAATTTGTATTAGATAGAAAAAGATCTTCGAATTTATTAAAGGGCTACCAATCTGTTAGAAAATTAAGTGAAATTGAAAAAAGAAGTTTAAATACATTATGTAGAGGATCAGCTTTAAGATATCTTTTGACTAGATCTTATGATTATTTAAATACTCCCAAACAAGCTATCATTAAAATTAAAGATCCAAAGGAGTATATAGATAAGTTAAACTTTCATAGAAATCTGAGCACATTTAAGGATTATTCTTGATGATTAAAATCTACACAGATGGTTCATGCATTGGAAATCCAGGAAATGGTGGCTGGGCAGCAATTATTATTGATAATGGAAAGAAAACTCAAATTAAAGGAAGTAAAAAAGTAACAACAAATAATCAAATGGAGTTGCTAGCTCCTATCAAAGCATTAAAAAAAATTCCAAAAGGAAGCAAGGTTCAAATATTTACAGACTCTAAATATGTAAAATCTGGAATAACTGAATGGATACATAATTGGAAAAAAAATGGTTGGAAAACAGCAAATAAAAAAGAAGTTAAGAATAAAGAACTTTGGACAGAATTAGATAATCTATCAAATACTTTTGAAATTAAATGGAGCTGGGTAAAGGCACATTCAACAGATAAACTTAATAATGAAGTGGATTTATTAGCAAGGTCCTCTGCAACAATTTAGGTACACCTGGCAACAGAACTGCCCTACTAATTATAATAAATCTAAAACACCTTCTGCTGAAGATAAGCCACACTGCTTTGTCTCTTTTTCAACTTGTAAATTTATAACTTCTAAGTTTTGAATAACCATCGCATAACGATTTGAACGAATACCCATTCCTTTTGAATTTCTATCTACTTCAGCGCCAATTGCTTTAGTAAATAATAGATACGGATCTGATAACATTGTAATTTTGCCTCCAGCATTATTCGCTTCTCCCCAAGCATTCATAACAAAAGGATCATTCACAGATAAACAAAATATATTATCTATTCCTTTGGCTTTTATTTTATCTGCATTATCTACATATCCAGGAAGATGCAGTTTTGAACAAGTAGAAGTAAAGGCGCCAGGTAATCCAAATAAAACAGCTTTACCTTTTCCTAATATATCTCTAATTTTACTAGTTTGTGGTTCACCATCTATTAGATGGAAAATTTCTATATCTGGGATTTGATCTTTTATTTTTAATTTCATATTGAGTTTATTACGTATTCTTTAACTTTATTTATATCATTTGAGATAACCTCAAATTTTTCTTTTCTATCATAAACATATTTAAGACTATCTGGTAATTCTTCAGTTTTTGAGATTGCATCTTTAATTGCTTTTGGAAATTTACAGGGGTGTGCTGTAGATAAAACAACGCAATTTTGCTCTAACCCAAGTTTTTTTGCAGCACCAATTCCAACTGCAGTATGTGGGTCAACCACAACTTTATATTCTTTATTTATATCTTTTATCATTTGGATAGTTTCTTTTTCATCTAACATTTCAGATATAAAATTCTTTTTTATTTCATCTAAGTCACTATTATCAATTTGATAAGTATTATTTTTTATCTTACTCATAACATCTTTTGTAACTTCTGAGTTACAGTCTTTTACATCATATAAAAGTCTTTCAAAGTTACTTGCTATCTGGATATCCATGCTAGGAGTATTTGTTTCCTCAACTTTCTTTTGAGTATAATCCCCGCCAGAAATTGCTCTATGAAGGATGTCATTTTTGTTAGTAGCTACAATAAGTTTATCAATTGGAAGACCAAGTTTCTTCGCTAAATAACCAGCATAAATATCTCCAAAATTTCCAGTAGGAACAGAAAAAGACAGAGACTGTCCATTGCCTATTTTAAAATAAGAATAAAAATAATAAACAGCTTGAGCAACAATTCTTGCCCAATTAATTGAATTAACACCTGACATATTTATTGAGCTGGAAAATTTTTCATCATTAAACATGGCTTTAACTAAATTTTGACAGTCATCAAAGTTACCCTCAATAGCAATATTGAAAACATTTTTTTCTTCATGGATTGTCATCAGTCTTCTTTGCACTGGTGAAATTCTGTTATTTGGATGTAATACAAAAACATTTAGATTCTTTTTGCCTTTTAAAGCATCAATAGCAGCTGCACCTGTATCTCCTGAAGTTGCTACAATAATATTAATTTTTTTTTGCTCATTTCCTAAATGATATTGATAAAAATTTCCTATCAATTGCATTGCAATATCTTTAAAAGCAAGTGTTGGGCCGTGATAGAGTTCTAAAACTTTTAAATTTCCTAAATCAGATATTTTTACAACATCCTCTGTTCTAAAATTTGAATAAGATTTTGATACTATAGAAATTAACTCTTCTTTTGACATAAAATCACCAATAAATGGGAAAATTATTTCGGCTGCTAATTCATTGTAATTAAAACTACTTAGTTTGTTTAATTCATCTTTACTAAATGGTTTGATTGATTTTGGTACAAAAAGACCTCCATCATCAGCTAAACCTTTCAGAAATACGTTTTTAAATGAAAAATGATCTGAATTATTTCTAGTGCTTATATATTCCATCAGTAATTTTTTTTTCTAAAATATAAATATATTAAAAAAATGGAAACAGCTAATGAAAACCATGTAAGAGCATACTTTAAGTGGTTGTTTGAAATATTGGCTCCAATTTGTTTTGACTGGGGATAAATTCCTTCTTGGTTGCTAATATTGTTGATAATGAATGGAGAAAATTCTTTACCTGTATAGGTCAATAAATCTTCATCTTTAAGCGTGAACCAATAATTCTTATTTACGTCATTATCTGGCTTGAAATAATTAAATTTACTTTTTAATTTTAAAACTCCCTCAAATTTACTTTTATTTGAAACATACTTTTTAGATTTAAAATCTCTTGGAACCCAACCCCGATTTATTAAATAGCTTTTATTGTTAATACTAACTGGATTTACAATGTCAAATCCTGGCTCTCCTTTTTCATTTAAGGAATATAAATAAATTATTTTTGAATTATCTAATATTCCCTCAAATTTGATTTTTTTAAAGTTAATTGGATTACTTCCATTAAATTCTACTGGATCACTTTTTAAAGATTGGTCGATTGAATTTATTAGATCAAGCTTCCAGTTTAGTCTTATAATTTGCCAAGTACCTAATGCCAAAAAAACTAAAATAAAAAAGTATACAAAGATTGAAAAAGATAGCTTATTTTTCAACAACTATTAACTTCCCCAAATGTAAATAGCTGCAAATAAGAACAACCAGACAACGTCAACAAAGTGCCAGTACCAAGCAGCAGCCTCGAAACCAAAGTGATGTTCTTTAGTAAAATGTCCTAATTTACCTCTCCATAAGCAAACCGCTAAGAAAATAGTCCCAACTAAAACGTGGAAACCATGAAACCCTGTGGCCATATAGAATGTAGCTCCATAAATGTGACCTGAAAAACTAAATGTGGCGTGTTGGTATTCGTATATTTGCAATAACGTAAAAAATGCTCCTAAAATTACTGTACAGATTAGACCATTTATAAATCCTTTTCTATCATCCTCTAATAAAGAATGGTGTGCCCAAGTTACTGTTGTACCAGATAAAAGTAGGACAAGAGTATTTATAAGTGGGATGTCCCATGGATCAAAAGTTTCAATATCTTTTGGTGGCCATACATTTCCCATGAATTCATTTGGAAACAAACTTGCATCAAAGTATGCCCAAAACCATGCAACAAAAAACATTACCTCAGAAGCAATAAATAATGTCATTCCATATCTGTGATGAATTTGAACAACAGGTGTATGATGACCTTTATGCTCAGCTTCTATCACAACGTCTCTGAACCACATAAAGGCACAATAAAATATAAGTAAAAAACCTAGGACCATCGCCCACATAACTTTACTGTGAAAATAATAAACAGATCCAACAGCTGTAACTAGTGTTGCTATAGATGTAGCTAAAGGCCAAGGACTAGGATCAACTAAATGATAATCATGTTTTTGACCAGATGCAGACATTTATTTTAACTCTCTTTTTTTTCGTTTTTATAATATTCAGATGAGAAAAAAGTATATGACATAGTAACATCTTCAACTCTAGATGTTTTTGGATCATTTACTAATTCTGGATCTAAGTAAAATACCAGGGTGTAACTTGCCTTTTCCCCTGGATCTAGTGTTTGTTTTTCAAAGCAAAAACAGCCTAATTTATTAAAATATGCTCCAAATGATGATGGAGAGACATTATATGTAGCTACTGCAGATGAAATTTCATCTCCTGTGTTTTCCACTTCAAATTTAATTCTGTATACCTTGCCTGGCTGAACATCCATTGTTTTTTGATCAACATCAAAATTCCAATCAAGAGCACTGTTAACATTGGTATCTAATCTTACATTTATTTTTTTATCTAAAACTATATTAGGAGCCTCTTTAGATATTTGTGTTGTTCCACCAAAGCCAGTTACTCTACAAAATAAATCATACAAAGGCACAGCTGCAAAAGACAATCCCAACATAAAGACAAAAATTCCTGCAAGAATTAGTGGAGTTAAAGTATTTTTTTTAATCATAGAGGTCTTTCAAATACTCCAATATTAAATAATGTGAAAATGAATAAGAAAACTATAAATGCAACCAAACCAACTGCTGTCCATAAATTTTTCTTTTTTAATTTCTGATCTTTGACTATCATAAAACTTTATCCACTAAGAAAAAAACAAATATTAAAAATAAATAAATAATTGAATAGCTAAAAATATGTTTAGCTTTCTTTATGTTAAATTTCCCAACTTTATAGTTGTAAAGCTGGAAACAAATTAAATTATAATAAAATGTAAGAAGTAAGCTAAGTGTTAAGAATACTTCGCCGACAAATCCAATATAATATGGGAAAATAATTGTAGGTATCATTAGTAAAGAGTAAATTAGAATATTCTTTTTAGTATCCTGAATTCCATTAGTTACTGGAAGCATTGGAATACCTGCTTTTTTATAATCATCAGCTTTGTACAAGCTTAATGCCCAAAAGTGTGATGGTGTCCAAAAGAAAATTATTAAGAAAAAAGCAATCGATTCTAACGAAATAGAATTTGTTGCTATTGCCCATCCAATTACTGGTGGTAAAGCTCCTGACGCTCCACCTATAACAATATTTTGTGGAGTTTTTCTTTTTAACCAAATTGTATAAACAAATACATAAAATAATATCGTAAACAATAATAGAGATGCTGATAAAGCATTTGTAACAAAGTATAAGCTCACAACTGAAACAACTGACAGAGATGTTCCAAAATATAACGCTTGGTTTCTGTTCAACTTTCCTCTTGGAATTGGACGTAAGCATGTTCTAGTCATTAATTTATCTAAATCAGCTTCATACCACATGTTAAGTGCTCCTGCTGCTCCAGCACCAAAAGCTACAATTAATATCCCAATCACTGATTGTTGAAATGAAACTGAAGTAGGAGCTGTTAACAGACCAACTGCACAAGTGAAAATAACAAGAGACATTACTCTTGGTTTCATTAACTTTAATAATTCAGGAATAATACCTAGTTCGTAATATGATTTTTTTACTTTAGAATACGTCGTAGCCATTTTAATTTTTATATCTTAAGACGTTACTAACTACTAGATTTTTCAGTGCCTTCATAATCTTCAAACTTCGGCAATTCATCAAAAGTATGAAAATTCGGTGGTGATGGAACTGTCCACTCTAATGTTGTGGCCCCTTCTCCCCATGGGTTTTGTGCTGCTTTTTTCTTTTTTGCAAATGCGTAGATTAAATTAGCGAAAAATACCACTAAGCCAACTACAGAAATATATGAACCAATTGAAGAAATATAATTCCAATCAGCAAATGCATCTGGATAATCAGCGTATCTTCTTGGCATTCCAGCTAATCCTAAGAAGTGTTGTGGAAAGAAAACTAAATTTACACCAATGAAAGTTAACCAAAAATGAAGTTGACCCATCCACTCAGAATATTCATACCCTGACATTTTCCCAAACCAATAATAGAAGCCTGCAAATATTGCAAAAACTGCCCCTAAAGATAGTACATAGTGGAAATGAGCTACAACATAATAAGTATCATGCAATGCAGTATCTACTCCAGCGTTTGCTAGAACAACACCAGTTACTCCTCCAACTGTAAATAAAAATATAAATCCTAAAGCCCAAACCATTGGAGTTTTGAATGATATAGATCCTCCCCACATTGTAGCTATCCATGAAAATATTTTAATTCCTGTTGGAACAGCGATGATCATTGTTGCCGCTAAGAAATACGCTTTAGTATCAGTATCTAAACCAACTGTGTACATATGGTGAGCCCAAACAACAAATCCTACTATTCCAATTGCTACCATCGCATAAGCCATTCCTAAATATCCAAAAACTGGCTTCTTTGAAAAAGTAGATACGATATGACTGATCATTCCAAATCCTGGTAAGATTAGAATGTAAACTTCTGGATGACCAAAAAACCAAAATAAATGCTGAAATAATGTTGGGTCTCCACCTGTTTGTGCATCAAAAAATGCTGTACCGAAATTTCTATCTGTTAGAAGCATAGTAATTGCTCCCGCTAATACTGGTAACGAAAGTAATAATAAAAATGCTGTAACTAATATTGACCATGCAAATAATGGCATCTTATGCAAAGTCATTCCAGGAGTTCTCATATTTAAAATAGTTGTAATAAAATTAACTGCTCCTAAAATTGAAGAAGCTCCTGCGACGTGTAAACTTAAAATTGCTAAATCCATTGCTGGACCTGGTTGACCTGCAGTAGAAGATAGCGGTGGATAAATCGTCCAGCCACCACCTACACCTTGTGCACCTGGAGGTCCATCTACAAAAATTGATGAAAGTAATAAAATAAATGCAACAGGCAATAACCAAAAAGAAATATTATTCATTCTTGGAAATGCCATATCTGGTGCTCCAATCATTATCGGCACAAACCAGTTTCCAAAGCCACCAATCATCGCTGGCATGACCATAAAGAAAATCATTATTAATCCATGACCTGTAACCAAAACATTATAAAGATGGTAGTTACCACCTAAAACATCATCACCAGGGTGCATTAATTCCATTCTCATCAAAACTGAAAAAGCTGTTCCAATAACTCCTGCAATAATTGCAAAAATTAAATACATTGTTCCAATATCTTTATGATTTGTAGAATATGCCCATCTCTTCCAACCTGTTGGAGTATGATGATCGTGAATATGTGCTGCTTCTGAACTCATTTTTATTTACTCGCTACTAGTTTTTTATTATTTAAATTTTCATCTTTTGCAAATTTTATTTTCGCCTCTGAAAGCCAAATTTGGTAATCTTCATCTGAAACTACTTTAACTTCAATTGGCATAAAAGCATGTTTAATTCCACATAACTCTGAACATTGTCCGTAATAAGTCCCAACTTTTTCAGCTTTAAACCAAGTTTCATTTACTCTTCCTGGCATCGCATCCCTTTTAACTCCAAATGCTGGTAATGCCCATGCATGAAGCACATCATTTGCTGTAATTAAAACTTTAACTACTTTATTTACTGGAACAACGACTACATTATCTGTTGCTAACAATCTTGGCTGACCTTCTATTAAGTCCTTCTCCTCGATCATATAAGCATCAAAAATTATATTTTCATCTGGGTACTCGTATCCCCAATACCATTGATATCCAATTGCTTTGATAGTTACATCAGCTTTAGGAATTGCATCTTGTGAATATAAAACTTTAAATGACGGAACTGCCATCACGATCAAGATTAAACAAGGAACTAATGTCCAAACAATTTCAACTAAAACATTATGTGTTCTTTTAGATGGATTAGGATTTCTCGATGCTCTAAATCTTACCATCACATAAAGCATTAAAAATAAAACAAACGCACTTATAGCAACTATGATAGGTACTAACATATAGTCATGAAACCAAACTATATCTCTCATAGTTTGCGATGCAGGCTCTTGGAAACCTAGTTGCCAATTTTTTGGTTGGTTTGCAAACGCCTCAACTGAGTAAATTAATGCTATAAAAACAAAAAATAGTTTCTTCATTTGTTTTCTATATAGATCGAAAATATTATAAAAAATACTAGAGAATTCGCGACAATTTATCAATTTTGCAAATAATTGATCACAGATAACGCGGATATAACCGCAGTTTCAGACCTTAAAATGTTATCACTTAGTTTTATCGATTGAGACCCTTTAAAGTTTAGAATCTTTTTAATTTCACTGGCTGAATAATCCCCTTCAGGACCAATTAAAAGACAATTTGGTTTTGAATTAGAAATTTTAATTTTTTTATTATTCGTATTTAAATCTCCAAAAATTAAATTTATATCTGAATTGTTAGACAGGAATTTATCTAATGATTGAGGTTTTTCAATTGAGGGAATATTTATTCTATTACTTTGCTCACACGACTCTATAATTATTTTATTTAATCTCTCATTATTTACTTTTCTAACAATTGTCCTTTCAGAAATAATTGGTACAAATTTTGTTACTCCAAGCTCAGTTGCTTTTTGTATCATAAAGTTAAAATAATTTGATTTAATAGGTGAGAAGGCTAGCCAGATTTCTTGCTCTTTATCTTTTTGTCTTAATTGTTCAACAACCTTAAAATTTAAGCTGCTTTTTGAAATTTCAGTTACAATTGACTTCCATTCTCCAGATTTATTAAAAACTGAAAAGGTCTCTCCTTGTTTAATCCTCATTACTTTCAATAAATAATGTGATTGAGACTTAGTTAAATTAGTTTCTAAATTAATTGATAATTTTTCTGGATAAAATATTCTAATATTGCTCATTATATTTAAATTAATTTATGAAAAAAATTAAAGCAATCATATTTGATGCATACGGCACCCTATTTGATGTTAATTCTGCAGCTGAAAAATGTAAGGAAAAATTAGGAGATAAATGGGAAGGTTTCGCTAATTATTGGAGAACTACACAGCTTGAATATACTTGGCTTAGAAGTTTAATGAGAAGACACAAAGATTTTTGGCAAATCACTGAAGATAGTTTGGATAAATCTATGAATTTTTACAATATTGATAATTCAATGAGATCAGAACTATTAAATTTATATAAAGTGCTTTCACCATTTACAGAAGTAAGGGATGCTTTAAAAAAATTAAAACAATCAAATTATAAATTATCAATTCTATCAAATGGTACACCTGACCTTTTAAATGAACTTGTAGTTAGCAATCAATTAAAAGATATTTTTGATGATATTTTTTCTGTAGAAGAAGCTGGTATTTTTAAACCAGATTCAAAAGTATATGATCTTCCAATAAATAAATATAATATTGAAAAGAATGAAGTTTTATTCTTAAGTGCTAATACATGGGATGTTTCTGGTGCAGGGAATTATGGATACAACACAGTTTGGGTAAATAGAAATAATAATATTTTTGATAAATTAGATTTTGAACCTAACCAACAAATAAGTAATTTATCAGAATTGCTTGATTTAATTTAGATATATCCTATATGAACAACATGACAAATATCGAAGTAGAAAAAATTATAGATCCAACACCAGCATCAGATGGTGCAGGAGTTAAATTAAAAAGAAGTATTGGTGTTGAACCAAATTATTATGATCCATTTTTAATGTTAGATGAATTTGGATCAGAAAATAAAGACGATTATATTGCAGGCTTTCCTCCTCATCCACACAGAGGAATTGAAACAGTTACATACATGTTAGCTGGGAGTTTCGAACATAAAGATAGTACAGGTGGTCAAGGGAAAATGACTGCAGGAGATGTGCAATGGATGAAAACTGGTAGTGGAATAATTCATTCTGAAATGCCAGCTATGAACGATGGAAAACTTCATGGTTTTCAATTATGGATTAATATGCCTGCCAGCGAGAAGATGAGTAAACCAGAATACCACTATATAGACGCTGATAAAATGAGCACACATAAGGATGAAGATAAATTTATAAAAGTAATTGCTGGAAAGTTTAGAAATTCAGAAGGTCCAATAAAAAAACACAATGTAGATCCAATTTATTTTGATGTAGAATTAAATGAAAGTAAAACTTTTAATCATCAAGTTCCATCCACACACAATTCATTCATATATTTAATTGAAGGTGAGATAGAAATTGGAAACAATAAACATGAAAGCGTTAAAGGCTCTACATTAATATTATTATCTAGGGGTGAAAACTTGAAAGTAACTGCTTTATCAAACGCTAAATTTTTACTAATATCTGGAAAACCGATAGGAGAACAGATTGCAAGAGGTGGCCCATTCGTCATGAATACCAAACAAGAAATACTTCAAGCAATTGATGATTACCATAATGGTAATTTCGTAAAGTAAATATGAAAGCTATAAGATTTGAAAAGTTTGGAGGTCCAGAAGTCTTAGAATACAAGGATATTGAAATTGGTAAACCTGGTCCAAAGGAAGTTCTAGTTAAAAATTTGTCAGTTGGACTTAATTATATTGATGTTTACCATCGAACAGGTTTGTATCCGATTGAATTACCTAGTGGACTTGGATTAGAAGCATCTGGAGTAGTAGAAGAAATTGGCTCAGAAGTAAGTCTTTTTAAAGTTGGAGATCGAGTAAGTCATGCATCTGCTCCAATAAGTGGATACTCGGAAAAACAAATAATGCCAGAAGAAAAGTTAGTTACCGTGCCCGAAGGTATTTCAGATGAAATAGCTTCTTGTATTTTATTAAAAGGAATAACATCAGAATATTTATTACACAGATCATATGCTGTTAAAAAAGGAGATAAAGTTTTATTTCATGCAGCTGCTGGTGGTGTTGGCCAAATATTGTGCCAATGGGCTAATGCTTTAGGATGTGAAGTCATTGGAACAGTTGGATCTAAAGAAAAAGTTGAAATAGCAAAAAAAAATGGGTGTCATCATGTTATCAATTACACAGATCATAATTTTGTTGAAGAAGTTGAAAAAATAGTAGGTAAAAACGGAATAGATGTTGTCTATGATGGTGTGGGAGCTAAGACTTTTGAAGGATCAATAGAATGTTTAAAAATTAGAGGAATGATGGTGGCATTTGGAAATGCATCTGGTTATGTTCACACTATAGATGTCAAAAAACATATAAATACAAAAGGTCTTTTTTTTACAAGACCGTCGATAATGCATTATACAATTACAAGAGATGAATTAAAAAAATCTGCTGAATTAGTTTTTGATGCTGTTCTCTCAGGAAAAATAAAAATTGAAGTTTCTAAAAAATACAAATTAAGTGAAGCTAAACAAGCCCATATAGATTTAGAGAATAGAGTTTTAACAGGACCAGCAGTTATTATTCCTTAAATTGATCATCCATATCTGAAAGGTGAAGTCTTAACGCTCTAGTCGAGATTTGTATTTCTCTTATAAAAAATATTATTGATACCATCATCGATAAACAACAAGAGCCGAAAATTATTCTAGCTAAAAAATATGTCTCTAAATAAAGAGCAAAAACAGTAAGCATATTAAATAAAAAACCAAATGCTGCAAAAAGTATAGTAATTCTTAAATTTTTTACTCTATCATTTAAATTAATTAGCTGCTGCTTCCACTCTGGTGGAGTATGCTTTTCAAAAACATATTCGTCGTGTATTTTTCTAATCAAACCGCTTAATGTATGAAATCTATTACTATAGACAGCCATAATAAGAGGAATGGCGGGAAACATTAATGCGGTAACAGTGTAATCAATATTCATGCGAATCAGTTTGATTATGAATCTACGCTTTGTTATTTACAAGTAAATTATGTCTGAAAAGGTTAAAATTTTTATTGAATTAACAAGACTTAATAAACCAATTGGTTTCATGCTTCTATTTTGGCCATGCGTTTGGGGCTTAACAATTTCATATGATTTTTCACTTTCTTTAAATACTTATTTTATTTATGCTTTTTTATTTTTTTCTGGATCTGTTCTAATGAGATCAGCAGGATGTATTGTTAACGATATAAGTGATAGAAAAATTGATAAGCTAGTCGAAAGAACAAAAAATAGACCAATCGCGTCAGAAAAAATTTCTGTATTAAATGCTGCAATATATGCTGCAATCTTATGTTTAATCGCGTTTTTAGTTTTGATAAATTTTAATAAATTTACCATTTATATGGCTCTTCTTTCAATGCCGATGGCTTTTACATATCCATTAATGAAAAGATTTACTTACTGGCCTCAACTTTTTTTAGGTATTACTTTTAATTACGGTCTAGTTTTGGCATGGATATCCATTCAAAATGAAGTTTCTATAGTACCAATTATATTTTATTTAGGAGCCACATTTTGGACATTAGGTTACGACACAATATATGGATATCAAGATATTAATGATGATGAAATAATTGGAGTTAAATCAACATCGATTAAATTTAAAAATAACCCAAAAAAATTTATATCGTTTTGTTACATTATATTTTTAATATCATTGTTTCTTGTTGGTTATAAAATGAATTTTAATTATTTATATTATATTGCTTTAATAGTGCCTTTAACTCATTTATTAATTTTTCAATCTCTCAAATTAAAAACTGAAAGTGGGAATGACTGCTTAGCAAAATTTAAAAGCAACAATCTTTTGGGTCTTATTATTTTAATAATTTTGTTAGTAGGAAAATTAACTTAATGAAAAATATTGATATTATAAAAAGATTGTACAATGATTATACAACAAAACATCTAAATAAAATAATTCTTGCTATAGTGTTTTCTATTTTTGTTGCTGGCGCCACATCAGCGACAGCATGGTTACTCGACCCTGCAATAGAAAAAATTTTTATAAACAAAGATCAAAGTTTAATTTTCATAATTCCACTTTTAATCATAATAGCTTTTGCTACAAAAGGCATATCTCTATATTTAGCAAAAGTTTTAATGATAAAAACTGCAGAAGAAGTTAAAAAAAATATTCAAATCGATATGTTATCTTCTTTCATAAAAGCTGATACTGAAAAAATTGAAGATAAACATTCAGGAAAATATATTTCAAATCTTAACTTTGATGTAAATCAAATAACTGGGATGCTAAGTAATGCAGTTTTAAACCTATTCAAGGATGGCTTAACGCTTATTGGCTTGTTATTTGTGATGTTCTTTCAAAATTGGAGGCTTTCTCTTATAGCTTTAATTATGCTTCCAATAGCTACGATAACTGCAAAAAAATTAGGAAAACGTATTATTAAAGTTGCCACAGAAGCACAAGAAAAGTCAGGCGACTTAAATAAATATTTAATTGATCTTTTTAAAAATCATAAAATTATAAAAATTTTTCAGAGAGAGAATTATGAACATGAAAGATCAGAAAAATTCGTCAATGATCTAAAAGAAAAATCAATAAAAATTGCAACTGTTTTTATAAGATCCACTCCAATAATGGAAGTTGTAACTGGAATAATGATTGCAATATTAATTTTTTACTCAGGAAAATTAATTATGAATGACCAGCTTAGTATAAACAATTTTTTCTCTTTTTTGGCTGCTATGATGCTTGCTTATCAACCAGTAAAGTCTTTAGCAACAGTTAATGTTGCTTTTGGCCAAGGACTATCGGCAGGAAAAAGAATATTACCTATTATTGATCAACAAAATAAAATTTCAACAAATGAAAATGGAAAAATATTAGATATAAGTAATGCATCAATAAAATTTCAAAATATTAATTTTAGTTACAAATCAAATCTTAACAATATAGTCCTTAAAGATATTAATATTGATATAGCTGGCAGAAAAATGACAGCTTTAGTAGGCCACAGCGGATCGGGAAAATCTACAATATTAAATTTAATACCAAGAATTTATGATGCAGACTCAGGGGAGATTCTAATTGATAATCAAAAAGTACAAAACCTTAATCTTAAATCATTAAGGAAAGAAATATCTATTGTTGATCAAAATACAACACTTTTTGATGATACTATTTTTAATAATATCAAATATGCCAAACCAGAGGCAAGTGACGAAGAAATTTATACAGCTGCAAAAATATCAATGTGTACAGATTTTATAGAAAAATTAGAAAATAAATTTCAGACTTTTATAGGGGAAAATGGAGTAAAACTATCAGGTGGTGAAAAGCAAAGACTTTCGATAGCGAGAGCTTTGTTAAAGGATAGCAAAATAATTCTTCTAGACGAAGCAACTTCATCTCTAGACTCTGAAACAGAAGAAAAAATACAAAAAGCTATTGAGGAATTAACAAAAAATAAAACAACAGTAGTTATTGCTCATAGACTATCAACTATTCTTAATTCAGAAAAAATTTATGTTGTTGATAAAGGTTCTGTAGAATCATCAGGGAAACATGATGATCTAATCAAAAATTCATTGCTTTATAAAAACTTCTACGAGAGACAAATAAAAAACAACTAATGTATTTTTTGTATAATATATTAGGAATTATTTTTTTTTTAATCTCACCATTTATATTATTTTTTAGAATAATTAATGGAAAGGAAGATTGGAAAAGAATCTTAGAAAAATATGCTTATTATAATTTAAAAAAGACTGATACAACTGTATGGTTTCATGGGGCAAGTGTTGGGGAAATCATGAGCATTCTCCCTTTGATAAATAAGTTTGAAAAAGACAAAGCTATAAAAAAAATTTTACTTACTTCATCTACTTTAAGTTCTGCATCAATAATTGCAAAGAAACCATTAAAGAAAACAACTCATATTTACTATCCATTTGATATTGGATTTATATGCAATAAATTTTTAAATTATTGGGAACCAAAAATTGCAATATTTGTAGATTCTGAAATCTGGCCGAATATGTATGAAAAAATAAATTCAAAAAAAATACCTCTTATTTTAATCAATGCTAGAATTACGAGTAAAAGTTTCAAAAGATGGCAAATCTTTTCATCTTTTGCAAAGAATGTTTTCAGTAAAATAACTATAGCTTTACCTCAAAATCAAGAAACCCAAAATTATTTAAAAAAATTGGGTGTTAAAAAAATTAAATTTATTGGAAATTTAAAGTATTTCAAAAATGATAAACAAAGTTTGAAGAAAAATGTTCAAAAATATTTTAAAAATAAAAAAATATTCTGTGCAGCTAGCACTCATTATAATGAGGAAAAAATCATTGGAAAATTACATTTAAAATTGAAGAAAAAGTTTAAGAATTTAATTACAATATTGGTTCCGCGTCACATAAATAGATCAGAGGATATAAAGCAAGAACTTAGAAAATTAAAACTGACAATTGCCGAAAGATCAAGCGGACATAAACCGTCTGAAAATTGTGACGTATATATTGTTAATACATATGGGGAAATGTCAAAATTTTTAAGACTTTCAAATGTAACGTTTATTGGCGGATCTTTAGTAAACCATGGAGGACAAAACCCATTAGAAGCTGTAAGAATGGGTAATTACGTGATGCATGGTAAAAAAGTAAATAATTTTAAAGAAATATATAAAGAATTAAAAAGTTTAAAAATATCTTCAGAGATTAAAAATATTGATCAAATGGAAAAGGTATTTGTAAAAAATCATAATTACAAAATATCAAATAGTAAACTTAATAAGATTAATTATTTAGGTGCTAAAATTTTTGAAAATAACGTTAAAGAAATTAAAAATTATTTATAATGAAAGTAAAAAGACCCATTTTTTGGGATAGTTTCAATTTCATATCATTATTACTCTTACCATTTAGTTTGATAACAATTATTTTTAATTTTTTTAAATCTTTAAGTCCAAAAAAATATTTCAAAATAAAAACAATCTGTGTTGGAAATATTTACTTAGGTGGAACTGGAAAAACACCTTTAGTTTTAAAAATAAATGATATGTTAAAATATAAGTTTAAAACTGTGTTTATTAAAAAAAAATATATTGATCAAATTGATGAGCAAAATATTTTATCAAAATATGGAAATCTAATTTGTTTAAGTTTTAGAGATATTGCGCTGAGAATTGCTGAGAGAAAAAAATACCAGTTAGCTATATTAGATGATGGTTTACAAGATAAAAGTTTAAATTATGATATTTCTATTGCTTGTTTTAATAGTTCAGAGCTAGTTGGAAATGGGCTAGTTTTGCCTGCTGGGCCATTAAGGGAAAGAATTACGAATATTTTAAATTATGATCTTGCATTTCTTAATGGTGAAAAAAATAATAAAAGTTTCGAAAAAACTCTAAAGAGATTAAATCCAAATTTAAAAATATTTAGAGCTAAATACGCTCCTAGAAATCTTGAGTCTTTTAAATTTAAAAATAACTTTCTAGTTTTTTCAGGCATAGGTAATCCTTTAGAATTTCAACAAACATTAAAAAAATATAATTTTAAGATAAAAAAAATAATGACTTTTCCAGACCATTATAAATATAAAAATTCTGATATAAATAATATAAAAAATATGGCTAAGAGTAATAAATTAAAAATTATAACAACCGAAAAAGACTACAATCGATTATCAAATTTACAAAAAAAAAATATTCAATTTTTAAAAATAGGATTAAAAATTGAAAAAGAAAAAGAATTTAAAAATTTTTTATTAAAGAAATTATGAGGAAGTTTTTTTATTTAATTGAATTTATTTTAATAAAATTGTTTTTTTTTATACTAATTATAATTGGTTATAAAAATGGATCTAATTTGGGAGATTTTATTGGACGCTTGTTTGGCCCAATATTTAGATCAAAAAAGTTAATTGAAAATAATCTGGAACAATCTGGCATTGTAGACAAAAAAAGTTACAATAAAATTATCAGCAAAATATATGGAAATTATGGAAGAATACTTGCTGAATATCCTTTTCTTAAAGCATTTAGAAATAGCAAATTAAATAAATTTATTGAAATAGACGGGCTTGAAAACCTAAACAAAATTAAGAGAGAAAAAAGACGAGCTGTATTTATATCTGGTCATTTCAATAATTTTGAATTAATGGCGCTCCAAATAGAAAAAGCTGGTATAAATTTGTGTGCCATTTATAGACCACTAAATAACGTATTCCTTAACAAAACTATGGAAGAAATTAGAGAAAATTTTATATGCAAAAATCAAATTAAAAAAGGAAGATCAGGCACAAGACAGATTATTGAAAATATAAAGAAAGGTAACTCAGTAGCTCTAATGATAGACCAAAGAGTAAGAGAAGGCATAAAAATTAATTTTTTTGGTAAACCAGCTAGTACTACGACCATACCCGCACAATTAATTAAAAAATATAAATGCGATCTAGTGCCTATTTATATAGAGAGAAGAAAAAATAATTATTTTAAAATGTTTGTTTCAGAACCAATTAAAATTGGGAACAATAAATCAATTAAAGAGATCACTGAACATCTAAATAAGATACTTGAAAAAATGATTAAAAAAAATGTAGACCAGTGGATCTGGACCCATGATAGATGGAAAACATAATCAGTTTTTGTCTAATAAATCTCTTTTCATTGAGGCTTCGACATACGAAAAGTAGGCTTCCTGTTCTTCAACATTCCAGTAAGCTAAGTTTTCAAGTGGTATTTTTTTTTGTGAGATAGCACAAATCACATGATCACCATCTTCAATGATCTCAAAATTATTTGCTAAGTATTTTAATTTAGCTAACTTATTTAACATATTTAAGATATATATTTACTAAATGAAAATTGCAATTATTGGTAGTGGAGGACGAGAACATGCTCTAGTTCATCAAGTAAGCAAGTCAAAAAAATTAACAAAAATATACTCAATACCTGGCAATGCCGGAACTGAAGAAATATCTCTAAATATTGATCTTAATTTAGAAAATTTTCAAGACTTATATGATTTTATCTATAAGGAACAAATCGAATTAGTGATTGTTGGTCCAGAAAAACCATTAGTCGATGGATTAGTAGATTTTCTAGAATCAAAAAATATTAAAGTTTTTGGTCCTAGAAAAAAGGTTGCTCAATTAGAAGGCTCAAAAATATTTACAAAACAAATTTGTGAGAAATTTAACATACCAACTGCTAAATTTAAAATTTGTAAATCTAAAGAAGATTCGTTTTTATTTCTATCATCATCTAATTTTCCTATTGTTGTAAAGGCGGATGTTCTTGCTGCAGGTAAAGGTGTTTATATTTGTCAAAATGTTGATGAGGCTAAAACTGCTATTAATGAAATATTTGACGGTAAATTTGGGAAAGCAGATCAAGTGTTAATTGAGGAATTTCTAGAAGGAGATGAAATGAGTTTTTTTATTATTTCAGATGGAATTAGTTATAAAACTTTTAATACAGCTCAAGACCATAAAAGAGTTGGTGAGGGTGATACTGGAAAAAATACGGGAGGAATGGGAGCTTATTCACCTTCAAGCTTAATTAATGATGATTTAGAAAATAAAATTTTAAACAAAATAATTGAGCCAACTTTAAAAGCTATAAGTGAAATGAATGAGAAGTACGTCGGTTTTTTATATGCTGGCTTAATGATAAAAAGTAATGAACCATACCTAATTGAATATAATGTCAGGATGGGTGATCCTGAATGCCAAACTATATTACCTTTGGTTGACAGTGATTTGTTGGAAATAATAAATGCTTGTTGTAATTCAAAATTAAAGACTCACGAAATAAAATGGAAAAATAAAAAAAGTATGTGCATTGCTTTATGCTCAAAAGGATATCCTGAAAAATATAATAAGAATGTTGAAATTAAAAATTTAAAAGAATTCAAATCAACTAAAGATAATTTTATTTTTCATGCTGGAACAAAAAGTTCTGGAAACAAAATTGTAGCAGTTGGAGGTAGGGTAATAAATTTTGTGAATATCTCAGATAGTTATTTATCAAGTAGAAAAGAAATCATCAATCAGATTAATAAATTGAATTGGGAAGATGGTTTTTATAGATCAGATATAGGTCATAAAGTCATAGATAAATGAGAGTAATTGGTGGAAAACTAAGAGGGAAATTAATTCATAATCCTACAGATAAAACAACAAGACCTTTAAAGGATATGGTTAGAGAGTCGATATTTAATATTTTAGAGCATTCTAAGAATGAAAAAATTAAATTCAAAAATGACGTAGTTTTGGATTTATTTTCCGGTTCTGGTTCTTTTGGCATTGAATGTTTGTCTAGAGGAGTAAAAAAGGTTTTTTTTTTTGAAAATTATAAACCCTCTTTGAAAATTTTAGAAAAAAACATTAAGGAGTTAGAAATTGATAAAGATTCAGTCATCAAAGAAATAAACGCATATGAAATTTCTAAAGAAAATATAGATAATGAAAAAATTAATTTAATTTATTTGGATCCACCATTTAAAGATAAAAATATAAATAAATTATTAAGGAAAATTTTAGACTTAAAAATTGCACACAAAAGTACATTAATAGTAATACATAGAAATAAGAAATTTAAAGAAAATTTTATAGAAGATTTTAAAGTTCTTAGAGAAAAAAAATATGGTTTATCAAAAATAATATTTGGTAAATTGCTATTTTAAGATTTTTTTTGTTTCTATTTTAATCAATTCAACAGAAGGTTGGTTAATTGGATTTACATTTAATAAGGAGCTTAACATTAGTGTTTCTAAAATAAAAAATGTAAATAGTTCGCCTAAAGTTTCCTCGTTTTTATTAATAATTTCAAAACTTCTAAATGATAATTTTTTCTTCTTAAATACATTTTGTGTAGCCTTTTTTTGAACGTACAATACTTGATTTAAGCTACTCTCTTTTAAATGTTCCAATCCATTAATTAAATATGCATTATCAAATTTAAGTCGACTTCTCTCTCTAGTGAAAAAAAAACTAAAGAAGTTATTTTTTGGACCATCTAAATAAAGTTGTAAAAGACTATGATTGTCCTTTGGCATTGTAGAGATTATAGGAAAAAAGCCTCTACCCTTTTTTCCTAAACTTTCAGCAGATAATTGCTGGTACCATTTCAAAAAGTTATTTAATTTTTCATCATAATTTAAAATTACGCAATTTTTTTTTCCTTTAATAATATTTGAGTGAATTGAAGAAACATTTTCAATTAAAAAATTAATAAATGTTTTATTTTTTATTAGATAATTTAATCGTTTAAATTTTTTTTCATTTAAACCCATCAATTCTGCCGGAACCATTCCGACTTCAGATAATACAGAATATCTACCTCCAATATAATTTTTATGGTCTATTACATCAGATTTCAGTTTATTCGCCATAGCTCTTAAGATATTATTTTTATTTTCTGTGATTATTAAATTTTTGTTTCTTTTCTGTTTTGATAAAATCAGATTTAAATTCGATAATGTTTCTAGAGTATTACCTGATTTAGATATAATTATATTTAAACGTTTTTTGTTTGATTTTGCAATTCTATTGCTCTGTAGGTTATTATAAAAGAAAAATTTTTTTTTGATTTTATGACTAAGAAAATCATAAATGGCTTGTGCACCTAAAATAGATCCTCCCATTCCTATTAAATTAAACTCATCATATTTTTTGAATTTAAGTAAATTTTTTTTCTGAAATGAATAATTATAATTATTTGTTAAAGATTTTAGTAAAGGATATTTTTCAAATAAATTTTTAAGTTTTATGAAATTATTAAGTTTTTTTTTATTTGATTGTTTATTTTTATTATTGAAATTTTTGAAAATAATATGTTTTGTCTCCATTAATTACTGGATTTTCTTTTTCATATTATTTAATAAATCTGACCCGCTACTTGTGTCTTCAGTATTATTGTTTTCTTTTATTTTAAGTAAATCTTTAATTTCGGCATCGTTTGTTTGACTTTCTATGGCTAAATCATCACCTGGCTCGGGTAATTTATTAATATCAGGTGGCATTTGAAGAGGATTTTTTTTTTTTACAAGAAATTCGTCACTTTGTTCAGATCTTTTTTTACCTTCTAGTGCATCTCTAACTCCTCCACAAAAAGTTAATAATGGCACTAAAGCGATTAATAAGATTAAATTTAATTTAATTTTTTTCATCTTTTTTTTTATAGAATATAAATTCAGATAAAATAAGGCATATAATACCAATTGTTATAAATATGTCAGCTACATTAAAGATAAACCAATGATATCCTGCATAATTTAAATCTATAAAGTCTGGAACAGCTCTGTAATAAACTCGGTCAAATAAGTTTCCTAAAGAACCTCCTAATATTATCATTAAAAAAAATGATTTAATTTTTGATTCAATCAAAGCGAAATACAATATTACCAAGTTTATAATAACTATAATTGTAGTAAAGACATTATAGAAAACTTGATCTTGTGAAGAAAATAAACCAAATCCTATCCCTGTATTCCAAACTAAATAGATATTTAAAAATTGATTTATATAAAAATCAACTTGTCCATCATTATTTAAAATATTTAGAATATAAATTTTTGATAGTCGATCTAAAGCAAAGCAAATAACTAGAAATATAAAACCAATAAGAAGTTTATTTATTTTTTCATTGCCCATTTAAATTAAGATGTCCATGCCTTTCACAACTTGTCTCAAAAATTTTCCAACAAACTGGGCATTTTGTCCCCCGAGCTTTTTTTGCAACCACATCAATATTATTTCTTAAATTTTCTTCTTTAATTACAGAAGCAGATGAAGTTATACAAATTTCAGCAAAATTTATATTTTTTGCCTTATCATAAAATTCTTTATTTAACTTTATCTCAATCATTGTCTCTAAACTTGAGCCAATTGATTTTTCAGCTCTCATGTTTTCAATTGAGATATTTGCTATATCTCTAATTTTTTTTACATATTCCCAATCTGAGCTTATTTCTTCGTTGTTCCAAGAATTTGGAACTGAAACGAAATTTTGCAAGTGTATGCTTTGGGTGTCTTCTTCTTTTTTAACCAATTGATAAATTTCTTCAGTTGTAAATGATAATATTGGTGCAAACCATTTAAGGAGACACTGTAAAATAATATTTAAAAGAGTTATACAGTTCTTTCTTTTATTGGAATTTAAAGTCTCACAATATAAAGTATCTTTCCTGATATCGAAATAAAAAGCAGAAAGCTCTACTGTACAAAAATTTAGTAACTCTTTGTACAAATTATGGAAATTATAAACTTTAAAATTATTTTTAAAATTTTCATTAATTACATAAATTCTGTGAAGCATAAATTTTTCAAGTGAGTCAAAGTTTTCAAACTTAACTTTTTCAAAATCAAGACTTTCATGTTGATCTTGAATATTTCCTAAAAGATATCTAAACGTGTTTCTAATTTTTCTATAAGACTCTGCATGTTGATCTAAAATTGAATAATCTATTCTAAGATCCTCAGCATAATTTGAAGAAGCAACCCAAATTCTTAATATATCAGCTCCGTATTTTTTAAGTATATCTTGTGGAGCAATTACGTTACCTGTTGATTTTGACATTTTTAGACCTTTTCCATCTACGACAAAACCATGAGAAAGAATGCTTTCAAATGGAGCAACACCTCTTGTTCCACATGACTCTAGTAATGAAGAGTGAAACCATCCTCTATGTTGATCTGAACCCTCTAAATACATCGATGCAGGCCATTTAAGGTCATCTCTTTTTTCTAAGACAAAAGAATGAGTTGATCCACTATCAAACCAAACCTCAACTATATCTGATAATTTTTCATAATCTTCTGCTTTATACTTATCTCCGAGAAATATCTGATAGTCTTCATTAAACCAACAATCAGAACCTTCTTTTTCGTAAATTTTTGCAATATTTTCAAAAACTTCATCATCAACTAAAACATCACCTGTTTTTTTTGAAATAAAAATCGGTAGCGGCACACCCCAAACTCTCTGTCTTGATACACACCAATCAGGTCTAGTTTCAATCATTGATTTTATTCTCTCTTTTCCTTTGGAAGGATAAAAATCTGTATTATCGATGGCTTTTAACGCTTTATCTCTTAATCCATGGCTTTCCATAGAAATAAACCATTGTGGAGTTGCTCTATGAACCAGTGGAGCTTTTGATCTCCAAGAATGGGGATAAGAGTGAGTAAGTTTTCCGTTTGTTACTAAATTTTTTTGCTCATCTAATTTTTTAATAATTAAGTTATTGGCCTTAAAAATATGTAAACCTTCAAAATGTTTAATTTCATTTGTATATTTTCCATCATCATCAACTGTTTCAATTGCTTTAATATTATTATTTAAACAAAGATTGAAATCATCTGGTCCATGGCTTGGAGCGCAGTGTACAATACCTGTGCCTTGTTCAGTAGTAACAAAATTAGCCTCTAGCATTGGGATATCATAATCATATCCCATTTTAGAAAATGGATGACTGCAAATTGTTCCTTTCAAATCTTTTCCTAAAAATTCGTTTAAAACTTTTATATTTTCAATAGAGGTATCTTTTTTAAAAGGTTCTATGAGGTCCTTTGCAATTACTATTTTTCTATCAGTAAAATTTTTGTTATCGTTTATTTCAAGTAAAACATATTTTAGACCAGCATTGTAAGCTAAAGCTTTATTTGCAGGAATAGTCCATGGGGTTGTCGTCCAAATTATTACATCAGCACCTTTAATTATATCAAAATTTGTAACTTTCACTTTGAATGCTGCATAAATCGTATCTGAAACATGATCCATGTATTCAACCTCAGCATCAGCTAAAGCAGTTTTTTCAACAGTTGACCATAGAACTGGTTTGTAACCTCTATAAAGGCTTCCTTCTTTAAGAAATTTTCCAAGTTCTCTAACTATTTGAGCTTCAGCATCAAATGACATTGTTGAATAGTAATTTTCCCAATCACCGATTACTCCAAGTCTTGTAAATTCTCCCTTGTGGACGTCTATCCATTTATTAGCAAATTCTCTACATTCTTTTCTGAATTCAATAATTGGAACATCATTTTTATTTTTTTTATTCTTTTTGTACTGTTCTTCAATTTTCCACTCAATAGGCAAACCATGGCAATCCCAACCAGGAACATAAACTGAGTCTTTACCATCCATTTGATGAAATTTTGTAATTATATCTTTCAAGATTTTATTCAAAGCGGTACCCATATGAATATTTCCATTTGCATACGGAGGCCCATCATGAAGTATAAATTTTTCTTGCCCTTTACTTTTCTGTCTTAACAAATTGTAAAGGTCAATTTTCTTCCAAAATTCAATGTAATTTGGCTCCTTATTTGGTAAATTTGCCTTCATAGAGAATTTTGTTTTAGGTAAATTTATATGTTCTTTGCTCATGAAATTTTATCTTTTAGCAACTTTGATATCTTTAATTATTTGTTTTTTCAAAGCATCAATATTTTTAAATTTTGTTTCTCCTCTAATAAATTTTGTAAAATTAATAGTTAGATTTTTATTATAAAGATTTCCAGAAAATTTAAATAAATTTACCTCTAATAATAATTTTTTTTGATTAAAAGTAGGCCTATACCCAATATTTGCTATCCCTTTGATCTTTTTTCTGTTTTTTTCGATATAAACATCGACTGCATAAACTCCTACTTTTGGTATTACATAATTTTTTATATTTATGTTGCATGTAGGAAAGCCAATTTTTCTTCCCATCATTCTACCCTTTTCTACAACACCTTCTATTGACCAATTTCTTGATAAAAGTTGATTTGCAATTTTTAAATTACCATTTTCAATTAATTTTCTAATTAATGTTGAAGAAATAATTTTATTTTTTTTATATAACGGTTTTGGATTAATTAATTTATAATTATACTCTTTTTGAAATCTTTTTAATAAATTTACGTCCCCCTCTCTCCTATTTCCAAATCTAAAATTATTACTAACAAAAATGTAATCTGCACTTAACTTTTTGTATAAAATATTTTTAATAAAATTATGACAAGATATTTTGGAGAATTTTTTATCAAATTTTTTATTTATTAAAAAATCTACGTTATAATCACTAAAATATCTGCTCTTTTGATTAAGATTTGAAAGTCGATAATTCGTAATACTTTTATCAAAATACATTTTTGGTATTGGATCAAAAGTCACTACTCCAATTTTTGAATTATATTTTTTTTTATATTTTTTTGCCTCTTTGAATAATCTTTGATGGCCTAAGTGTAAGCCATCAAAATTACCAATTAATATCATGGCATTTTGATGTTTTCTTAAAATCTTGAAATTTTTGTAAATTTTAATTTTGTTCACCATTTTAATTTTGTTTGAGTGTAATTCACGCTCACTCCATATTTTTTTTCTAATTTATCAATTTTATGAATACTTAATTCTTTTTTATGTATACCACTCATTATTAACAAATTATCAAAATTTTGAATATTAGCTCCTTTTATATCTGTGTTCATATTATCTCCGATACATAAAACATTTTTACCATTTATGTTAGCAGATAAATTATAAACTGGAGGATAAGGTTTCCCAAAGTAAATTACTTTTCCACCAATTTCCTCAAATATTTTTGCAACTGACCCAGCACAAAACTCTCTAACATCACCTCTATCAACAATTAAGTCTGGATTTGTACACACAAATTTTTTATTCGAAAACTTCTCAAGTAAATCTTCATAATATTCAAGTTGTGTCTCATGATCTTCAAACAACCCTGTACAAATAAAATAATCAGCTTGATTAATATTGCTTACTTTATTTTGTTCAAATCTTTTAAATAAGTCGAAATCTCTTGGTGGTCCAATGTGATAAAATTTTGAATTTTGAAAATTTTCTATTAAATATTTTAATGAAGCTTCTCCAGAAGTATATACATGCTCATAAAATTTTTTGAGCCCCAT
Source organism: uncultured Pelagibacteraceae bacterium (assembly GCA_902592965.1). Classification (GTDB taxonomy): domain Bacteria; phylum Pseudomonadota; class Alphaproteobacteria; order Pelagibacterales; family Pelagibacteraceae; genus Pelagibacter. Next base: position 60,508 of record CACJGL010000003.1, read on the forward strand.
TTTTTTCAAAAAATCAATAACTGTAAAATTTGGTCTTGGCGCGTTGGTAAGTAATACAAACTCTTTATTATTTTTTTTTAAATTTTCTAATACTTCGATAGAATCTTCAAAAATTTCTAATCCGTTGTGGATCACTCCCCATATGTCGATAAAAAATAATTCGTAACTGTTTATTTTAGATCTTAATCCATCTTTGTCTAAGTTTTGGGGCATACTTGAGGTATAGCTTAAAAATAAGCTTAATTCTTGAGTTTTTTAGACCATAATTTTTATTCAAGATCTTGAAAATTATTAAATATGTCTCTATATGACTGCTTATTTAAAGGAGAATTCGTATGAAGTTTAAACCGTTACATGACCGTGTTTTAATAGAAGTTTTAGATAGCAGCGAAAAAACTGCTGGTGGCATAATTATTCCAGATACAGCTCAAGAAAAACCTCAAGAAGGTAAAGTTGTTGCTGTTGGCGGAGGTGCAAAAACTGAAGATGGAAAACTTATACCTATGGACGTTAAAGTAGGAGATAAAGTTTTATTCGGTAAATGGTCAGGAACAGAAGTTAAAATTGATGGTAAAGAGTACAGCATAATGAAAGAGTCAGACATTATGGGTATTGCAACAGGTAAATAAATAATAAGGAGAGTTAAGAATGGCTAAAATAGTAAAATTTGATTCAGATGCTAGAGCATCAATGTTAAAGGGAGTTGATATACTTGCCAACACTGTAAAAGTTACTCTTGGACCAAAAGGAAGAAATGTTGTTATCGACAAATCTTATGGTGCGCCAAGAACAACTAAAGATGGTGTTTCAGTTGCAAAAGAAATTGATCTTGATGATAAATTTGAGAACATGGGCGCACAAATGGTAAAAGAAGTTGCGAGCAAAACCAATGATGAAGCTGGTGATGGAACAACAACTGCAACAATTTTGGCTCAAGCTATTGTTAAAGAAGGTTGTAAGTATGTAACAGCAGGAATGAACCCAATGGATGTTAAAAGAGGGATTGATGCTGCTGTAGATCATGTAAAAAATAAATTAATTTCATCAGCTAAAAAAGTAAAAGATAGCGATGAGATTGCACAAGTTGGAACAATTTCAGCAAATGGTGATAAAGAAATTGGTGCAATGATTTCAAAAGCTATGCAAAAGGTTGGTAATGAAGGAGTAATTACTGTTGAAGAAGCAAAAGGAATTGAAACAGAACTTGACGTAGTAGAAGGTATGCAATTCGATAGAGGATATTTATCTCCATATTTTATTACTAATGGTGATAAAATGACTACAGAGTTAGAAAATCCACTAATTCTTCTTCATGAGAAGAAATTAACAAATCTTCAACCGATGGTTCCGTTGTTAGAAGCTGTTGTACAAGCGGGTAGACCATTAATGATAATTTCAGAAGATGTCGAAGGAGAGGCATTAGCGACACTTGTTGTTAACAAACTTAGAGGTGGTTTAAAAGTTGTTGCTGTTAAAGCACCTGGTTTTGGAGATAGAAGAAAAGCAATGCTAGAAGATATTGCAATTCTTACAGGTGGACAAGTTATCTCTGAGGATTTAGGTATTAAACTTGAAAATGTTAAACTCAATGATCTTGGTTCTGCAAAACGTGTAAAAGTTGATAAAGAAAATAGTACAATTGTAAGTGGAGCAGGTAAAAAATCTGATATTGAAGCAAGATGTGCTCAAATCAAAGCTCAAGTAGAAGAAACAACATCAGACTATGATAGAGAAAAACTACAAGAGAGACTTGCTAAGCTAGCAGGTGGTGTAGCTGTAATCAAAGTTGGTGGTGCTACTGAAGTAGAAGTTAAAGAAAGAAAAGATAGAGTTGAGGACGCATTAAACGCTACAAGAGCAGCAGTTGAAGAAGGCATTGTTGTTGGTGGTGGATGTGCATTGCTTTATGCTTCAAAAGAACTTGATAGTCTAAAAGTAAAAGGTGATGATCAAAAAGCTGGTGTAGAAATTGTTAAAAGCGCTTTACAAGCACCTATTAGACAAATTACGACAAATGCAGGTGTTGATGGATCAGTAGTTGTTGGTAAATTATTAGAAACAAACAAGCCTAGCAATGGTTACGATGCACAATCAGAGCAATATGTTGATATGTTTAAAGAAGGTATTATTGATCCAGTTAAAGTTGTAAGAACAGCACTTCAAGATGCTGCTTCTATATCTGGATTGTTAGTAACAACTGAAGCAATGATTGCAGACAAACCAGAAGAAAAAGATGCTGGCGGAGCTGGTATGCCTCCTGGAGGAATGGGTGGTATGGGCGGCATGGGCGGTATGGGAATGTAATCCCCATTAATCTCAAACAAAAATTCAAAAAGGGCAGTTTTTACTGCCCTTTTTTTTTATCTAAACGAAAATCATTAGTGATGAAGGAGTGATGAAGGAATGATGAAGGATTTTGTAATGTTATAGTCTCATTTGCAACTATAACAATTACTTATTTTTACTCTCTTTATAATCTCTATAAATTTTATCAAATATAAGATTTTTTAATCCTGAATTTTCATCAAGTTTTTTATAGAAATCAAATCTGTCTTTAAGAAGAGACAAAATTACATTATCAAATTGTTTTTTGAAATAGTCTTGTTTATTTTGTTCTGAATTTGCTCCATTCATATATTTTTTAATTTCTTCATCTTCAAATATTTTTTGTCTAACAGTATCAATATTCACTTTATCCTCATCAGTTAGATTTATTCCATATCTTGAGTTAATTGTTTCAATAATTTCTGAAAGCAAGTCTTTAGTGGGCGGATTATAAGTGCCAAGTGCTGTTTTAATTTCCTTATAGTCATGATCTGCCGTCTCTAATGGATCGATATGATCATGCAACTTTTGTATTCTTAATGATTCAAGATCAATTAAATGTTCAATATTAACTTTCTCTTTTGCTATTGGTTTCAATTTTTTAGATAAGTATCTATAAAAAATATAATGTTTTTCTAATTCAACATCTGAAAAATTTATTATTTGAGATAAATAACTATATAATCTTATGTAAGATGCAACTTTCAGTCTAAAATCTTCTCTTTGTTCGTCATCATCCAATCCATTCCAGTTATCAACAACTTCATCTAAAACTGGATGAAGATTGCCCTCTTCTCTTTTTTTATCAAAAAATATTGAACAAAACTTTTCAACTTGTTCACTTGAAAATATTTTAAATTCATTAATTAAAGTTTGAATGTTATAGAGTTTATTAGGATCGGTTTCTTCTTCAAGACCAACCTCTTGATAGAACTTTTGAAATGAAAATCTAACAGACTCTGGATCGTTAGCGAAATCTAATACAAAAGTAGATGCCTTGCCTGACATTGTTCGATTTAAACGAGATAATGTTTGAACACATTGAACATCTTTCAAAGATTTATCTATATACATAGATTGAAGCATAGGTTCATCAAATCCAGTTTGAAATTTATTTGCAACAACAAGTAATCTGTATTTTGGATTTTTTAGACCCAAAGGTACATCACCATCATGACCAATACTTAAGTTCAAACTTTTTTCAGTATGCTTGTCACCACCTTTTTCTAAAATTACTTCTCCTGAAAAACCAACAAGACATTTAAATTTTGATTTTCTCTCATCAAGTTGTCTATTGATTTCTTTAAAATATTGAACGCAAAGTTTTCTTGTTTTTACAACAATCATCCCCCTACTTTTACCCTGAATTTCTTTTGAAGATTTATTGAAAAAATGATCAAGAATTATCTTAACTTTATTTTCAATAGTAATTTTGTGCGAGTCTACATAATTGAAAATTTCCTTAGTGCCTTGTGCTGTATCAATCTCAATTGCGTCTTCTTTTACCTCTTTAACCTTAAAATATCTTTTGTAAGTTGAATAATTCTGTAGAACATCAAGAGTGTATCCCTCGTGTATAGACTGTCTCATCGAATAAACATGGAAAGGTTTAAATTTGTTATTAGGTTGTTTTGTTCCAAATATTTCTAAAGTTTTTTCTTTAGGTGTTCCTGTAAAACCAAAAAAAGAAATATGTTTTTGTCTTCCTCTTGTTTGAATTTGTTCCTCTAAGTATGACTCTAGTGTAAAATCTTCTTCTTCATCTTCATTTCTAGTTAAAGTCCTTTTTAATTCTTTTGATAGTTCACCATTTTGACTAGAGTGAACTTCATCAATAATAACTGCGAATTTTTTATCACCTAATGCAACTATATCTTCTGAAATATAAGGAAACTTTTGTATTGTTGTAATTATAATATCCTTACCTTTTTCAAGAAATTCCCTTAATTCTTTTGAACCTTTTTCTGCACCAAAAACTACACCGTCTACCTTTGATAAAGATTTAACTGTTCCTCTTAATTGATCATCTAAATTAGTTCTATCTGTTACAACAATTATGCTATCAAAAATTCTTCTCTTATCATTTTTAGATTTATACAAAGAAGTTAGAAGATGAGATAACCACCCAATAGAATATGACTTGCCAGACCCAGTAGTGTGTTGAATTAGGTAGTTATTACCTGCACCATCATTTTTAATTTGTTCTTTAAGATTTCTAATTAGTTCAAGTTGATGGTATCTAGGAAAAATTTGTACATCAAACTTCCTTGTATCAACAGTTTGTCTTTCTTCATTGTAGTAATACTCTTTTTCATTTGAAACGTGTGCAAAATTCTCAATTATATCTAAAAGTGAATTAGTATTTAAAACTTCTTTCCATAAATAAGAGGATCTGTAATCATTTTCAACAGGTGGATTTTCTATATCTTTATTATATGGAAAAAATCTAGTCTTTCCTCCTTTTAAATTTGTAGTCATTGAAACTTGATTATTATCTACACAGAAATGAACAAGAACCCTTTTAAACTGTAAAAGAGGTTCTTTTGGATCACGATCAAAACGATATTGATTTTCTGAGTGTTTATAATTTTGACCTGTTAGTTGATTTTTCAATTCCATATTCACAATTGGAATACCATTCAAAAATAAACTCATATCAATTGAGTTTTCATTTTTTGTAGAGTAGTGAAGTTGACGAACTAGACTAAATTGATTTGATTTAAATAGACTTAAATGATCTGGATTTAAATCACTTTTAGGTTCAAAATAACAGAGATCTAAATGAACTGCCCGGTCAGAAACTTGATTACGAAGAACATCAATAACGCCTCTTCTAGAAATTTCTGAAGAGATTCGATCAAGAACCTTGCTCTCCACTTCTTCACCGTAAGCATTTTTCAATTTTTCCCATTTTTCCTCTTGAGTTCTTTTAATAAAATCTAAAACTTCATCTTTAATTAAACATAAAGTACGATCATATTTTTCATAATGAATTGATTTATATTCAATTGAATTAAAATATTTTTCAATATAAGTCTCAAACTTCTTTTCTGTAGGTTTTAGGTCACTCATATCATGTCCTCAGTTATAGGTACTTTACCAGTTACAACCGAAGATATAAGTGACTGGCGATAATTTAATAATAGATCTATCTTGTCTTTGTATTTGTTTACTATTTCATCTATTTTAAGGGTCTTTTTTAATAAGAACTTATTAATAATTGAGATTTCAGATATAGGCGGGATAGGAAATGAAAAATTAGAATACTTTTCTCCATTTACATTTTGTATTGTGGATTGAATTATTTGTATATCTATCCAACTCCAATAAAATACAGACTCTGATACCCATTTAACAAACTTTGAAATTTCTTCATTCTCAAATGAAAATCTAACAAGATAACCTGCAAAACTCATTGGATTTTGTATAGAATTGATTCTTGTAGATTTGCCCACAGTACCACCACTTCTAGAGAATAAAATATCATTTTTTTTAATAAGATATTCCTTAGGAACATTCTCTACTGGCAAGAAAACTCCATCATTTCTTTTTAGAGTTCCATCAGCGTTAATATCTGTAATACGTAAAAAACGTATTCCAACATCTGTATAAGATTCAGATTCTATATTTAATCCATATTGAACGCCTTTTGGACAAAGGTATTTTAATTTAGTCACAACCCAATTTTTTGGAATCTTTCCAATCCATTCAATGCCACTTTCTTTCATCTCAACATTTGGATCGAGACCTTTAGTGACACATTTACTAATCAACGTTATTCGTTGTTCTTGGAGAGTTTTGATTTTTTTTTGTATTTTATTTATCAACCTATCAATTTGATCTGTCTTCTTATCAAGAAAAGAGGTTATGAGTTTTTGTTCTTTAATAGGCGGAACATGAGCAAACACTGCTCCAAATGAATCATCATATAATCGTAATCTAGACATTGTTATGCCAGTTGAATGTTTGCGAAATTCAGTTATGTATTCGTCTGAGCGAACAAGATAATTATAAAACTCAGGATGACATTCATCACTAAACGTAAATACAGAATATGCTGGTGATACTATTCCGTTATATGAACTAACACCTAAACCTCTTTTCCATACTAACATTATGTTACTAACCAAATCGCCTTTTTTTACATGTTTATAACCAGTCAAATCATCTGACCTACTTAGATTTTCATCATCACTTCTAATTTCTCTTCTTTTAATGATACCTCTTACTTCTGTAACAGAAAGTAACTCTTCCTCTCCATTTTTAGAAAACTCTTTTTTTGGTTTGGTAAGATACTTAAATCGTTTTGTTTTCCAATTTGGGGGTATGTTTCCAAACCATGGAGAATTGGTAGTTTGATGTTCTTTATGATTAGTCATCATGAATCTCCTTTGATAATTGTTGAATATCATCATCAAGAGACCTTAGTTCTTTTGAGATTTCTTTAAGATTTTTTGGTTGAATAAATTTATAAAAATATTTAGTGAAATTTATTTCGTAACCAATTTTATCTTTAGATCGATCCATCCAGGAATTAGGAATGTGAGGTCTTACTTCACGATCATAATATTCATCAATACTTTCAGATAATGGAACCCTTTCACTATCGCGCTTTGATGCATCTGGTTTGGGATTGCCTTGTTTACCAGTTTTTATAATATCACCTTCGATTATTGGTTGTTCAATAGTGACCTTGGTGTATCCAAAAAAATTATTTGGGTATATTTTGCAGAATTCATTTTCTTTATTACTCCAATATATTTCAAATAATTGTTTGATTTGTTCATCAGCGATATATTTCCCTTTAGCACCAAGATTTTTTCTTAATTGGGAGAAAAATGAAGTTCCATCGATAAGTTGAACTTTGTCCATACGTTCAGTGGATTTCTTATTTGTTACAATCCAAATGTATGTTGTGATACCAGTATTAAAAAACATACGATCTGGAAGAGAAACTATACATTCTAACCAGTCATTCTCAATAATCCACTTACGAATTTCGGACTCTCCACTTCCTGCATCACCTGTAAATAACGGAGAACCATTAAAAACTATTCCTATTCTTGAACCAGATGGTTCCATCTTATTAATTAAGTGTTGTAAAAATAACAATGATCCATCAGATGTTCTTGGAGTTCCGACTGAAAATCTTCCATTAGAGTCTTTTGCTTCTTGTTTTACAAAATCCTCATCTGATTTCCAACTTACTCCAAATGGAGGGTTTGTTATCATATAGTCAAATTTTCTCTGAGGAAATTGATCTTCTGATAAAGAGGAAAGTGGACCTTGAATATTCTCTGGATTTTCGTCAGACATTAAAAAATCTGATTTACATATTGCATAAGTAACATCATTTAACTCTTGTCCAAATAATTCTACTTTTAAATCTTTATTAATATTTTCTTTAATCCATTCTTTGCCAATAGTTAACATTCCACCTGTTCCACAACAGCAGTCATAAACAGATCGTATTTTTCCTTTTCCTTGAAGATTTTTTTTATCCCCACCAAATACAAAAGAGACTAAAAGTTTTACAATATCTCTGGGTGTAAAATGATCTCCACTTTCTTCATTAGATATCTCTGAAAATTTACGAAGTAATTCTTCATAGAGCGAACCCATTTTGTGATTATCAATTTTACTTGGATGCAAATCAAACTCAGTGAACTTATCTATAAGAAGGTAAAGTTTCTTATTTTTATTTAATTTTGTTACTAAAGGATCTATTTGAAAATTTTCAATTATATCAAGTACATTCTTAGAATAACCTTGAATGTAGTTATTAAAATTTTTGTAAACATTATTTGGATCACTTTTAATTCTGAGTAGATCAAACTTAGAAACATTAAAAAATGGAAGACCTAATTGACTTTGAATTACTTGAGTAAAATCCTTGAGTTTTTTTTTGTACTTTTCGTGAAGTTGAAATGCTTTATCTTTTTGAGGTTCTAACACACAGTCTAGTCTTCTCAAAACAACAAATGGAAGAATGATTCTTCCATATTCACTTGGTTTAAACATCCCTCTAAGAACATCATCTGCTGTAGACCATATAAGTGAAGATAGATTTTGTTTTTCCATTATTTAATAGTAGCAAACTAATGAATAAATTAAAATTTAATCTGTTATTCTTGTAAATACAGGTAAACAGTCTTAATTTAGTTAATCACTATTCCAGGTAAATAAATCAGCATCAAAAGGTATGTTTCTAAATTTAAGTAAGATTTTATATTTTTCTAATCTTTCTTCCTTCTTAAATTTACCTAAATACTTTAGTATTTGGTCATAAGTCAAACCCTTTAAGTATTTCTTTTTAACATCAACATACTCTTCGTAATCCATGCCACATATAGAGAATTTTTTTTTAGGATCTATATGTTCGGCATAACTTATTGTGTCTTCGGTTTCGCTAAGAACATCATAAAAACGAGCGATTTGATTATCTCTTTCAAAAAGAATATCTCTTCTGAAATCAAACAGTTCTAATTGTTGCATATTTTGGAGTTGTTTAAAGTTTTAGAAATTAACTTTAACAATTAAAAATATAACTCTAAATGTAGGCAATTTTTAGACTTCAAACCTCAAATATTAGATTTATCTTTTGAATTGCTTTTGAATTGCTTTAAATAGTGATGAAGAGTGATGAAGGAATTTTCAAAATGTTAAGTTAATCAAGTATTATTAGAAACCAGTATGAGAATGTAAAAATCCCGTCTATCTAAAACTTAATAATTATAAAAACCCCCTTAATTGGGGGTTTTTTTTTGTATACAGTTTTCTCGTAAATCCATAAATTGTTTATAATGAAATTTTTAATCAGAATATTTATTTCATTATTTTTTTTATCATTGAGTTTTACACCATCTGTTGCTCAAGAATTAAATTGTGAATATTTCGAAGGTGAATGGAAAGGAAATAAAAAAGGGAAAGGATACTCTGGTGAAATCAGTGTTATATTTGAAAACAATTGTAAATATGAATGGATTGGGACTAAAGGACTTGTAACACCAGGAAAATTAAAAATAAAAAAAAATAATAAAATGACTTACAAAAATAAAGCCGGTTCGAGAGGTAAGGTGAAATTAGAAGATGGTACTCTTACATTCAGAAATGCTTTTACGGGTAATAATTACAAAGTAATTGTTAAAAAAAAATAACATATATTTATTAATCTATTAATATCCTTTGAAACCAGAAAAAAATCATTTTAACAAATATCTTTTACTAATTTTTTTTACTGGAGCTGTAGTATTATCCTTAGAATTATTAGCTTCAAGAATACTAACACCATTTTTTGGCGTAAGCCTGTACATTTGGACTTCTATATTATCAATAACATTAATTTTTTTAGCTATTGGATATCAATTTGGCGGGTGGCTAACATCAAAAATAAAAAATGAACTTTATGAGGATGTTTTTATTTTTATCCCTTTTTTAAGTTCTTTTTTTATTTTAATTTCTTCAATTATTTATCCAATTTTGTTTCCTTATCTAATTGGAATAAATTTATTAATCGGTAGTTTTATTGGAAGCTTAGTTTTATTATCTGTCCCATTGGTATTAATGTCTGCGCTTAATCCTATTTTAATATCAATAATTAAATCAAAAAATGACGAAAGTAGCGACTCTAAGTCAGGTTATGTTTTTTTTATAAGCACATTGGGATCGGTCTTTGGTGTAATTTTTACAGCTCTTTTTATAATTCCAAATTTTACAAATTTTAACTCATTTATATTAAATGCTTTGTTTTTAATTAGTATAAATTTACTAATTTATTTCCTAATTGGTTATTCATTTTTTAGAAAATTAAAAAAAAAATTTATATTTTTAAATATTCTCTTATTTGGAATACTAATTTTGATTTTAATTAATAAAGAGAATTATCTTTCATATTTCACCAAATCAACAGATTTGAATGATAACGAGTATTTAATACTTTATGAAAAACCATCTTTTTATGGAAATCTTAAGGTAATCGGTTACAAACCAAAAAACAGTGAGGAAGAAACCCATTATATTCTTTATCAAAATGGTTTTACACAAAATACTGTTGCAAAAAACGGAGAATCTCTGAATACTTATATTCATGTCTTAAACAATTTATCAATGAGTTCTGAAATAGGAAATGCTCTGGTTCTTGGCTTTGGAGCAGGTGCACTGCCAAATTATCTTGAAAGTAAAAAATACAATGTTGATGTTGTTGAAATCGATCCTTTGACCTTAAGTATAGCTACAGAATATTTTAATTATAAAAAAAAAAAATCAAACATATTTTTTGAAGATGCTAGAACTTTTGTAAAAAAATGTAAAAAAAAATATGATCTTATTGTTATTGATTTATTTTTTGGAGATGGGGTTCCCGAACATCTAACTACAAAAGAATTTTATAGAGATGTAAAAAAATGTATGGTTAAAGACGGTATATTGCTAAATAATACAGTTGTAGATCTTGATAAAGTAGAAACCCTTGATTTTGTATTATCTACTTTTAGATCAGAATTCAAAAATATTTATTATTTTTTTGACAAAGAAATTGTAGAAAAAACAGGTATAAAAATTACTAATCTTTATGTTTTGGTGACAGATAAAAGAGAGATAAAAAATTTAAAAATTGATTATAGTCAAATCCCACAAGTTCTTAGAAAAAGAGTATTCTCAACATTGGGTAACATTAAAAAATATGAAGCTAAAGATTATTCAAGATATGTGATAATCGATGAAATGAATAATTATTCACATTTATTTGCTAAAAGCATGTCTTCATTTAGAAAACTTATTAGCACTTCGATTCCCTCAAGAATTTTGATTAATTAGCAGTATATTTGAGTAATTTCTAAACTTGTTGAAAAATATAAAGATTTAACTGTTTTCAAATCAAAAAATTAATATATAAAACGCGCAAATGACAACATCAATACGTAACATCACCATAATTGCTCATGTTGACCATGGCAAGACTACTTTGATTGATAACTTAATGAAACAGAGTGGTTCTTTTAGAGAAAATGAAATTGTTGACGAAAGACTAATGGACTCCGGAGAACTTGAAAAGGAAAGAGGTATTACAATTCTTGCCAAACCAGCTTCCATAAATTGGAAAGATTCTAGAATTAATATTATTGATACACCTGGACATAGAGATTTCGCTGCAGAAGTTGAAAGAGTTCTTAGTATGGCTGATGGTGCATTATTGTTAATAGATTCAGCCGAAGGGGTAATGCCTCAAACTAAATTTGTATTAGCTAAAGCACTTAAACAAGGCCTTAAACCAATAGTAGTTATTAATAAATTAGACAAAGCTGAACAAAGAGCCGATGAAGTTTTAAATGAGACTTTTGACTTGTTTGTCAGCTTAGATGCCAACGAGGAACAATTAGACTTTCCAGTTATTTATGCAAGTGGAAGATCTGGTTGGGCATCTAAAGAAATAGATGGACCAAGAGAGAATTTAAACCCATTATTAGATCTAGTAATAGATCATGTTAAGCCAGCAGAATTTGACAAGACTAAGCCTTTTGCAATGCTTTCAACTCTTTTATATGCAGACAGTTTTTTGGGTAGAAGTTTAGTTGGTAGAATTTCTCAAGGCACTGCAAAAGCAAACCAACAAATTAAAGCAATCAATCTTGATGGGGAAAAAGTTGATGAGGGAAGGTTGACTAAAATATTTAGATACGAGGGGACAAAAAAAGTACCAATAGAAGTTGGCGAAGCTGGAGATATTGTAGTTATCGCTGGATTAGAAAAAGCAAATGTTGCTGATACCATATGTGATACTGAGGTAGATACACCAATCCAAGCAACCCCAATTGATCCACCAACAATGTCTATCAAAATAACAGTAAATAGTTCTCCATTAGCTGGTACAGAAGGAAAAAAACTTACGAGTACTCAAATTAGAGAGAGGTTAGTTCAAGAGGCTCAGAATAATGTCGGAATTTCTTTTTCAGAAAATGAAAGCAAAGACTCATTTAAAATAAGTGGAAGAGGCGAATTAATGTTAGAAATATTATTAACACAAATGAGACGTGAAGGATTTGAGATGACAGTAAGCCCTCCTAGAGTTTTATTTCAAAAAAATGAAAATGGTGAAAAATTAGAACCTATTGAAGAAATTACTATGGATCTTGATGAAGAGTTCTCTTCTAAAGTTATAGATTCGATGAATAAAAGAAAAGGAAAATTAATAGATCTTAAAGATACTGGAAAAAATAAAAAACGATTAATCTTTCATGCACCAACTAGAGGTTTAATGGGGTACACCAGTAGATTTCTTACTTTAACTAAAGGAACAGGGGTAATAAACAGAATATTCCATTCTTATGGAAAATTTGAGGGAGATATGGAAGGCAGAAGAAATGGTGCATTAATTTCTATGGAACAAGGAAAAGCAGTAGCATTTGCAATTTATAATCTACAGGCAAGAGGAGAAATGTTTGTTACTCATAACGATCCTGTTTATTCGGGTATGATTGTAGGATTGTCACCTAAACCTGGTGATATGATTATAAATGTCATGAAAGGTAAAAAACTTACAAATATGAGGACACAAGGAACAGATGAAAATGTTGTTTTAACTCCAGTAAGAAAGATGTCTATTGCTGAACAACTGAGCATGTTAAATTCTGATGAAGCACTAGAAATTACGCCAAATTCTTGCAGATTAAGGAAAGCTGTGCTTGATCCTCACGAGAGAAAAAAGCTCTCTAAGTTATCAGAAGCTTCTTAAAAAAGTTATTATTCAGATTTATTTTTGGTAAATGGCAGCCACTTTTCAAATGCTGATTTGCTAGGTCCGTCATATGGAATTGAGTAAGAGTTTGTTCTTGTCAATACTTCAATACCTTTAGAAAAAACAAAAATAAAAACTATAACAAAAACAATTGTCATGATTTTAAATGGATCAAAATTTTTTGTCTTAAAAACGCTAACAGCTTTGGCTTCAGCTCTGTGAAATTGTTTAAAAGTATAATAAACAGCAAATATTAAACCTATATGAGCAACATATGTCCCTGCCCAACCAAATGCAAAAGTGGCATATGAAAATACATATAAACTAAATACTGTTGTCCATATAAAACTTAAAACTAATAATATTTGTAGTCTAACAGTTTTGGGAAGTGCTCTTAAATCATTTTTACTATCGTCAAATAGTATATTCGCTGATTCTTTCATCCAATTTTTTATAGACATGATTTATGTTTACAATTTTTATTCAGTATTAACAATCGACTAATTGTCCACTAAAAACATTTACTTCGTAACTTTATCCACAATATAAATTCCTAAAGCTACAGCAGGGCCTATTCCAAATGCAAATATTATAGTGCCCAAACCAACAGTTCCTCCCAAATACCAACCAGATATAACAGCTGAAATTTCTAAAGTAGCTCGAATTAAAGCAATAGGAAGTTGAGTTTTTTTTGTTAGACCTGTCATCAATCCATCTCTAGGACCAGGGCCTAAATTTGCAATTAAGTATATGCCACTTCCTAGACCGACAAGCAAAACAGAAAATACAGCAAGAATATATTTTGAAGAAGTAGCTAAAGGAGGATCAAAAAGAAAAAGGGTCAAATCGATTATCGCTGCTATAATTAAAATATTTAGAATTGTACCTATTCCTGGTTTTTGTTTTAGTGGAAACCAAAACCCTAAAACAATAATACTTATTATGAATGTAGATAATCCGATCGAAATATTTAATATGTTTGATAAACCTTCTGCAAGAACAGACCATGGAGAATTACCAGTAGTAGAAACTAATAAGAGACCCTCTCCCAACCCAAATAAAGATAAACCAACACATAAAAGTAAAAAAGTTCTAAATTTAGGTTTAAAATTTAAAGGTTTTTCTGAGCTCCAAGATTTTGAGGGTATATTTTTTATGGTTAAAAACATAATTCTTTAGACTATTTATCTTTTAAACGTAAAAATTCTATATAAAGTTCAAACAAGTTAATTAAAATAACGTGAAGTAATGAGAAAATTCTTAGTAATATTGTTAGTTTTATCTCCTCTTTTTTTGCAAGCACATACTGACCACTATAAAAATTATTCAAACATAGAAATGGAGATATTTAAAGATGACGAAAAAATTGGAGAAAGTATTTTCACATTTAAAAAAGAAGAAAATAAATTTATTGTTAAAAATAAGACTAATTTAAATGTAAAATTATTGGGTGTTACAGTGTTCTCCATAAATAGTAGAGGTACCGAAGAATATATTGGAGACCAATTAATTTCATTCTACTCAGAAACATTTCAAAACAATAAGAGAAAATATGTAAATTTAATTTTTGATGAAAAAAAAGAGAGGTTTATAATTGATGGATCATCATATAAGGGTGAGGCGGATAGAGAAAATATAATCGGTCATTGGTGGAATCATAGAATTTTGCAAACTGAGACACAAATAAGTCCATTATCTGGAAGTGTAAAAAAACAAAACATAGAATTTTTAGGAAAAGAAAAAATTAAACTTTATAATAAAGAATATGATGTAGAACACTTTAGACTATTTTCTACTGACCCAAATCTATCTGATGATAAAAAATTAAATTTTGAAATATGGTACGATAAAAAAAAAGCATTGATTATAAAAGTGGCTTATAAGAGAATGGGTCTATGGGAATATAGACTAAAAAAAATTCAATAATTATTTTCCTGCTACTGTCATTTGATTAATCAACAAAGTAGGAGCATTTGTTGAGTACTTCATCTCTAAATCATTTGCCAAAGTAATATTCTTAAACATTTCCTTAAAATTCCCAGCTATAGTTATTTCACTTACTGGGTATGTCAATTCTCCATCCTCAACCATAAATCCCGAAGCTCCAACTGAGTAATCTCCAGTAATGATATTTCCTCCATGGCCTATAGTCTCTGTTATGTATAGAAATTTTTTTTCTGAATTTAACAAATCCTTAAAACTTAAGGTACCGCTTTCAAAGTATAAGTTTGTTGTTCCTCCAGATCTACCATTAGATTTTAAATTTAACTTTTTACCATAATAAGTATCAATTAAATAATTTTTTAAAATACCATTCTCAACTAGTTTCAAAGAATTGGTTTCAACACCTTCGCTATCAAAGTTTTGGGAGCCTAATCCTTTTTCAATTTTTGGATCATCTATGATATTAATTGAATTTGGAAAAACTTCAGAATTGATTTGATCTTTTAAAAAAGAAGTTCCTCTTGCAATAGCACTCGCACTAATTGCACTTGCTAGGGTACTTAATATACCTTTGGAAATTCTTTTATCGAATATAACGCCAATTTTTTCACTTTTAATTTTTTTTGGTCCTAACTTTTTTATTGCTTTGTCGGCAGCTATTTTTCCAATTTCTTCTGGTTCCATCATATCTTCCAAGAATCTTGTGCTACCAAACTCATAATCTCTTTCCATTGCACCATTAATTCTTGATACAGCTACGCATGAAGATGAAAAATTTGAGGTTTTGTATCCACCTAAAAAACCATTACTGTTTGCGAGTATAAAATTATTTTTATTTTCGGTAAAACCAGCCTCAGTATTAACTATTTTTTCATCCGTTGATGCTGTTTCTTCAACATTTTTTAAAAATTCAATCTTTTTATCATTTGGATAATGTGTTTCATCATAGAGATTAAGGTCTCTTATCTCTTTAGACATTAAATCTTTATCTGGTAACGAATTATTTTCATCTGATGGAGTAATTTTTGTAGCATCAATACAACGTTCTATTAGTTTTTCTAAGTTTGATTTAGATAGATCTGATGAATTAATGCTTGATTTTTTTTTCTCTATATAAGTAGTTAAATTGACAGCAAAACTATCTGCTCTATTTGACTCGTCTAATTTTTTGTTTCTAAAACTAACATTTTCTGATACAGAGTGAATTACTTTTACACCCACATCTGTTGCTCCTAGTTTTTTAGAGTTTTCAATACAAAAAGAAGCTATATCTTTTAAAAATTCCTGATCCTTTATCATTTAGATTAAAGTTTTGTTCCACCAACAGTCATCTTATTTATAAGAATTGACGGCTGAGCTACTCCTACTGGAACACCTTGTCCAGCTTTCCCGCATGTTCCAATACCTGGATCTAATTTCATGTCATTACCGACTAGTGAAACTTCTTTTAAAATTGATGGTCCATCTCCAATTAATGTAGCACCTTTGATTGATGATCCTATTTTACCATTATTGATTTCATATGCTTCTGTGCAATTAAAGACAAATTTTCCTGATGTTATGTCTACTTGTCCTCCCCCAAAACTTACAGCGAAAATACCTTTATCAACTGAACTTATCATTTCATCTTGCGAATATTTACCTGACAACATCATTGTATTTCTCATTCTTGGTAAAACCACATGTTTATAACTTTCTCTTCTTCCGCTACCTGTTGACTTAGTTCCCATCAAACGAGCGTTTAAACGGTCTTGCATATAGTTCTTTAAAATTCCATTTTCTATTAAAACTGTATTTTCAGTAGGCGTTCCTTCATCATCTATCGTTAGACTTCCTCTTCTTTGATGTAATGTGCCATCATCTACAATTGTAACTCCTTCACTTGCTACTTGCTGCCCCATTAAATTATGAAAAGCTGAAGTTTTTTTTCTATTGAAATCTCCTTCAAGACCATGTCCAATTGCTTCGTGTATCAAAATTGCTGGCCATCCAGGGCCTAAAACAACTTTCATCTCTCCTGCTGGTGCTGGTTTGCTTTCTAAATTAACATTTGCGATTCTAAAAGCTTCATCACATACATCTTTCCAGCTTCCATCTTTTAGATAGTCATCATAGCTTTGTCTTCCTCCAACTCCATAAACACCTGTTTCTTTTTTTCCATCTTTCTCTAAAACGACTGAAACGTTAAATCTGACTAATGGCCTATCATCTTTCAAAACTTGATTATCAGAACGAATAATTTCTATTGATTTATGTTCACCTAGAAAATTTGCTGTTACTTGATTTACAATTGAGCCTTTTGATCTTAAATAGTTATTAACACTATTCAGCAAATCTATTTTCGAGTCGAAAGTCTTGCTTTCTATAGGATTAATGTTTTCGTAATATTTGCTATTAGTTTTAGGAATTTCGTGATTATAGGTTCCTTTTTTTGACTTTAACGTATCTTTTAAATTCTCGCTTGATTTTCTTAGTGACTCTTTTGAAATATCATTAGAATGAGAGTAAGCAACAACCTCTCCTGTGACAGCTCTGAAGCCATATCCTTGATCAGAGTTATAAGTTGAGCTCTTTATTTTATTATCATCTAAAACAATAGATTCAGATTTATGATTTTCTAAATATAATTCTCCATCATCACAATTTTTTAAGGTTTCAGTAACAATTGCTTCAGCTTGTGACGTATCTATATCTGTTTCTTTGAAGAAATTTGACATTGTAAGAATGTAGTAGTGATTATTAATATATCAACTGCTTATTTGGCACATTTGTAAAAATAAAATATTCAAATATAGTTTAATTATGAAGGTTTTTTTTAACAATTCATGCAAAATCTGCAGAGCAGAAATTAATATTTATAAAAAAGAAAACATAGAAAATTTGAATTGGATAGACATAACTAAAAATAAAAATGCTGAATTAGAAACAAAAAAAACTGATAAAGAGCTTCTAAGAAGACTTCATGTAGAACAAGATGGAAAAATCTATGTGGGTATTGATGCTTTTTTACTTATTTGGAAAAGTATTCCAAAATACAAGTTTCTTTATAAATTTTTTAAACTCCCAGTCATTTACCAATTATTTTATATTGGATATGAAATTGTAGCGTTCTTTTTGTATTTAAAAAATAAACACCAACTAAACTAATGTTGAATAGCGTATAAAATCTGGGTTACAAAAGATAAAAATATAAAAAAAGAGAAAAATAAAATAAAATACATAACTGTGACTGCTCTATTTCTCTTTCTTCTCAAAATAACAAATTTTTTATCATCAAGAAAAGAAATGTCTCTATCACCTGGCACAGGATAATCATAACTCCATCTCCATAAAGATGAACCAAATCTTTTATCTAGTTTATTGTAATAATTTACCCAAGCCAACGACCACATAAACATTAAAAATAAAAATGTTAAAGCTAAAAAAGTTGAGAACATAAATATATTAAATTATATTAAATTTTTTTTATATGTCTATCTGGGGAAGTTTAATTGGTGGGATGATCGGTTTTTCTTTAGGAGGACCGTTTGGGATGCTATTAGGTTCCTTAATTGGTGGAAAAGTATCAAGATCAAGATCGTCATTTAAATCTTTTGCGCAACCTCAACAAGTTTTTGCATTAGCTCTTATAGTTTTATCAGCTAAACTGAGTAAAGCAGACGGTCAGGTTAGTAGAGAGGAATTAATAGCGGTAAAAGATAAACTCAAAATTCCAGAACATGAATTAGATCAAGTTGGAAAAATTTTTAATAAAGCTAAAGAAGAAAGCACTGGTTACGAACCATATGCAAAACAAATAGCTCAGATCTATCAGGGAAATATAAATGTGTTGGAAGAAGTTATTAATATATTATTTTATATTGCAGAAGCTGATGGAAATATAAGCGATCAAGAATTTAGAATGATACAACATGTTTCTCAATTATTTGGTCTTAGTGATGCCCAGTTCAATGGAATAGTTGAGGGTAGGAAATCATCAGATAAACTCAATCCATATGTGGTATTAGAGAGCAAACCTGATGATAATCTTACAGATATTAGAAAAAGATATTTAAAATTAAGTAAAGAACACCATCCTGACTTACTTCTAAGTAAAGGAGTTCCTAAGGAAGTTATTGAGGAAAGTAAAAAGAAAATGAGAGCTATTAATTCAGCCTGGGATCAAATTCAAAAGCTAAAGAATAATTAAAATTGCTCAGATTCTGTTGAGCCTTCCATTGCTGTTGTGGAGCTCTTTCCGGAACTTATTGTATTGGAAACTGCATCAAAATAAGAAGTTCCAACTTCTCGTTGATGTTTAACACTGGTATATCCATCTTTTTCTCTAGCAAATTCATTTTGTTGTATTCTAGAGTAAGCAGTCATACCTTCCTTTTTATATTTTTCTGCAAGCTCGAAAATAGCAATATTTTGCGTATGGAAACCTGCTAAAGTTATAAATTGAAATTTATACCCCATCATTCCAATTTTAGTTTGAAATGTTGCAATCTCATCATCAGATAAATGTTTCTTCCAATTAAATGATGGAGAACAATTATAAGCTAACATCTTGCCAGGAAATTTTGCATGTATTGCATCAGCAAACTTTTTTGCTTCTTCTAAATTAGGTGTTGCAGTTTCACACCATATTAAATCTGCGTAAGGTGCATAGGCTAACCCTCTTGAGATTGCTTGATCAATACCATCTTTTACATAATAAAATCCTTCAGGTGATCTTTCTCCTGTTAAAAACGGTTTGTCATTTTCATCAAAATCGTTTGTTATTAGTTTCGCAGCGTTGGCATCTGTTCTTGCAAGAATAATGAGAGGAACGTCGGCAATATCAGCTGCCAATCTTGCTGCTTTTAGATTTCGGACCATGGTTCCAGTAGGAACAAGTACCTTACCACCCATATGTCCACATTTTTTTTCACTAGCTAGTTGGTCTTCAAAATGAACTCCGGCTGCGCCAGCTTTTATAAATTTTTTTGTTAGCTCAAATACATTTAACGGCCCACCAAATCCTGCTTCGCCATCTGCAATAATTGGCAACATGTAATCAGTTCTTTCGCTGCTTTTCATATCTCCATCAGCTATTTCCATATGCTGAATTTGATCAGCTCTAATTAAAGAATTATTCATAGACTCAACTAATTTAGGTGCGCTGTCGTAAGGATATAAAGATTGATCAGGATACATTTCACCAGCACTGTTTGCGTCTGCTGCTACTTGCCAACCACTTAAATAGATCGCTTTTAAACCTGCTTTTGCATGTTGAACGGCTTGATTTCCCGATAAAGACCCAAGTGTGTTTACATATGGCTCTGTATTTAACAATCCCCAAAGCTTTTGAGATTGCTGTTTGCACATTGAATACTCTATTTTAATGGATCCTCTTAACCTTTCTACTTCTTCTGGCTTATAATCCCTTTGTATTCCTGCGAATCTTTTCAACTCGTACGAGATTTTCTCTGCTGACATTATTTCTCCTTTAAAACTAACTCTTTTTACTTTTCGCTATATTCTTCGGTAAACTCATTCATTCCACTTGATCCCCAATCGCAGTGGTCATCTCTTAAATAAACCCCTCTGCTTCTATGCTCTTGATGCTCTTGGTGATTTGTGGTTTGAGAACTAGTTTCAATGTTTTTTATAGTATTTTTATCCATGTAAACTTTATAATTTACAATATTTACAAAATCTACAAAAAATGTTAAAAGATCAGTAAATACAATAAATTTTTTGTAAATAATAATTTACAAAGTTTACTTATAGTAAATGAGTCAAGTAGAATTAAATATTGGTCCAAAAATAAAAGCTTTTAGAAGGCAGCTAGGTATGCAAGCCAACAAACTAGCCTCACAACTTAACATTTCACCAAGTTATTTAGCTTTAATCGAGGGGGGTAAGAGAAAAATTGACGGGGAGTTGCTTTTAAAAATTTGCGAGGAATTAAGCATCAACATTAGCGATCTAACAAATAAATCAGATATCAATATGGTCAACACAATTTCAGAATTGCTTGATGATCAACTTTTTGAAGATTTGGATATAGTTGGTCCAGAAGTTAAAGATCTTGCAAATAGTAATCCAAAAATTGGTAAAGCTCTTATAAGATTAGGAGACATTTTGAAAAAAAAAGATCATGAGTTAGTTAACAAAATTGAAAAACTTTCAGGAAAAATTGTAGATAATAGAAAAAACTCATTTCCTGGAGAAGTAATTTCAGATTTTTTGCAAGAAAATAGAAATTTTTTTCCAAAACTAGAGGAATTTGCAAATCAAATCTTTGAACAAATAAAACAAAATAATAGAACAAGATATATTGCTTTATGTGATTATTTAAAATCAGAGTATAAAATTGAAGTGCAAGATATAATTCCTGAGGAAGGAAAACCATTCTCAAAAATTTATGATAACAAAAATAGAAAGTTACTATTGTCTGATTATTTATCTTTGGAAACAAAGAAATTACATGCTGCAGCTCAAATTGCACAAGAGGGAGCAAGTGATATAATAAATTCTTATCTTGATACTTTTAATTATCCAAATGAAGAGTCGAAAAAATTAACAAAAGTTGCTTTATTAAACTATTGTGGTGCAGCAATTTTAATGCCCTACAAATTATTTCATTCTGAATGCAAAAAACTTAAATATGATTTAGAGTTATTGCAAAATACTTTTGCAACTTCATTCGAACAAGTCACACATAGGGTCACATGCTTGAATGATCCGAAATTACCTGGGGTTCCTTTTCATTTTTTGAGAGTTGATGTCGCTGGTAATATTTCAAAAAGATTTTCATTGTCAGGTATAGAAATACCACGTTATGGTGGTGCTTGTCCTCGATGGAATGTATATTCGGCTTTTTCTAGACCTGGTGTTATACAGGCTGCAGTAAGTAAAATGACTAATGGCGAAAAGTATGTATGTATAGCAAGAACTGTTGAAAAAGGTATAGGAAGATATGGACAAAAAAAAAGTATGTTATCTATTGGACTTGGATGTGAAGCCAAATATGCAAGAGATTTTGTTTATACGGAAAACTTAGATTTGAATGATAAAAAATCAGAGATACCTGTAGGGGTTTCATGTAGAACTTGTGATAGACTGGATTGTTCTCAAAGAGCTTTTCCACCATTGCATAAAAAATTTGATGTAGACATTAATTCTAGAGGAGTATCTGTATATGTCAGTGATTAAAAAACATATAAGTTTTATAATTATATTTTTATTTGTAAGTACAAATAATGTGTATTCAGACAATTTAAATATATTGTTTAAAGAATTGCTTAACGCAAAAAATTTACAACAAGCAGAAAAGTTAGAGGATCAAATTTGGAATAAATGGACAAGACACCCAAACAATGATTATCTGACGAACAAATTAGAGAACGGAACTTATTCCATGTATCATCAGCAGTATAGAATGGCATTAAAACTATTTACAGACGTGATTAATGAGGACCCAAAATGGGCGGAGGGTTGGAATAAGAGGGCAACATTACTATTTATATTAGGGGATTATGAGAAATCGTTAGATGATATTGAAAAAGTTTTAAATCTAGAGCCAAGACATTTTGGAGCATTATCAGGACGAGCGCAAATATACTTAGGCTTAAAGGAATATGAAAAAGCAGTTGATGACTTGAGAAAAGCGAAATCTATTTATCCATTAATCAAAAGTGGAGAAAATATTAAGTTAATAGAAAAAATTATCAAAGACCAACAAATTTAATTGTTCTTAGATCTTTTTTTTGCAATCAGCTGGGTTAATGAATCTACCATTAAATCTGAGGCTTTAAAAATTTCACTTGGTTTAAATTCATGTGAAATATTTTTTTCTTCATTTGTTTTATCTTCAATTACTATACCTTCATCTGGTGAATTATTTTTTATATAAATTAGTATTAACCACTCATCATCAATTGTCTCATCCCATTTTATAAATATCTCTCCAGTTTCGAATCTTCTGTCTATGCATCTCAAGATAGACATATGTTTAGTTATATATCTTTTGTTAAGTTGAAAAACTAAACTATTCGCACTTCTGTAGAAGCTTTCAAGTGCAAACTCAATTTTTTGCCTAGCTAAAGTATACTCCCTTTCTCTTTGAAGTAATTTTGCTCTATCGTCTCCTTCTTGTGTTTCTACACCAAGCGCCTCGACTCGTTCTCTTATTTTCTGATCTCTTATTTGTTGATATTTTAATTTTAGTTTTTCGATACGCTCTTGTAATCCTGAATAATCCTCTCTCTTTTCTCTTAAAGCTAATTTTTCAAGTTGTTCTAGTTCTTTTACCTCTCTTATTCTAAACTTTTCTATTTGCTTTTCTAATTTTAATTCTTGTAAAAATTTCTTTTGTCTCTCCGCCTGTTCTTTTCTTAGTATAGCCTGTTCTTTTCTTAAGAATAATTTTATATCTTTTGCTCTTTCTCTTTCTAATTTTTGTTCTTGTTTTAATTGAATTTCTTTTTCTTTTAGAAAGGCAGCTTCATCTGCTTTCTTCTGTTTTTCAATTTCAATTTTTTCTTTTTCTGCTTGCTCAATTTTCTCTAGTTTAATTTGTCTTTTTTCCTCAGCTCTTATTTCTTTAAAACGAATTAATCTAAATTCTATAGTTTGAAAAAATTTTTGTATTAATTTATCAATTGCTAATAAATTAAAACTAAATTTGAAAGAAAACTTATTTTTTAAATCTTCCTCAAGTCTGACCGTTCTTGAAATAATACCCTTTTCAGTACTTGTCTTTAACTTAACTTTTTTTGTTTTTTTTCTTCGATTTAATCTTTTTGTTATTTTTTTTTTTAATTTTGGTCTTTTTTTCTTTATTTTTGACTTGGATTTGTTTTTTGATTTTTTAACCTTTGTTTTTAAATTTTTTTTTTTAGATTTTTTTTTCTTTTTTTTCATTTAAGAAATACAGCTTTATCAGCTAATTTTTAATAAATATAGTCTCTAGTATTAGGAACAGATCTTATATCTTTAGTTAGCTGAAGTTGAAATACAACTTGATCTCCCCATTTAAAAGCCATTTCACAACTTGTAAGATAAAATTCCCACATCCTTAAAAATTTTTCATCAAACATTTCTAAAACTTGATCTTTTTTTGATAGAAATCTTTCTTTCCAATTTCTTAATGTGTGAGCATAGTGCATCCTTAAAATCTCTATATCTGTAGCTATAAGTCCAGAAGCCTCTATTGGCCTCGCTATTTCGCTTAAACTAGGGGTATATCCACCAGGAAATATATATTTTGTTATCCAAGGCTGTGGGTCTCTAGGTGGTAGATTTGATCCAATTGTGTGTATCAAGGCTACTCCATCCTTTTTTAACATTTGAGACACTCTATTAAAATATGTTTGATAGAATTTTTTTCCAACATGTTCAAACATTCCAACACTGACTATCCTATCAAATTTTTCATTCAATTGTCTGTAATCTATTAATTTAAACTCAACTTGATTATCTAAATTTAATTCTTTAGCTTTTTCTTGACTATATTTTAATTGATTTTCTGAAAGTGTAATTCCAGTAACTGAAGCTTTTGTTTTTTTTGCAATGTCAATTGCAAGTGTTCCCCAACCAGATCCAATATCTAAAACTTTTTGGTTAGGTTGTATATGAAGTTTTTTAATTATGTGATCAATTTTATTTTCTTGGGCAGTTTCCAAGGTATCATTCTCATTTTTGAAGTATGCACATGAATATTGTCTTTTTATATCAAGAAACAAATCATATAAATTTTCTGAAATATCATAATGGTGTGCAACATTTTGTTTAGATTTAACAATTTTATTAAAACTTGTTAAATATTTTAAAGTCCCCTTTATTTTATTTAATGTCTTTCCATAAATATTAATATCTGCTCTTCCAATATTTTTAAAAGCTATATCAAGAAATTCAGTCAACGTTCCATTTTTTAATCTTAAAGAGCCATTAGTATATGCTTCACCAAAATATAAATCAGGATGAAACAGTAATTTTTGGTGCAAGCTTTTATCTAGTAATTGCAACTCTATTGGGGTTTCTTTCAAAGGTTTCCCTATTACATACCTATTAGAATTATAATCTATTAAGATAAAGCCATCTTCTTTGAACAAATCATTTAAAAAATTTATAAGCTTCATTATGCTGCTTTTAAGTGCTTAAAGTCAAAATCAAGCTTTTGAAGTTCAGCAAAAAATATTTTTTTTTCATTTTCATTTAATAATTTCAATGGTGGAATTAAATTCTGATAGTCCTGATCAATTTGTGCCATGAAGGTATGTAAACCTGAAATCAAATTAAATTTATCGAAAATACTTCTCACTAAACGCAACTTTTCGTTTGAAGATTGATCAGATCCATTTTGAAATTTATCGTAAACATCTCTTGCCAAAATTGAAGTAACATTTGTTGTTGCTGTAATTATTCCAGAGCAACCTAATTCAAGTCCTTTCAATAATTTTGATTCTGAACCTGGCATTACTGAAAAATTATCTATTTTCAAATTTTCATACAAATTATAAGAACTGTCTTTTACCCCAACTATTTGACTTGGAAATTTTTTTACTAGCTCTTCAACACAATCAATACTAAATTTATATCCTGAGAGTTTTTCGAAATTATATAAAATTATTTTACATTCATTAATTTCATCTATTATTCTTGAGTAAAAATTAATCACATCGTGATCGCTATACTTATAATAGGCAGGGGGCATAATTAAAAATTTATTAAACCCATTTGATTTGGCTATTTTTATCAAATTAATATTATCAACTAGCGAATTAAGACCGGTTCCAATAATAAATTTATCCCTATAATTACTTTTTGGTAACAAATTGATTAATTGAATTTTTTCCGAAAGAGATATGAGTTGTGATTGTCCAGTACTTCCAAAAAAAACTACTCCATGGCAACCTTTGTCGATTAGATTTTCTGCATATTTAATCGTTTTTTCACTATTTAACGCCAGATTTTTATCTAATACTGACAATGTAGCTGCATATATTCCATTAATCATAACTTAATTATATGACTATAATTATAGAATAGATTTAAGAAAAAAATAATAAAAAAATATATTCTAAATACTTATGAAAATTTGTGTTTATCTTAGCTATATAGGTCTTGGAGCAAATTTGTTACATCTAAGTTATGTGCATCAGTTATCTGAAAAGTTTGGACCTCTAACAGTTTTTACATTATGCAATAATTTGTCGGATGCATTAGAGGATGATCCTAAAATTAAAGAAGTCATAGTAATAGATAAAAAATATAATAAATTTAAAAATATATTTAGTTTTTCATCGGAATTAAAAAAATACAATTTTGATAAAATATTTATTTATTATCCAAGTCCTAGAATATTCATCGCGTGTAAGTTAGCTGGAATAAAAGATATTTACCACTATCCTTTATTTAAAAAGAAAAATCTTCATTTAATTAACGCAGCACAAAAGTTTACTGCAAGTGTATTAAACATAGAGAAATGTCAAACATACACAAAAATTCACATAAATGAAAATAAACTTAAAAGTGTCTCAACTTATTTTGATAAATCAAAATTTAACATTGTAATAGGAGCTGGATCTTCAGGTCCAACAACAAAATGGGGCACTGATAATTACTCAAATCTAATAAATGAGTTAAATAAACTAAATAAATTTAATTTTTTTATTTTGTGTGGTCCTAATGAAAAATTAATTGCTCAAGAAATAATGAATAAGGTTGAAGGAGATAATATTACAGATCTTAGTAACAAAAATATCTCAGAAGTAATACCTTTTATAGCTTCTGCAGATATGTATGTGGGGAATGATTCATTTGGTTCACATATTTCATCACAATCTGGCAAACCAAGCCTTGTGATTTTATTGGACTCACCAAAAGCATATACGGATTATACTCCTAATCATATTAGAATTATTCCTGAAGGATATGATGTTAATAATATTACACATGGAAGTGAAATTGATCCAAATTTAATTAAAGTCGAACAAGTGTACAAATCAATACTAAGTTATACTTAAACAACCGATTTTAAGACTGTGTCTTTGGCTTGGTTTACTAAAGTAGCAATATTATTTAATTCTGGACTTCTATCTGGATGAATTTTTTTCATAATTTTTTTATAAGAATTCATCACTTCATCTTTTGTATATTTTTTTTTGGGATCTAAATTTAAAATTCTATATGCTTCATCTAAACTCATATTCTGAGATGACGTATTTTGATTAAATTGATTAAAATTAAATCTGCCAGAATTTTTTAAAACTCTAAAGAGTCCCCATAATCTAAATAGCTGAAATAAAGAAATACCTGCTTTCGTTTTAATTAAAGGCAAAATAGCCAACATAAATGGCAAGGAAAATATATATCTTCCTGCATATGCCATTATTACCGCTAACAATATTGAAGAAATTATAATAAATGTTCTTACAAATTTTGATATTTTTTTTGTTGAGGTTTTGGCAAACCAATTGAGTAAAATATAAAGAATTATAAAAATTATTAGTATTGCAAAAAAAATATTCATAAATTAATTAAATTTAAATGAAAATACCACAGCTTAAAAAAAAACCAGAATTAAAATCTTGTCACAACGTAACTTGGGAAGACGATTATAGTTGGATACATCAGGAAAATATACTTGAAGTATTGAAAGATAGTTCAAAATTATTGCCAGAGGTGAGAAAATATCTTGAAGATGAAAATGATTATTTTAGTCATCAAATGTCAGATACAAAAGAAATTCAAAAAGTTTTATTCGATGAGATTAAAGGAAGAATTAAACTTGATGATGAGTCTCTTCCGTTTAAAGATGTAAGATATAGTTACTGGACAAAAACAACAACAAAAGGAAATTATTCTACAAAGTTAAGAAAAAAAATTGATTCTGATGAAATAGAAGAAATTTGGAATGGTGATTTAGAAAAAGAAAAGCTTAAAACAGAATATTTTGGGCTTGGAGACTTAGAAGTTAGCTATAATGATAAATTACTAGCTTATTCATTAGATTTAAAAGGATCTGAATATTACACCATACATATAAGAGATATTAAAAGTCGAGAGCAAGTTGGTGAAAAAATTGAAAATACGAGTGGTGGAATAACATTTAGCTTAGATGACAAATATATTTTTTACTCTAAGCTTGATGACAATCACAGACCAAGAGAAATTTACAGACATGAAATTGGAACTCCTACTAGTAAAGATATTCTCATATTTAAAGAAGAAAGTGAAGCATTTACTGTAGGAATAGGTCTTAGCTCTGACGAAAAGTATTTTTTTATTACATCATCTGATCATAATACGTCCGAACAGTATTATTTTAAAGCAGATGAAATAATTCCAAAACCAAAACTAATTGATAAAAGAAAAAGAGGGATAATATATTCGGTCAATTCATGGAATGGTAATTTCTATAAACATACAAATGAAGATGCAGAAGATTTTAAGATCGAAAAGACAAATGATTTAGAAAAAAAGGAGTGGGAAACATTTATACCTGCACGAGAAGAAGTTTTAATTGGAGGATTAATTTTTTTAAATGATTGGATTATAAGATCTGAAACTTCTAATGCATTATCAAAATTAATATTAAGAAATCCAAAAAATGATGAAGAAGAGGAAATATTTTTTTCAGATGAAAAAGTTATTGTTCCTGGTGTGTCGTTAACCCAAAGAGATAGAAATACTGATACCGTTTATTTATCATATTCATCACCAAAAACTCCTGGAAGGACTTTCCTATACAATCTTAAAACAAAGGAGAAAAAATTAGTTAAAGAACAAGAGATTCCTAGCGGCCATAATTCTGATGACTACATAGTTGAAAGATTAGAGTGTACCTCTCATGACGGAAGAATGGTTCCTGTAACTATAACAAGACATAAAAAAACTAAATTAGATGGATCTGCAAAATTATTATTATATGGGTATGGATCTTACGGTAGTTCTATGTCACCAAGTTTTTCTTCAACAAAAATAAGTTTAATAGAGCGAGATATTATATGGGTAACTTCTCATATTAGAGGCGGTATGGAAAAAGGAATGAAATGGTGGAAAGAAGGAAAATTATTAAACAAGAAAAATACATTTGAAGATTACATTGCTTCTGCAAATTTTTTAATTGAAAAAAAGTTTACGTCTAAAGGTAATATTATTGGAATGGGTGGATCTGCTGGAGGTCTTTTAATGGGAGCCGTTGTTAACCAAGCGCCTGATTTATTTTTGGGTATTGTTATGGCTGTTCCTTTCGTTGACTCATTGACCACGAACTTAGACCATTCGTTACCATTAACAGTCGGCGAATTTGATGAATTTGGAAATGCTAAAGATAAAAAAGAACACTTTGATTACATATTTTCATATGCACCTTATAATAATATTAAAAAGATGGATTACCCAAATATTTTGATAACAACAAGTCTAAGTGATAACAGGGTATTATTTGACGAGCCAGCAAAATTTACTGCAAAATTAAGGGATTACAAAACGGATAACAATTTACTTTTGTTAAAAACAGAAATGAATGCAGGTCATGGAGGAAAATCTGGAAGAGATGGAGCAATTGAGGAGATTGCAGTTGACTACGCATTCGCTTTGAAAATAGCTGGAAAATTAAATACTTGATCTTGAAATATCAAAATTAATTACCATATAAATCCCGTTAGTTGCCTAATGGGGCTAGCAATAAATAAACTTGCTTAATTAAAGGAGGATTATATGACAAGTAAGGATCTATCAATTTTCAACTCACTTCGGCCTTTCTCAATTGGTTTTGACGATATGTTTGACCAATTCGAAAGTATGTTGGGCAATGGTGGTTTAAGTATGCAATCAAACTACCCGCCTTACAACATAAGAAGAACTGGCAAAGATAACTACTCAATTGAGGTTGCTTTAGCTGGTTTTAACAAAAAAGATGTTGAGGTAGAGTTTGAAGATAATCTATTAACTGTAAGAACTAAACAAGTTGATAGAAGTGAAAACAAAAACCAAGATGGAGAGATAATCCACAAAGGTATATCGCAAAGACAATTTGCGAGATCATTTACAATTGCTGATGATGTAAAAGTGAATGGTGCAGAGTTAAAAGATGGTCTTTTAACAATTGCATGTGAAAGGATTATCCCGGAGCATAAAAAAAAGAAACTTATTGAAATTAAATAAGTACCTTGCTTGTGGGGCTAGTCCCCACAAGACTAAATACATCCGCTAGAGCTAAATCCTATAATAACCCCTGATGCATTCACCTCAAATTTTCTTTCACAAGGAATTCCATATTTTTTTGTTTTGTAGATAAGCATTTCATTTCCAAGTTCATTGATAAAATCTTCTGAAGGTGAGCCTAATTCTAATCTCATCTCATTAACTTCTTTTCCAACGAATTGACCAAATTTTTCATTCTCTTTTTCAGCCACTTCATCAGATTTCTTTTTAATTGTTTGGCATCCATTTAAAAAAATTATTGTTAATGCGATAAACAGAGCAATAAATTTTTTTGCTAGAGTATTATTTTTAAAAGCAACAATCATTAATACATACCTAAAGTTGAATTATGTTAACAATTTGTTCAAAACTTTCATTAAATTGTTTGAATTTAATACAAATTTGAAAAGATAGGAAATTTAAAGATTATTGAGTTATTGATTTATTATATTAAAGAAATGCTATGGCAACAGACTTAAGAATTTCAAATATATCAAAAATATATCCAGGATGTATAGCTAATGATAATGTATCTCTTCAATTTAAAAGTGGAAAAATATACGCATTATTAGGAGAGAACGGAGCTGGAAAATCTACATTGGTAAAAATTTTATCTGGTGTAGTGAGCCCAGATAATGGTGAGGTTTTTTTAAATGAAAAAAATTTAAAATTAAGTTCTCCACTCGATGCCAAGAAAAATAAAATTGGAATGGTTTTTCAGCATTTCAATTTATTTGAAACTTTATCAGTATTTGAAAACTTAAGTATAGATGCAACTGAAGATAACGAAAGTTTAAGGGTAAGAGTAAATGAAATATTAAAAAAATATAACTTTAGTATTGACCTTGACGTTCCTGTATTAAATTTATCAGCGGGGCAAAAGCAAAAAGTTGAGATTATAAGATGTCTTTTAAGAAGCCCTAAAGTTCTAATCATGGACGAGCCTACATCTGTTTTGACTGAGCAGGAAACAGAGGAATTATTTATATCTTTAAAAAAATTCTGTGATGAAGGAATATTAATTATTTACATAACTCACAAGTTAAAAGAAGTTTTGTCTTTATGTGATGAGGTTGCTGTAATGCGAAAAGGTAAGGTTGTATCGGTTAGCCAAACACAAAATGAAAGAGTTGAAACTCTCGCAAATAAGATGGTTGGTCAAAAACTAGCGAAAATTAAGAAAAAAATTAATATTTCCAAAAATAAAGATGAGATATTTAAAGTAAAACATTTAAATTTTTATAGCGATGATCCTTTTGAAACAAATTTAGTTAATCTAAATTTTTCTGTAAAGAAAGGAGAATGTTTAGGTATAGCGGGTATTTCTGGCAATGGTCAAAACGAACTCTTTCAAATTTTGAGTGGGGAAATAATTACGCCAGATACATCAATCATTTTTCGAAATAAGGAAATTGCTAAATTAAATCCAAAACAAAGACGAGAGTATTTAATGGCTTTTTCTCCTGAAGATAGAATATCTCAAGCGGCTGTACCTGAATTAAAAATATATGAAAATGTAGCTTTAAATAATTTTAAGTCATCAAATTTTTTTGAAAAAGGTTTAGTAAATGAAAAAAAAATTAAAGAGCATTCAAAGAAAATATTATCTGACTTCTCAGTAAATACAGACAATGTTGAATTAAAAAGTCAATTTCTATCGGGTGGAAATTTACAAAAACTTATTTTAGGGAGAGAGTTAATTACAGCTCCGGAATTATTAATTTGTTACAATCCAACATGGGGGCTGGATGTGGGTGCAATCAATTATATTCATGAAACACTTATAAAAATTAACAATCAAGAAAAATCAACGATTTTAATTTCTACAGATACGGAGGAGTTATTAAAACTCAGTGATAGAATTGCAGTTATTTACAAAGGCAAGCTTTCAAAAATAATGCCTTCAGAGGAAGTCACTCCAGAAAAATTAGGAGTTCTAATGGGAGGAGGTTCCATTGATTAAAATTGAAAAAAGAAATGATGTACCAATGGCATTATATTTTTTTACTCCTTTTATTGCAATCATACTTACAATTTTAGGTGGCGGTATAATTTTTTATATTTTAGGCTTTAATCCAATAGAAGCACTTAAGTTTTACTTTATAACTCCTATTTCAAATTTATATGGATTCAGTGAATTGCTACTCAAAGCAACCCCCCTTTGCTTAATTGCTATTGGTTTATCATTTTGTTTTAAAAGTAATAATTGGAATATTGGTGCAGAAGGGCAATTAACTTTCGGTGCGATTGTAGGAGGAGGAGTTGCTCTTTTATTTTATAATCAAGAAGGTTTTTATATATTGCCTTTAGTTATAGTTGCTGGAGCAATCGGGGGAATGATCTTTGCACTTATCCCAGCAATCCTTAAAACATATTTTAATACAAATGAGATTTTAGTTAGTCTTATGTTGGTTTATGTATCAAAGCTACTCTTAGATTACTTAGTAGTTGGGCCATGGAGTAATCCTGAAGGTTTTAATTTTCCTGAAACAAGACAATTTAGTGACTCATCTAGAATGCCATTATTATTTGAAGGTTTGAGAATTCATGCTGGTATTTTTTTAGCTCTTGCAGCAGTTATGCTGAGTTGGTTTATTCTTTACAAAACCTATTTAGGCTTTCAGATTAAAGTATCTGGTCTAAGTTTAAAAACTGCTAAGTATGCTGGGTTTAAAGGAAAAACTATGATTTTGGTTGTTTTTATGATTAGTGGTGCTTGTGCTGGATTAGCTGGAGTTGGTGAAATTACTGGGCCTATTGGACAGCTGCATAGAATGATATCCCCCGATTACGGTTTTACAGCAATTATTGTTGCTTTTTTAGGTCGTCTTAATCCTTTTGGCATAATTTTTGCGTCTTTGGTTGTTGCTTTGACATACCTCGGTGCTGAAACGGCTCAAATTTTTTTACAAATACCAAAATATACCGGCCAAGTCTTTCAGGGTATGATCTTATTTTTTTTACTCGCATCTGATTATTTGCTTTTTTTCAAAGTTAAAATTTTAAATTTAAAAAAAAATGAGCTTAGACATTAGTTTTATAGGAATTCTGATAGGATCAATAATGGCTTCATCAGTGCCATTAATACTTGCGGCTTCAGGTGAATTGATTACTGAAAGATCGGGCGTTTTAAATTTAGGTGTCGAAGGAATGATGATAATCGGAGCAATATCTGGTTTTGCTTTAATGGTAATAACAGATAACCTTTTTATAGCAATCGTAGGCTCTATGTTATCAGGAGTTATAATTTCACTAATCTTTGGATTTTTAACGCAATCTCTTCTTACAAACCATGTTGCAACGGGTTTGGCATTAACTATTTTTGGCATCGGTTTATCCGCAATGTTAGGAAAAAATTTTGTTGGTATCCCTGGAAAAGAATTTCCAATTTTATTTTCAAGTTTAAAAGAAAGTATTCCGTTTTTTGGTCCAATATTATTTGGACACTCTATAGTTTTATATTTTGCTTTTGCTTTACCATTTTTAACTAATTATTTTTTGAAAAAAACTAAATTAGGTTTAGTTGTTAGAGCTGTTGGTGATTCGCCTGTTTCGGCATCTAATCAAGGTATAAATGTTATTCTAGTTAGATACTGTTGTATTCTTTATGGAGGAGCTATGTGTGGCTTAGCAGGTGCATATTTATCTTTAATATACACTCCACAGTGGATTGAAAATATGACAGCTGGAAGAGGATGGATAGCTTTGGCTTTGGTTGTATTTGCAACCTGGAGTCCTATAAAAGTTTTAATTGGTGCTTTAATTTTTGGAGGGATTACAATTCTACAATTACATATGCAAGCAATTGGGTTTAGAATACCAGTTCAATTCTTAAGTGCATTACCTTATCTGATGACAATAATAGTTTTAGTTGTAATCTCTCGTGACAGTAGAAAAATAAAACTTAATACCCCAACCTCCTTAGGAAGAATATTCTATAAGGAAAAGTAATGTTAGCTATTCGAAAATAATTATTTTTTTTTTTTGAATTTTGATTAACTTAAAGCTTCACAAAAAAAATTTAGAGGGGAAATTCAAAATGTATAAAAACTTTTTTAGATATTTAATTTCTGCAATTTTTCTACTTGGGTTTAGTGTAAACTCAAATGCGGATTTTAAAGTTGGTTTTGTCTATGTTGGCCCAACTGGTGACCACGGATGGACATTTCAACATCACGAAGGTAGAAACGCTGTAGAGGCAGCTGGAATAAAAACAACATTTGTTGAAAGTGTTCCAGAAGGTGCTGATGCAGAAAGAGTCATAAGACAACTGGCTCAATCTGGCCACGACTTAATTTTTACAACTAGTTTTGGATATATGGATCCAACTAACAAAGTTGCAAAAGATTTTCCAAATGTAAAATTTGAACACGCAACAGGTTATAAGAGAGAACACTCAAATGTTTCTACTTATTCTGCAAGATTTTACGAAGGAAGAACTCTTTTAGGCCATATTGCTGGAAAAATGACTAAAACTAACACGATTGGCTATATTGCATCTTTTCCAATTCCTGAAGTAATAAGAGGAATTAACGCAATGACTCTTGCTGCACAAAAGGTCAATCCAAATATTAAAACTAAGATTGTATGGGTGTTCACTTGGTACGATCCAGGTAAAGAAGCTGAAGCAGCGCAAGCTTTAATCGATCAAGGTGCAGATGTAATTATGCAACATACAGATAGTACAGCACCAGTTCAAACAGCGGAGAAAGCAGGTGTATGGTCATTTGGTCAAGCAAGTGACATGCAGAGATTTGCTCCTAAATCAATTTTGACTTCAATTATAGATGATTGGGCACCATATTATGTTGAAAGAGCTATTGCTGCAAGAGACGGCACATGGAATCAACAAGACACATGGCATGGATTAAAGGAAGGTATGGTAGCTATGGGACCATATAATTCTGCAATGGGTGCTGACTTAGTTAAAGAAGTAGAGCAGCTTCAAAAAGATCTAGCATCAGGAAAAGTTCATTCGTTCACAGGTCCTATATATGACCAAAAAGGTAATATATTAGTTGCAGAAGGGAAAGTTGCTGATGATGGAATGTTAGCTGGAATGAGTGTTTATGTAAAAGGTGTTGAAGGAGATATTCCAAAATAATTTTTAAAAAAAAATTAAAAAGGCCAACTTATATAGTTGGCCTTTTTTTTATGAATGTTTTTTCTTTAAACCATTAATATCTATTTCATCATAATATTCTGAAGGTTGAACTATCCAAGGATCACCGTCAAGTAAAATTGGACAAAAATCTGGAGTAAAAGAAGAGGATTTTTTTTTCCAAAGACAAGCTGTTTTTATTTCTTGAATATGGTTTTTCACTGGAGCATAATTTTTTAACCATTTAATACTTTCATTTAATGTAAGTCCAGTATCGGATAAATCATCAACTAATAAAACATTTTTAAAGTCTTCATTTTTAGCTATTGAGCTTATGTCTCTTGCAAAAATAAGTTCGCCCTGTTTATTTTCTACAGTTTCTCCAGAATAACTTTGAATAACAACATAAGCAGTGGGCAATTTAAATATTCTTGATAGCATATCAATTATAGGTGCTGCACCCCTCATTATTCCGACTAAAACAGATGGTTTATAATTTTTTTCAATTGTAAGAGCTAACTTTTCAACTGCTAATTTATAATCTTCATAATTGATTATTAATTTTTCTGCCATAAAATTTGGTAACATAAAAAAAAAAAATTAAAAAGGAGAATTATGAAAGGTTACTGGATTGCAACTTACAGTGAAATTAAAGACCCTGAAAGAATGAAAAAATATGCAGATAAAGCAAAGGAAGCTGTATTAAAACATTCTGGAAAAATTTTAGCTCGAAGTGCTAATAACATTGCACTTGAGGGTAGAGAAATGGTTAGAATAGCACTTGCAGAGTTCCCAGACGTGGAAACTGCTAAAAAATGCTACGATTCTGAAGAATATGTTGAGGCAAGAACATATCTTAAAGATAATGTAATTAGAGAACATATGATATTCGAAGGAATGGAATAACTTAGAAAAGGGGCAAATATGAAGGCATATTGGGTGAGTTTGTATACAGAGATTTCAGATCAAGATAACCTAAAAAAATATGGTGAAAATGCAATACCAGTTATAAAAAAATTTGGTGGTACTCCAGTAGTTAGAGGAGGAAAGCTAAAATATTATAGTGGTGATAAAATATTAAGAACCGTCATTTGGAAATTTCCCAGTTATGAAATGGCCATATCTTGTCATGACTCAGAAGATTATTTAAAAGCTTGGTCTTATGCAGAAGAAACTACAAAAAGACATATGTTTATTGTGGAGGGTGCTAATACTGAATAGTATCGTCATCAATTGAACGCCACAAATACCAAGTGGCAACCGAGCAATATGGAGAAAATCTTTTTTGAAGCTTTTTTACAAAAATTTCAGGTGGAAAATATTTTTTTTTATAGTTGTTTGATATTGCTCTTAATAACCCAATATCCTGAACTGGCCAGATATTAGACCTATTATAAGTAAATAACAAAATCATCTCTGCTGACCATCTTCCAATTTGTCTTAAAGTTGATAGGTATATAATTGCTTCTTCATCGCTCATTTTCGAAATTAATCTTGGATTAAAACTTTTATCTTTAAATTTTTGAGACATTTCCAAGATACCCTTTATTTTTTGACGACTAAGACCGCATTTTTTAAGTTGTGATGTTTTAAGCTTTGAAACAATTTTTGGATTAATTTTTTTTTTACATGCCAATTCAAATTTTTTGAAGACAGAGTCTGCAGCAGCAACACTTATTTGTTGTCCTATTATACTTTTGCATAAAGAATAAAAGACATCTTTTCTAGTAGTTAAATTATTATCTTTATATTTTTTAATCAATGATCTCATAATACTATCTTTTTGTGAAAGATATGTTCTAGCTTTTTTCCAATATGTCGGTGCCTTACTCATTTCTACTTACCGTTACTTGTTTATTTAAATATATTTCTCTTCGAAATATAACGATTGATGATATTATTACCAGTGAAGCACCCATCAATGTTTTAATTGTGGGAATTTCACCCCAAATAAAATATCCAAAAGATATTGCAAATATTAATCCTAAATATTTAAGAGGTGTAACCAGAGAAACCTCAGATAATTTATATGATTGACTTAATAATAAATTAGCTGTTCCTCCCAACAAGCCAATTGTACATAATAGTAAGAAATCATTGAAAGTTGGCATGATCCACCCAAATGGTATTGATAAAACTCCAACAATTGTAATTGCAAAAGAAAAAAAGAATGAGATCAACCAGACTGGTTCTGTTGATGAAAGTTTTCTAATTGTAATTGCAACGTAAGACATTCCGATACAAAAGATTATTGGAAATAAATAATAAATATTTAAGCTAGAAAATCCTGGTTGGGTAATTACTAAAACACCAATAAAACCAACAAATACTGCGGCCCATCTATATACTCCCACTTTCTCACTTAGTAAAAATATTGATAACAAAGTTGTAAATATAGGTGCAGCAAATGAAATACTTGTCACTGTTGCAAGTGGTAGGTTTCTTAGTGCCAAAAATATTGCAGCTAAAGCTATCAGTCCTGAACAACATCTAATTAAATGTAATCCTGGTCTATTTGTTTTGTAAAAATCTCTAAATCTTGTCTTAGGAACTAGAAAAATTATTGGCAAAATACCAAATAGACCTCTAAAGAACATTACCTGTCCAATTGGATAATCTGATGACCACTTGACTATTACATCCATAAATGAAAAGGCACATATTGATAAAAACATGTAAAAAAAGCCTAATTGATTTTTGGAAAGCATGATAATAACTTTAGATTAATTAAAATTTTTAGCAATGGAAATAGCAACTTTAGCACTTGGATGTTTTTGGGGACCCGAAATAAAATTTAGCAAGTTAGATGGAGTAATAAATACAGAGGTTGGATATTGTGGAGGTAATACTGAGAAGACATCTTATAAAGAAGTATGTTATGGTGACACCAATCACGCAGAAGTAGTTAAAGTTGAATTTGACAATACTAAAATTTCTTATGAGGAAATAATAAGAAACTTTTTTGAATTTCATGATCCAACTACTTTAAACCGGCAAGGTCCAGATGTAGGTACTCAGTATAGAAGTGAAATATTTGTTCATGATGAAAATCAAAATAAAATCGCTAACAAAGTATTGAAAGAAATTAATGAAAAATTTAAGGGTAAAATCGTTACCAAAATATCAAAATCAAAAAATTATAACAAAGCCGAAGATTATCATCAGAAATATTTGGAAAAAAGTTTCTAATGTCACTTATATCAACTGAGTGGTTAGAAAAAAATCTCTCAAATGTAAAAATAATTGATGGCTCTTGGCATATGCCTGCAACAAATAGAAGTGGTAAAGAAGAATTTAATAAAGAGCATATACCAAATGCAATTTTTTTTGATATTGACAAAAATTGTAATAAATCAACCGACTTACCACATATGTTAACGGACATTAGTTCCTGGGAAAATATACTATCATCTATGGGCATATCTAACGAAGACGAAATTGTGATTTATGATAATTCTGATGTTTTAAGTGCTTGTAGAGTATGGTTTAATTTAATTTACTTTGGCCATGATAAAAAGAAAGTGCATGTTTTAAATGGAGGTTTTAATAAATGGAAAAAAGAAAAAAGAATAACTTCTGCTAATAATATAATTATTCAAACAACTAGCTATAAAGCAAAAGAAAATAATGGAATGGTTAAGAGCAAAGATCAGATTGACCAAAATATAATTAAAAAAAAATTTGATTTAGTTGATGCGAGAAGCAAAGATCGTTTTAATGGCACAACGCCAGACCCAAGAAAAAATGTAAGAAGTGGTTCAATACCTAATTCAATTTGCTTACCGTTTAAAACCCTTATCAATGACGATTTTACTTTTAAAAGTAAATCTGAAATTTCATCTTATTTTAAAGATTTATCTTTAAATAACCCAGTAAATGTAGTGTTTTCGTGTGGTTCTGGGATCACAGCATGTGTTTTGGCACTTGCATATTCTCAAGTAAATAATAAATATCTTCCAGTCATTTATGATGGTTCATGGGCTGAATATGGTAAAATATAAAATATGAAAAGATCAACAAAAATTACAAGCATAATAATAATTTTCTTTTTAATCATAGCTACAGTGATTGTTGGTAGAACAATGATTGGAAATCATTTTAAGAAGAAATTTAGTAAAAGACCACCTCCAGGAATAATTGTTACTGCAGCTGAAAATAGAGTTTTTGAAAATTTAATAAGCACATACGGAACAGCAAGACCATTTAAAACACAATCCTATAAAATTGAAAAGTATGAAATACTTAAACCTATCAACTTTAATCAAAAAGTAAAAAAAGGTGATGTAATTGCAGAACTTAAAAATAGAA
This sequence comes from uncultured Pelagibacteraceae bacterium, assembly GCA_902592965.1. Lineage (GTDB taxonomy): Bacteria > Pseudomonadota > Alphaproteobacteria > Pelagibacterales > Pelagibacteraceae > Pelagibacter. Next base: position 100,098 of record CACJGL010000003.1, read on the forward strand.
AAATTACTGCTCAGTTTGATGGAACAATTGGAAAAAGAGAATTTTCAGAAGACATCGAAGTTTCAAAATCTTCAATCTTAGTTAATCTCGAAAATACCAGTATTATCTATTGTGATGTAGATATACCTGAAATGTTTGTACCATTTATTAAGGTTGGTTTACCTGTTGATATAAAATTTTCTGGATACAAAGATAAAACATATAAAGGTCAAGTTGACTCGTTAGCTAGTCGAATTAGTGAGGATACTAGATCATTACCAACAAGGATAAAAATGAACAATACATCTGGTGAAATTTTGCCTGGTTCATTTTTAGAAATTTCAATAAAATATGATACAAGAGAAAGCTTAAGTATCCCTGATACCAGCACAATAGTGGAAGGTGATAATATATTTATCTATAAAGTTGACGAAAAAAATAAGGTATTAAAAACAAATATTGATACCGGCGATAGATACCTGGGTTTTGTTGAAGTTTTAAATGGTCTAAAAGTTGGTGACAAAGTTGTTGCTGAGGGTACAAAAAAAGTCAGACCAAATTTAATAATAAGACCTATAAAAAAGGGTGCTAAAGCAGCAAATCAGAACAAATCTGGTTGGGGTGGAAAAAAGAAAAAAGATACTAAAGAAAACAAGAATGGTATGTTTGCGTGGTTACAAAAATTAAATATATTTAAAAAGTCTGACTCTGAAAAACAAGAAAATAAAAAATAATTAATACATGTATATAACTGAAGTTAGTATTAAAAGACCTGTCGTTGCATGGGTAATGTCAATGATACTAATTATTTTTGGAATTTTTGTATTTTGGGAATTACCTGTTAGAGAATTACCAGATGGCATTCAGCCTCCAGTGGTACAGGTACAAACTGATTATAAATCTGCTTCAGCTGAAATTGTTGATGAAGAAATAACACAAAAAATAGAAGATGTTATAGGAGGAGCGGAAGGAATTAAGAACATTGATTCTAGTTCGCTTAATGGAAGAAGTAGAATAAATATTTATTTTAATACAGATATAGATTTAGATGATGCAGCAAATGACATAAGAGAAAGAGTATCAAGAGTTGCGGACAATTTGCCAGATCAAGCAAACCCGCCTCAAATTTTGAAACAAGCAGCAGGTTTTACAACCACAATGTGGGTTGCGCTTTCATCACCAACTTGGAATGATTTGGATTTGGGTGATTATGCAGAAAGATATCTTATAGATGCCTTTTCGAGCGTACCAAATGTTGGTAGAATTTTAGTCGGTGGATTAAGAGAGCTAAGTGTTAGAGTTTGGGTAGATCCTATCAAATTAGCAGCCAATAATCTTACTATTCAGGAAGTCGAGAGAGCATTAAGAAATGAAAATATAAACATCCCCGCTGGAACTTTAGAAGCTAGTAACAAAGATTTAACTCTTAATATTGATAAGTCTTACTCTAACATTGAAACAATCAAACAGCTTCCTCTTAAAAAAAACAAAGATAAAGTCACAACCCTTGCTGATATTGCAAATGTTGAGCTTGGTCCAGTTTCTGAGAAAACTCTATTTAAAGCTCAAAGAAAAAATGCAACTAATTTAAAAACAGTTGGGATTGGAATATACGCAAAAAGTGGAGCATCAACTGTCGAACTTTCAAATCAAATTAAAGAGAAAATAAACGTTTTAAATCAATCGTTACCAGATGGTTTAAAGTTAGAAATAGCATTTAATAGAGCAACTTACGTAGGAACTGCAATACAGGAAGTTTATAAAAGTTTAATTATTGCTTTTATTTTGGTTGTAGTAATAATTTACTTGTTTTTAGGAAACTTAAAAGCTGTAATTGTACCAGCTGTAGCTTTGCCAGTAAGTTTAATTGGTTCGTTTTTAGGTTTATATATATTTGATCTTTCTATAAATATATTTGTCCTCCTAAGTTTTATTTTAGCAATTGGAATAATAACTGATGATTCTGTAATAATGACAGATGCAATTTATACAAGAATTGAAAAAGGAGAAACGCCACTTGTAGCTGCTTATAAAGGCTCAAAACAAATAACATTTGCGATAATAGCTACAACTTTAATCTTAGTTGCAGTTTTTTTGCCTTTAATTTTTATTGAGGGTATAGCTGGTACCTTGTTTAAGGAAACTGCAATAGCACTATCTTTCTCAATTGTTGTTTCTTCGTTTGTGGCTTTAACTCTTTCACCAATGTTAGGAAGTAAGTTTTTAAATAAAAAAGAAAAAATTAATTTTTTTGTAAAAAAATTCAATAATGGATTTAAATCTTTTACAGAATTTTATACAGATACCTTAAAATTTTGGATTAATAAACAGAAAACAATTTCGATATTTATAATTCTATTAATTGCAGCTTCAATTTATTTATTTAACTTTACTAAAAAAGAATTGATACCATTAGAAGATAGGGGAGCTTATTTAATAATTGGTTCTACTGATGAAGGAAGTTCATTCGAGTACACACAAGAAAAAGCCCAAATAATTGAGGGAAGAATATTAAAATTGTTACAAGCAGAAGACAGCCCTTACCAAAGATTAATTATGAGGGTTCCTGGGTTCGGTAAGTCCGCAACTTCATATAATACTTTTATTATAATTGCACTTTTAGATGAATGGAAAAATAGAGAAAAAAGTACTCAAGTCGTTTTAAGAGAAGCTATTGGTCAAGTTGTTAGTGTGCCAGAAACGTTTGCGTTTCCTATATCACCTCAATCTATAAGAGTTTCTAGCTACAATAAACCAGTTCAAATGGTGATTTATGGAACAAGTTATGAAGAGTTAGAGCAAATTCAAAGTCAAGTTTTAAGAGAGCTAAGAAGAAATAGAAATATGTTTAGAATTGAAAGTGATTACACAAAAAATAAACCTGAAGTAAAATTAATCACAAATAAAAATCGAGCAAATGATTTAGGTGTTTCAATAGAAAATATTGGTAGAACTCTCGAAACATTATACGGTGGAAAGAGGGTTACAACATATAATAAAGAAGGACGAGAGTACCCCATAATTCTTCAGCAATATTTAGCAGATAGACGAGATAAAGATGGCTTATCAAAGATTTTTGTAAGATCTGAAACTACTGGAAAATTAGTATCTGTTGCAAGTTTGGTAGAATTTGAAGAGAAAGGAACCGCTGAGTCATTACCTAGATATAATAGACAAAGAGCAGTAACTATCTCAGCAGCTTTATCTGAAGAATATACATTATCTGAAGCTATAAAATATTTAGAAGATGTAATGTTGCGAGTTGCTCCTCAAAATCAAATAACTTGGAAAGGTAAGTCCGAAGAACTAAAAGAGACTAGTAACGAAATATTTCTTATTTTCGCTTTAGCATTAATAACTGCATATTTAGTTATGGCTGCTACTTTTAATTCGTTTGTCCATCCTTTTATTATTATATTGACTGTTCCTCTTGCGGTTTTTGGTGGTCTTGTATTCATTTTATTTCTAAATAGTTCGATAAATATATTTTCACAAATCGCCTTGATTATATTAATCGGTATATCCACAAAAAATAGTATTCTTATCGTTGACTATACTAATCAAATTCGAACAACTGGCGCAAAAATTGAGGAAGCATTGATGGAAGCTTGTAAATTAAGAATAAGACCAATCATAATGACTTCATTAAGCACCATGATTGCAATGTTACCTCTTATAGTAGGTAACATAGGTCCAGGCGCAGGTGAGGCGTCTAGATTAGCAGTTGGATCAACAATCTTTGGTGGAATGATTATTTCTACATTCTTCACATTATATGTGACGCCAACTATGTATTTAACACTAGCAAAAAATACCAAGAGAATAGACGCAGTAGATCTGGAGCTAGAAAAGCAGTTGATTAAAAAATAATATATTTTCTAGTAGTCAAAGATTTACTACATTTATTAAGCTGCTTCTTGAATTTATTTGAATAACCCTCTACTTTTTTTGCCAATACTATAACTTTCTGATTGCTTTTATAATTTTTATAATTTCCCCAGCCTTCATGATAAGCAATATATTGTCTGAAAGCATCTTTTTTTGAAATCTTTAAAATTTTTTCCGTTTTGTTTGTATACCAGCCAATAAAATCAACACTATCTTTAAATCTAGTTCTTAAAGCATATTTATTTCCAGTCTCATCTTTATATTGTTTCCAAGTACCTTTAATAGCTTGTGAGTATCCAAATGAGCTAGAAGGTCTTTTATAAGGTATAACTTTAAATAATTTTTGACGCGCAGGCTTAGCAAGCCAGTCAAAATCAGATTCCATTTTTATTATTGCTAATTGTAAGTTAATTGGTGTTCCCCACTTTTTTTCAGTTTTTTTCGCGTGTTTATACCAAAGATATCTCTCAGAAAATATTGAACAGCCATCTGCTGTATTTTGTGGTATCGATGAGCAAGCAGTTAAAAATAATAGACCAAAAAATAAAAAATACTTTCTAAAAAGAATCACAGTTTAATATAAATTATCTATTATTTTTTCTCCATATCCATGGATAATCAAATTCCATACCCCATAAACCTAACTTGTTGTTTTTTGCATAAATTTGATCTTTAGAATATTTTTTTTTTGAATATTTTGGATAGTCGAAGGCTAATCCATTTCTTACCATGTAAGCTGAAACACTCTCATTATTGATAAAACACTCTCCTAAATACCTACCAAAATAGTCTTTTTGGGGCTCGATTAAACATTTTAATTTTTTATTTATAATTTTTTCTGTAAGAGAATTTTTTGAAATTTCTCCACAATTAAGTTTTTTTTTATTTTTTAAGCAAAACTGTTGCTTTCCTTTAAATTTAGTTTCTGGTGCATCTATTCCTGAAAAACGAATTTTTTTATTATCTAATAAGATTGTATCACCATCAATTATTTTAACTTTATCTGAAATTAGGATTGTTTCTGACAGTAAGTAATTTGTTGCTACAAATGTAAATAAAAATAGAAAACTAACTAACTTCAGTAGTTGCTTTTTCATTACATTCTTGCATTTTTTTTCTAATTTGATCTTCGGATATATTTTTGTCTTTTAAATCTTCATAAAGCTTTCTATAAACATCTTCATCACCTGCCTCGGCAAAATCTGCTTTAATTACATCTTGAACATATTGATTTTTTTTTTCCTCATCGTATCCCAAAATTTGTGAGGCCCACTCTCCTAAATATTTATTTTTTCTTGCATTAATTTTAAATTGTTTTTCCTCGTCATGAGCAAATTTTTTTTCAAAACCTTTTTTTCTTTCATCGAATGAACTCATTGCAATCTACCTTTATAAATTATTTTAAAAACTAAAAATGATATAAATACACCTATTATATTACCAAACAAATCACCTAATTCAAATCCTCTTTCTGGAATAATTAAGTGCAAGATTTCTAAAACAATAGAAATACAAATAAGATAAATAAATATATTTTTTAATTTATGTTTAAAAGCAATTAATCCTAGAATTGATATAATAAAAAAAACATAAACGTGATTTGAGGATACTAAAAAATCTCTTGTTAATTGTGGTTGAATTTTACAATCACTATAAATAAAACATCCAAAAATACTACCAGGATATAAGTAAAAAATAAATAAAACTATGTTAGACAGATAAAAAAACTGCTTTAAGTAATTCATAGTTAATCTATATTAAATTTTCACAAATGAGTCACTTAATACTTGTTAGGCATGGTCAGAGCGAATGGAATTTAGAAAATAAATTTACAGGATGGGTCGACGTTGAGCTTGCACCACAAGGTAAATTAGAAGCCTGTAAAGCTGGAGAGTTTATAAAAAAATTAAATTTAGAAATAAAACATTTTTATACTTCATATCAACTAAGATCGATTGATACCTTAAAACTAATTTTAAATACGATCAGAGTAAAACCAAATAATATAATCAAGGCCTGGCAATTAAATGAAAGGCACTACGGGTCACTTACAGGATTAAATAAAGATGAAATGAAAAAAAAATTAGGAGAAGAAGAAGTTCACAAATTCAGAAGATCTTGGGATAATCCGCCAAAACCATTGAATACAAATAGTCCATATCATCCAAAAAATATAAGTGTTTATAATGATATACCTCGTAACTTAATTCCAGATACAGAGTCCTTAAAAGATACTTATGATAGAGTAGTGCCCTATTTTGTTGAAAACATAGAGAAAAATTTACACGATAACACAATTATATCTGCTCATGGAAATTCTATTAGATCGCTTTTAAAATATTTATTTAAAATTGATGACAATGAAATTTCCAAACTTGAAATACCAACCGGAAATCCTCTACTTTTGAAATTTGAAAAAAAAAATTTAAAAGAAGCTAAATATCTCGATCAAAGTAGATCTAGGGATTTAATTAAATTCTAACCTTTTTGCAGAAGTTTTTCGTAAATCTCTTTATCTGTCAAATGTAGAAACTCAATACTACTTTCGAAACCATGCAAATCTTCCTTTTCAATATATTTGTCCCAAATCTCATTCATCGAAAATATTTTTTTTGATAAATTTTTAAATATATTTTTACTTATAATTTGACATCCCGAATAAATATAATTTTTGTCATTATTTTTATTTAAATTATTACCAGCTAGAGAAAAATCGCCTTTAAATCTTTTATCAAAACTTAAATCTTTTTTTACAACCATTAAAATATTTTCTAAGTTATTTTTAAAATATATATTTTCCATCTTCTTAATTTCATTTGCATATTCAGCGTTCCAAATTGTATCAGGATTAAAAACTATAAAATCTGTTTCAACTGAATTATTTACTAAATTTAAAAGACCGCCCCCTGTATCTAATATTTCTTTACCATCTTCTATAATTTGAATTTCTAAACCAAAATTATTTGAAAATATAAAATCTTTTATTTTATCACTTAAATAGAAGGTATTAATTTTTAAAGATTTTATTTCTAATACTTTTATCAAGTTTATAGTATTTTCTAATAAGCTAATCTCATTAATTTTTAAGAGTGGTTTTGGTGTTTTCTCAGTTAATGGCATTAATCTTTTTCCAAATCCTGCACATAAAATTATTGCTGTTTTAATTTTCATATTTTTTTTATTCTTGGGTTTTTTTGTAGAAAATTTTTTAAATCGTGGAAATTTGGATTATTTTTAATACGATTATCGATTAATTTCCACGCATAAGGTATTAATTTTAGATATTTTCTTTTTTTATCTCTTTTTGCAAGTCTTGTGAATATACCAATTATTTTTAGATTTCTTAAAACAGATAAAATTTCAAAATCATTAATAAATTGAGATTCAATTTTATACTTAAATTTACTAAGAAATACTTTCAAAATATTTGACTTAAAACTATTTGAGGTTTTAATTCTTACATCATCTATAAGTGAGGCCAAATCATATGCTGGATTACCCAAGACAGCATCTTGACTATCTATTAAAGCGATTTTATTTTTATAAAACATCATGTTTGAGACGTGAAAATCTCTATGTACAAACACTTTGTGTTTGATTTTTAAATTTAAATACAAATTATCTATTATTTTTTTGAGATTTTTTTTTAAATATCCTTTTTGAATAATTAATTTATTTGCTGGTAAGTACCAATCCAAAAAAAGGTAGGAT
>CACJGL010000004.1 GCA_902592965.1 uncultured Pelagibacteraceae bacterium
ACTATCAAATATCTGAATTATAGTAGCACCGGCATTTACCTGGTTTTTAATGTGGATTTTAATAAATTTATCAAGAATTTTTAACAAATTATTAATTAAACTGATGTCTGAAAAAAATTTACTTTTTAAGCCTTTTTTTGGCGAAACTTTATTTATCATATATACAAGTAAAGTCCAAGGAGCTCCTACAAAACCAATTAAGTCTCTCTTTTTTAAATCTTCACTATCTTTTAAATCAACTAAAAGTTCGTATATTGGAGACAAATTTTTTATAAATTGTTCTTCCTCAATCTCTAATAATTTGTCTATCTCTATGTTTGCAAGATTAGGACCAAAGTTTTTTTTAAACTCGACTTTTTGACCAAGTCCATATGGTATCATTAAAATGTCAGAAAAGATTATTGCTGCATCAAAGCCAAACCTTTTTATCGGTTGAAGAGTTATTTCTTTTGATAATTTTGAGTTTAGACAAAGATTTATAAAATCTGGGTTGTTTTTTCTTATCTCTCTAAATTCAGGTAAATATCTGCCTGCTTGTCTCATTAACCATATAGGCACATGATCAGTTTTATTCTTTATTAAACATTCTTTTATTGGTGTCATTTATAATAAGAAAATAATATTTAGATTTATTATTAGTATGAATTGTAGATAACGTAAATTACTCAATTTCAACACTTTATTATAACTTTATTCAAATTCACAAAAAAAAAGCCCTTTAAAATTGGTGTTATTTAATGATTTTTCAGGAATAAGGAAATTGTTAATAACTTATTCACAATTATAAAAATGTTAATTAAATAATAATAGGTGGTTTAAAATGAGCTGTAGCTAGGAAATCAAAAGTTTTTCTTATTCTATAATTAATCTATAAACAGTTTATACATGAAAAATACACACCAAGTTTATTTAATATCTGACTCAACAGGAGAAACACTTGATAGAATATTTATGGCTTTAAAAGCACAGTTCAATAATTTTAATTACGATTTGAGTCAATTTTCATTTACTAGAACTGAAAACCAGATTTCTACAATCTTAAATAGTGCTAAAAAACAAGAAAGCCCGATAATTTTGTACACTGTCGTTAATAACAAGTTGGCGAAATTTCTTGCAGAGGAAGCTAACAAAAAAAACATACCTTGTTTTGGTGTCTTGGGTGATTTAATATTAAATTTTTCAAAAATCTTAAATGAAAAGGCAACACATCAACCAAGTGCACAACATGTTTTAGATGAAGATTATTATAAAAGAATTGAAGCAATTCAATTTACGATGAATCACGACGATGGGAATAATACCGAAAACATTCTGGATTCTGATATTATTTTGATAGGCGTTAGCCGTACTAGTAAGACTCCAACATCAATATATCTAGCCAACAAAGGATTTAAAACCTCAAATATTCCTTTAGTAAATGAGATGAATATACCAAATGGTATAATTGGATCTAAAGAACTATGTGTAATTGGACTGACAACTGAAGCCGAAAGACTTTTTGATATAAGACGAAATAGATTGAATTCTTTAAAAGAAAATGAAACTTCAGACTACACTAATTTAGAAAAAATTAGATCAGAAGTAGAAAGATCAAAATCGATCTTCAAAAAAAATAATTGGCCAGTAATAGATGTAACAAGAAAATCTGTTGAGGAAACTGCTGCATCAATAATTAAAATTTTTGAGATAAAGAATAAAAATGACTGAAATAATATTGGCTTCAAAGAGTAAGGTTAGAGAGAAAATCTTAAAGAAAAACGGAATTCGATGTCTAGTAATGCCATCAAGTGTTGATGAAGATCCTATTAAGAAAAGCTTAATAAATGAAGGAGCAACTCCAGAAATAATTTCAAAAAATTTAGCTGAACTGAAAGCTAATAAGGTAAGTCAAAAAAATTATGACAATTTAGTTCTCGGGGCGGACAGTGTAATAGATTTAAACGGAGAACTAATTTCTAAGCCAGAAAATAGGATAGATGCTTTTAGTATATTAAAAAAACTAAATGGAAAGAAACATTCGTTAATAAGTTCAGTATGTATATCAAAAAATGGTACAATGATTTGGAATTATACAGATAAAGCCTATCTCACAATGAAAAATTTTTCAGATAAAGAATTAAAAGAATATTTAGATAAAATATCAGATGAGGCCTTGTATGCATATAATGTATATCAAATAGAGGGAGAGGGCAGAAAGTTGTTTAAAGAAATAAATGGAGATGAAAATACAGTAATGGGTCTACCTATAATAAATATTAAAGATTACATAGGCAATATTAAATGAAAAAATTTTTAGTAATTGGAAATCCAATTGATCATTCACTATCACCAAAATTGCATAATTTCTGGATAAAAAAAAATAATTTAGATGCAATTTATGGAAAACTGGAAGTGTTCAAAAGTGACCTAACCGAATTATGTGAGAACCTAAAACAAAGTCAATTAAACGGGCTAAATGTAACTGTGCCTTTTAAAAAAGATATAATACCTCACATTAATGTCCTAAGTGGTCATGCTTTGAGAACGAAATCTGTGAACACTATATCTGTTGAAAATGGAAATTTAATTGGACACAATACTGATATTGACGGTTTCGAACTTAGCATAAAAAAATTAAATTATGATTTAACAAATAAATCTATAATCATACTAGGTGCCGGTGGTGTAGTTCCATCAATTATATATGCGTTAAAAAGAATGAATACGTCGAAAATATTCGTGAGCAATAGAACAAAAGAGAAAGCCGAGGAATTAAAAGATTTATTTACTGATCTACAAATAATCAATTGGGGTGAATTAGTAAATTTTGATATGATAATAAATGCAACAAGTCTTGGTCTTAACAAAAAAGATGAATTTGATCAAAATTTTAGTCAATTTGGAAAAAATAAATTTTTCTATGATATAATTTATGATCCATATAAAACAAATTTTTTTCATGCAGGAAACGAAAAAGGTAACGTTTATGAAAATGGATTAAATATGTTCCTTTACCAAGCTCAAAAAGCATTTAATATCTGGCATAATATTGAACCAGATATTAATGAAGAAGTTATAAATTTTTTAAAGAACTAAACCTATGAGATTAAAAAATAAAGTTGCAATAATAACAGGATCAGCATCTGGATTTGGTAAGGGAATTGCAAAAAAATTTACTGAAGAAGGGGCTAAATTAATAATGGTAGATCTAAATTCAAAATTATTGAAAAAAGTTTCAAAAGATTTCTCCCAAGATTATTTTATTGCAGATGTCTCAAAAAGCTCAAATTTTAGATCATTATTTAATTATGTTTATAAAAAATATAATAAAATAGATATAGTAGTTAATAATGCAGGGATAACTCATAAACCTAAATTCATGGAAACCGTAACTGACAAAGAGTTTGATAAAGTATTTAATGTAAATGTTAAATCTGTTTATTATAGTGCTAAATTTTTTATTCCAAAAATGAAAAAAAATAAAAAAGGAGTTATTTTAAATGTTGCTTCCACTGCTGGATTATCCCCAAGACCAAAGTTAAATTGGTATAATGCAAGTAAAGGATGGATGATTACAGCTACAAAAGCAATGGCAATTGAGCTTGCACCATTCAAAGTAAGAGTTAATGCAATAGCTCCTGTTGCGGGCAAAACACCGCTATTAAAATCATTTATGGGAGGCAATACTATAAAAAAAAAACAAGCATTTTTATCCACAATACCTATAGGAAGATTTTCAACCCCACAAGATATGGGAAATGCTGCATGTTTTTTATGTTCAGATGAGGCTAGCATGATTACAGGAGTGGTTTTAGAGGTTGACGGAGGGAGATGTATTTAATTTATAATGATTAGGTTGGGAATAGTTGGCAGTATAGGTTCAGGAAAATCATTTGTTGCAAAATTATTTAAATATCCAGTTTTCAATGCAGATGATGAAGTTAAATATTTATACAAAAATAATAAAACTTGTTTTAAGAAATTAAAAAAAAAACTACCAAAATTTATTAGTTCGTTTCCAATAAAAAAAAAAGAGCTAATAAATGCTATAAATTATAACACAAAGAATTTAAAAAAAATATCCTCTGTTATACACCCAATGGTCAGAAATAGAATGAATATATTCTTAAAAAAAAACAACAAATCAGAAATGGTTGTACTTGATATACCTTTGTTAATAGAAAATAAGCTATACAAAAATGATGATATCTTAATTTTCATCACTTCACATAAAAAAAAAGATTATAGAAAGGTTAAAAAAAAGATCTAAATATAATAAAACTATTTTAAAAAAATTAGAGGAAAATCAACATGATATATCAAAAAAAAAAAAACTGGCTGACTATATAGTCGAAAATAATTATCCAATAAATATAATGAGGGTAAAAATTAGACAGCTTAAAAAAAAAATTTTTTATGAAAGAAATAGTACTTGATACTGAAACGACGGGTCTATCAGTTACAGATGGCCACAGAATTGTGGAAATAGGGTGTATTGAATTAGATGATTTAATTCCCACCAAAAATGTATTTCACTGTTATCTAAATCCAGAAAGGAAAGTTTCGGATAGTGCATTAAAAGTTCATGGATACACAGATGAATTTCTTTCTGATAAACAAAAATTTAAAGATATTGCTGAAAAATTCTTAAATTTTATTAACGGAAAAAAAATTATTATTCACAACGCTGAATTTGATATTGGACACTTAAATAATGAATTATCATTAATTAATAAAAAAAAAATTTCAAAAGATAACGTTATTGATACTCTAGAAATAGCTCGCAATAAATTTCCTGGATCTGGTATAAGTTTAGATGCTTTATGTAAAAGATTTAGAGTAGATAATTCTAGAAGAAAAAAACATAATGCATTAATTGATTGTGAGCTCTTGTCAAAAGTTTACATTAATTTAATCGATCAGAAAGAACCTATATTTAAATTTCAACAAAACGAAGATAAAAAAATAAATAGTCTTGATTCAATTAAATATTACTCAAAAAAAATTGTTAAAATTTCTGATAAGGAATTTCTAGATCATAAAAATTTCTTAAAAAAAGATCTTAAGAAAAATTTTTTTTAATTTAACTTTTGTTGATAAAGTTGTTCAAAATCGACTTTTTTCTCTAATTTTAGCTCTGGAAATCCTGAGTCCTTAATTAATTGGATTAATATTTTTTCTGCTATTGGATAAATTTCACTTGGAATTTCACACAAAAGTATTTTTTCGAGCTCTTTTTTACTTATTCCTTTATCTTTAATTTTTACAACAGTTGAATACGAGATCTCAAAATATGATTTTCTTTTATCTTCATTTGGATCTTTATAATTTAATTTAGTTATAACTTCTATCAATCCATTTTTTAAAGTTTTTGTTGTGATATTTATTCCAAGTGAGTATCTTGTTATTTTTTCTCTAGAATATATAAAAATTTCAGGATTCGGAACTTCAACAGAAAGGTCTTGAATGTATTTTATTACTATTTCATATTTTTTTGTCATCGTTTTCACTTATATCTTCGTACTCACCATCAATATATTTTTTATTATTAAATTTTTTCTTTGTTCTTATAAATCTGTTTAAGATTAATTTTCTTGTGAAAGGTATTATAAACAATATTCCAACTACATCAGTTGCAAAACCTGGAAAAATTAGAAGGACAGATGCAAAAGCCAAAGCAGCGCCTGAGATTATTTGGTATATTGGTAACTCATTTTTTAAAATTTGACCAATTCCTGATTTCAAAGTATTAAAACCCTCATATCTTGCATAAGTTACACCCAATATCGCTGTTGCTAGTATCAACAAAACTGTATTAAATGCGCCAATTTGTGATCCAATTTTAATAAATAGATATATTTCTAATAATGGAACGCCTATTAATAAAAATAAAACTGTGTTCATTTGTCTATAATTTAAATAGCAGGTTGAAATTTTTAAACATAGTAAATATTATATATATATGAGTTATAGTTTTGAATACATTGATATTATTCTACTTGCAATGATAGCAGGTTTCATTTTCCTGAGATTAAGAGGGATATTAGGAAAAAAAACTGGATTTGAGGAAGATATCGAATCTAGTTTTGCCCATGAAGCCCCACCTACAAAACCAACAGTTAATTTGAATGCTAGCACATTTGACGAAAATGCAAAAAAAAGAATTTGTAAAAGGTGCAAAAATTGCATACGAGACTATCATTACAAATTTTGCAAAAGGAACACTAAAAGATATTAAAACTCTTTTAGATAAAAGTGTTTACCAGCAATTTGAAGATGCAATTAAAGATAGACAATCTAAAAAACTTTCTTCTGAAACAACATTCATCGGAATTAATTCTGCAGAAATAAAAAAGCATGAACAAAATAAGAATATGCTAGAAGTAACTGTTGAATTTGTAAGCGAGATAATTTCGTGTGTAAAAGATAAAGATGAAAAAATTATATCAGGTGACCCAGAAAAAGTTAAAAAAGTTTTAGATACTTGGAAATTTTCAAAAGATAGTAGATCCTCAAATCCTAACTGGTTATTAATAGATACTCAAGCTTGACAAATAAGCTTTCAGAAAAAGATAAAAAAGATTGGCAAAATTTCTTAAATAGTTCTGAAAAGCTTTATAGTAAAGATGTAGATCAAGTTAACAATAGAAAAATTTTAGACAGAACAATTGATCTTCATGGGTATAACTTGGAAGAAGCTAACAGAAAAATTTCAGAGTTTATTGACGACTGTTATTTAAATAAAGTTAAAAAAATCAATGTGATTACTGGAAAAGGTATGAGATCAAAAAATCTAAATGATCCTTATAAATCTAAAGACTTAAGTATTTTAAAACATTCAGTTCCAGAACACATAAAAAATAATCCTGAATTAATGAATAAAATTATTAGAATTGATTTTGACTCAATTCATAGTCCCTCAAAAGGAAATTTTGTTATAATTTTGAAAACTATAAAATAAACTTTGAAATATCAGTATCTTTTACTAATTCTCCAATATTATTTTTAATATATTTGCCGTCGACAGTAATTTTTTCTCCAGCTCTATCAGTTGCTGTGAAACTAATTTCATCTAATACTCTCTCAATTATTGTATGCAATCTTCTTGCTCCAATATTCTCTACTGATGAATTTACTTCACTTGCTATATGAGCGATTGTGTTAATTCCGTCCTCTGTAAATTCTAAATCTACATTTTCAGTTTTTAAAAGTGCTTTGTACTGTTTAATTAAACTGTTATCAGGCTCTTTTAATATTCTTATAAAATCCTCACTATTTAGTGCGTCAAGCTCAACCCTTATTGGTAACCTTCCTTGTAATTCTGGCAAAAGATCTGAGGGCTTAGCTAACTGAAAAGCGCCCGAAGCAATAAATAAAATATGATCAGTTTTCACTGGCCCATATTTTGTACTAACAGTTGTCCCTTCTATTAATGGTAATAAATCTCTTTGAACACCTTCTCTTGATACATCACCACCAACTCTATCTGTTCTTGCAGAAATTTTATCTATTTCGTCTAAGAAAACTATCCCATTATTTTCTGTTGAATCCTTTGCAGATTTTATAATTTTATCTTGTTCAATAAGTTTGTCTGACTCTTCATTTATTAATATTTCATGAGACTCTTTAACTGTCATTTTCTTTTTTTTTGGCTTTTGACCCATTGATTTGCCAAGCATGTCTGAAATATTAATCATTCCAACATTTGCGCCAGGCATTCCAGGTATTTCAAAGGACGGCATTTGATTAGATTCACTAACTGCAACTTCAATTTCATTGTCATCTAAATCACCATCTCTTAATCTTTTTCTAAAACTTTCTCTGGTAGCAACACTTGCTTTATTACCTACTAATGCATCCAAAACTCTATCTTCTGCAAACTTTTGGGCTTGGGCATGAACTTCTTTTCTTTTTTTTACTTTTTCCATTGCAATTGCTATTTCTAATAGGTCCCTTACAATTTGCTCTACATCGCGTCCCACATATCCAACTTCTGTAAATCTCGTTGCTTCGACTTTTACAAATGGTGCTTCTGCTAACTTTGAAAGTCTTCTAGATATTTCAGTTTTTCCAACGCCAGTTGGTCCAATCATTAATATATTCTTTGGAAGAACTTCATCTTTCATATCATCTTCTAACGCTTGTCTTCTCCATCTATTTCTAAGTGCAATGGCGACAGCTCTTTTAGCTTTATTTTGCCCAACAACAAATCTGTCTAATTCTGAAACAATTTCTCTAGGTGATAATGAGTTTGTTATAGCTGTTTTATCCTTTGCAACTTTGCCTTTTGGAAATGATGTAACATTTGATTTTTCCACTATATTTTCTCCACACTCAAATTATCGTTAGTAAACACACAAATATCAGACGCAACTTTAATTGATTTTTTTGCAACTTCCTCAGCAGAGAAATCGGTGTCCATTAATACCTTAGCAGCTGCTAAAGCATAATTTCCACCAGAACCTATTCCAATTACATCACCTTCTGGCTCTAGAACGTCACCGGTCCCTGAAATTATAAAACTTTTTTCTTTATCAGCAATTGCCATCAAGGCCTCTAATCTTCTTAAATATTTATCAGTTCTCCAGTCTTTTGCTAATTCAACGGCAGCTCTAGTTAAATTTCCAGCATGTTTTTCAAGCTTAGACTCTAACCTTTCAAATAATGTTAGCGCATCCGATGTTGATCCTGCAAATCCTGCGATCACATTTCTTTTCTCAATTTTACGAACTTTGTTAGCAGTTTTCTTAATTACTGTATTACCCATACTAACCTGACCGTCACTGGCCACAACTACGTCATTATTTTTTCTTACAAGTACAATTGTCGTCATGTTCTATAAATGGATACTAATTTTAATAGTTCAAGCCCAGGCTTAGTAATATTGATATAATCAAAAATACCTATATACCTAATCTAAATTATGAAAAGAAAAGCAAAAATAGCAAGAAAAACAAAAGAAACCAATATAAGTGTCGATCTTAATATTGACGGCAAAGGTAAGTACAAGGTTGACACAGGAATAGGGTTTTTGGATCATATGCTTGAGCAGTTATCCAAACACTCATCAATGGATTTAACTGTTAAAGCAAAAGGTGATACACACATAGATCTTCATCACACAACCGAAGATACTGGAATTGCTATTGGAGAATGTTTAAAGAAAGCGTCAAAAAAATTTGTAGGTATTAAAAGATATGCACATATCTTATTACCAATGGATGAAACATTAACAAGAGTTGCAATAGATGTTTCAAATAGACCTTATTTGATTTGGAATGTAAAATTAAAAGTTGAGAAACTTGGTGAAATGGACACAGAATTATTTAAAGAATGGTTCCAAGCATTTTCACAAGCTGCAGGAATTACTTTACATGTTGAAAATATTTACGGTGATAATAGTCACCACATTATAGAGTCTTGTTACAAAGGCTTAGCTAGAACTTTAAGAGCTGCATTAGAATTAGATCCAAGAAATAAAAGTACAATTCCTTCGACAAAAGGCTCTTTATAAAATTCATGGACGTCATAATTGTTGACTATAAATCGGGAAATATTAGCTCTGTAATTAACTCCTTTAAGGAAGTTGCTAAAAATAAAGTTAATATCGAAGTAACTTCAGATTTAAATAAAATTAAATCTAGCGATAAAGTAGTTCTGCCAGGGCAGGGATCTTTTAAAAGCTGCATTGACGATTTAAATAGTATAAGTGGTTTAATTGATACTTTAAATGAATTTGCATTAAATAATAAAAAACCACTTTTTGGTATTTGTGTGGGCCTTCAAATGTTTGCAGATGTTGGATATGAGGAGGTTGAAACAAAAGGATTAGGATTGATTTCTGGCAAAGTATCTAAAATTGATAATCAAAATGGAAAATATAAACTACCCCACATTGGTTGGAACGAAATTAATATTGTAAAAGAAAGTAAAATTTTTAAAGATATAGAAAACAATTCTCATATGTATTTTGTGCACAGTTACGAATTTGTTCCAAATGATAATTCAGTCATTGCTGCAATAACAGATTATGCATCAAATATAGTTTGTGCAGTAGAAAAAGAAAATATATTTGGAACTCAGTTTCATCCTGAAAAAAGTGACAAAACTGGTCTTAAAATTATTGATAATTTTATAAATTTGTAAAATGAAAAATTACTTATTAATAATATTTTTCCTATTATTTGCGTGCCAAAACCCAAATAATTTTAAAAAAAACACAAAAGAAAACTTAAACAATATGAAAGTGTCCAGCGAAGCTAATGTAAAGTTAAAATGAAAATTTTTCCTGCAATAGATATCAAAGAAAAAAAATGTGTAAGATTAATTAAAGGAGACTTTGAAAATAAAACAGAATATGAAATGTCACCTGTGGATCAAGCCGAAAGATATAAAGATAATGGATTTAAAAATTTACATATAGTTGATTTGGATGGTGCATTAACTGGAGATCCAATTAATATTGATATTATTCAGGATATTGTTGGAAAATTTGATCTTAAGATTGAAATAGGAGGTGGAGTTAGAAATTTTGAGACTATTCAAAAATATATTGATGCTGGTGTTGAAAAAGTAATTTTGGGAAGTGCTGCCATAAAAGATAGAAGATTTTTAGAAGAAGCTTGTAAAAAATTTTCAAATCAAATTGCACTAGGTTTAGATGCAAAAGATGGTCAACTTGCAATTTCAGGCTGGACAGAAGAGTCGGATAAACTGACAACCGAATATCTAAAAAAAGTAAATAATTACGGAGTTAGTAGAATTATCTACACAGATATTAATAGAGATGGAACTAAGCTAAGCCCAAATTTTGAAGAAACACAAAAAGTGGCAGATATTTCAAATTGTCCAGTAGTTATATCGGGAGGCGTTTCATCAATTACTGATATTAAAAAAGCTAAAAATTTAAATAATATCGAAGGTGTAATAGTCGGAAAAGCTATATACGACGGTGATATAAAGTTGGATGAACTCGCAAAAGAAATAAATGCTTAAAAATAGAATTATTCCTTGTTTAGATGTTAAAAAATGGTCGTGTTGTAAAAGGTATTAACTTTGTTGATCTCAAAGATGCAGGAGATCCTGTAGAACAAGCAAAAATTTATAGCGATGGTGGAGCTGATGAGATTTGTTTTTTAGATATTACCGCTTCAAATGAAAATAGAGATACAATTTATGAAGTGGTAGAGAAAACTTCAAAGAAATGTTTCGTACCATTAACGGTTGGGGGTGGTGTTAGAAGTGTTGATGATATTAACAAGTTACTTAATTGTGGAGCTGATAAAGTATCAATAAATACAGCTGCGGTTCAAAATTCAAAAGTAGTTGAAGATAGCTCTCGAAAATTTGGATCACAGTGCATTGTTGTTGCTATTGATGCCAAAAGAAAAGATGATGGATGGGAAATCTTCACTCATGGTGGGAGAAATCCAACTGCCATAAATGCATTAGAATTTGCATCTAAAATGGAAAAATGTGGTGCAGGGGAGCTTCTTGTGACCTCTATGGATAAAGATGGAACTCAGTCAGGTTATGATATTGAATTGATGCAAAAGATATCATCCATGGTCAATATTCCAGTTATAGCTTCAGGTGGAGTTGGGACTTTAGATCATTTAGTAGATGGAATAAAATCAGGTGCTAGTGCTGTTTTAGCTGCATCTATATTCCATTATGGGACATATTCAGTAAATGAAGCTAAGCGATATTTGGCTTCAAAAGATATACCTGTTAGGATTTAGTATGTTAAAGATTTTAGAAGATCTCGTTAACCTTGCAAGAGAACGAAAAAGCAATCCTGTTGAGGGCTCATATACCAATAGGCTTTTAGAAGATAAATCTTTAGCGAAAGAAAAAGTACTAGAAGAAATTAATGAACTTATAGAAGCTGTAGAGCAAGACTCAAATAAAATTCATGAAGCTGCAGATGTTTTATATCACTTAATTATGTATCTAGAAAAAAGTGGTATAAAAATTGAAGAAGTGATGGATGAATTAAATAGTAGAAAAAAATAATTTTATAATTTACCAGGTAACCATGTTGAGAATATTGGAAATAGTATCATTAGTATTCCATAAATTATTCCAACGATTGTAAACAAAGGAACTTCTTTGAAAGCTTTGGCTGGATTTTCTTTGATCACACCTGCGGCTGTATAAATACCTACGCATACGGGGGGTGTGATCATTCCTATTCCGGCAAATGCTACAAATACTACATAAAGATGAAGCAAGCTTTGATTGAATGACAATGTGATGGCTGCAAAAATTGGTACTGTTAAATAAAATACAGGAACTATTTCGATAAAGGTTCCAAGTATTAAACAAATTGCTCCAAGCATTATCCAGAACAGATTTACGCTCACACCTTTATCTGTGAAGAAAGTAATAATTTTTTGAGGGGCTTGAGTGTAGGTTAAAACTACACTTAAGAATGTTGCAGTTGCTATAATTGCAAATATTACTGCTGTTATGATTGCAGTTTCCCTTAAACAGCTCATTAAAGATGAAAAAGTTAGCTCTCTATAAATTAAAAATCCAATTAGCACTGCATAAACTCCTGCAACAGCAGCAGATTCAGATGGGGTAAGTATTCCAGCATAAATTCCACCTAAAATTATCACCGGAGTGATCAGTGCTGGTAACGCAGCGATGAAAGAACTTACTCTTTCTTTCAATGATGCCTTCTCATCTGTTCTAATATGCCTGCATTTAAACAAAACTAGAAGGACCATCAAAACAAGCAGAACTAGGCCTGGAATAACTCCAGCAGCAAAAGTTTTAGAGACTGGAACATTTGTTAGAGCACTAAATAGTATTGCTGCATTGGAAGGAGGTATCAATGCCTCTAGTAAGGCAGCTGAAGCTGCTAGAACAACCACAAATGGTGTTGGATAACCTTGTTCAATCATCTTTGGCATCATGATTGTCCCAACAGCAGTGATTGCTGCAAGTATTGAACCACAAAAAGCTGCAAAGAAACCCATCGCGATAACCATAGCAACACCTAATCCACCTGGCCAATGACCAACTAGAGTTGTTGTAAACTTAACTAATCTCGATGCGGCACCACCCTTTAGCATTGCCATTCCAGTGAAAATAAATAATGGAACAGCGATTAGGACATGTTTTGTTAATGCACCAAATGAAACTTGGATAAGTACTGACCAAGGTAAATTCAATCCTGCAATTGCAGCTAAAGAACTCCCTAAGCCAAAAACTAAAAATATAGGTACAGAAATAACTAATGTTATAATAGAAATAATAAAAGCTAGTCCAAACATTTATTCTTTCCCTAAAAGTTTTTTAAAATTATCTAAAATAAGTTCTAATGAGGTTAACGCTAAAATTAAAAAACCAACCGGAAATGCTAAAAACATCCACCAGATAGGAATATTAATTTCTAATTCCATCATTTGTCCTAAATTGTAATACATTGTAGTTGCATCAACTCCTGCTTTAAAGAAGACGCATGCAGAAATTAAAGCTATTAAATTTACAATTGTTCCAATAATATTTTTTGATTTTTCTGATAAATAATGGCTTAAAAAATCTACTTTAATATGTTGTCCTTGCTTTAATAAAGGACCAAGTAATGGAAATACTAACCAACTCACCATTACGGGTGGTAATTCAATAAACCAAGCAAATCCTGTACCTGTGATAAATCTTGTTGTGGCGCTTAGTGCTAAAGCTGCCACCATTAAAAAGACAATGAACATTGCGAGCGAAATTGCAGCTTTTGCTAGCAAATTATTAATAGCTCGCAATGCCCTCATAATCTTTATAGAAAAAGTTTAACTTCTTCTAATTGCTCTTAGCATATGCTTGTGCTGCCTCTAAAGCGTCAGCATCAATCATTTTAGCCATTGCTGGCATTACTTCATCTTTCATAAGCTTATCAAACTTAGCTTTTTCAGCTCCTGAAAGCGTAGTAACAACCCCACCTCTTTCTTGGAATTTTTTAAGAGTGCTTTCTCCAGTATCCATAATTAAGTCAGTTGATCTTTTTCCTATTTCTTTACCAACATCCATTATGATTTTTTGTAAGTCTGGAGACAGACTATTAAACCAAGTTGAGTTTGCCATAATATATGCATCAGCATAATATTGATAAGGCTTCTGAGCGTATTTCAAAAATTCCCACCAGCTATATGCCTCAATACTTCCTGGAGGACTATTAATTGTATCAATCATTCCAGTCTGTAATGAAGTATAAACTTCACCAGTTGGTAAAGATACCCTATTTGCTCCTAAAGCATCCCACATAGGCTCCTCACTTTTTAAAAGTCTTCTAGCTTTTAGACCTTTCATAGCATCTATACCTGTCAATTCCTTAGCACTTGAAAAAGTCATTACAGGTCCAACTGGGTTATACATTACTAATGTTGAATTAGTTTTTTTTGTCAATTCACCCCAAATTTCTTTTCCTTTTGGTGAGTTTTGGAAAAAACCTCTTTGTTGTTCCCATGAATTAAATAGCCCTGGAAATGAAGCAACATTAAAGTTTTTATTTATTGGTGGAAAACTTACTACTCCAACAATTCCCCCAAGTTCAACTGCACCAGAAGTTACTGCACCCATTACTTCTCTTATTCCAAATAATTGTTTAGATGGATAAACTTCTATTTTTAATTTTCCTTTTGCTCTTTTATTAACTTCATCTGCAAAAATTTGTGCATGTTTAGCACTATGGTGTTTCGGGCTCCAGTGAACAGATAAACGTCCAACTATCTCTGAAAAAGCAGCTGTTGAAGTAAGAACAAATGAAAAAATAAACGTTAAGCAAATAATAGCTTTATAAATTGATTTAAATTTATTCATTTTTCCTCTCTTTTTTTAAAAATTGATCTTATTAGTTGCATATATTTTAACAATGCAAAAATTTAAAAAATTAAATAAAATATATTTATAATATGAACCAAAAAGGTTTTACACTCATTGAACTTTTAGTTGTAGTAGCAATAATTGGTATCTTGGCAGCAGTTGGTGTTGTTGCTTATAGTGGATACACTTCTGGTGCAAAGAAATCTGCAGCAAAGTCTAATCATAATGCAATTGTTAAATACATTATGAGCGAGTCCATGAAATGTTCATTGGGAGAAACTAAAGCGATGAACGGCGAATTAGATTGTTCAAAACAAAGTCAAGCTGATTGGAAAGATGTTGTTGCAAAAGCAACCGAAAAGGCATTAGTGGATTTTAAGAACCCTTACGATAGTTCAAAAACTTCTGTGACTCATGGTGGAGGTGTTTCAAACGATACTGATGTCGGATTTAACAGAATGAGGTCGCCTGGAACCACTATTAAAGTTATGACTTGTATTACAACTCCTTGTACAGGAACCATGTGTACTGTTCTAAATCATCTTTGTAGCAAAGATATAACAATTAAATAATGAAACAAAAAGGTTTCACGTTAATTGAATTACTTGTTGTTGTAGCAATCATTGGTATTTTAGCTGCCGTTGGTGTAGTTGCTTACAGCGGTTATACAAAAGGTGCTAAATTAAAGACAGCTCAACAAAATTTGAGAACTATTTCTAAATGGTTAGCAGCTGAGTCAACAAAAGTTTGTTCAGCCTATCAAGGCAACTATAATAATGGCATGTATTTAAATAATGATAGTAGTAATTATAGATATTTTATAAAATGCTCAGATGATGGTACAGCCTTAGCATATGCAGCAAGCCATTTCTTTCACAATAATGGGGATTTTAAAAACCCTTACAATGGAAATAATGCAATTGCATCAAAAGCAACAACAAGCTCATTTAATATTACTAGAGGAGGTACCAAGACCCTTTCCAACACTTATGTTCAGAAAGGTGAAATTATGTTTTTCAATTTAGGAGGAGAAAATAAAACCGCAATATTATCAAACATAGGTGATAATGATGGTAACGATAAAAATGAATGGGTCTTTATTGACTCGCCAGTAAACTATTAAGTATTATTTAAATTATTAATATATGTTAAAACTGTCTTTATTTATTGCTGCAATTATATTTAGCATACTTACTTGGGCTACTGCTAATGTATGCAGCTATAATTATGTTATCAAAAAAAAAAGTAATATAATTGAAGAATTGAGTAAAGAGATTGATATTTCATTGGGTAATACGAGAGTATATTATTTTAGAGAATTAAATTGTAAAAAAGCTGATTTAAGTTTTGATATGATTAGAATGATGGAAAATATTGAAGTTATATCTGTGATGTTTTATCAATATTTTACAACGGACATAACAGGAAAACCTTTGGGAGATAAATAATAATCTATGAAATATGATGAGAATAACATATTTGCAAAAATCTTAAGAGGTGAAATATCTTGTAATAAAATTTATGAAGATGATTTTGTATTATCTTTTTATGACATAAATCCTCAAAAAAAAATTCATGCATTAGTAATTCCAAAAGGAAAATATATAGACTTAGACGACTTCAGTACAAATGCATCCAATGAAGAAATAATTGGTTTAATGAAAGGTGTTACAACTGTTGCAAAAAAATTAGGTATCTCGTCCGTTGATGGTAAAGGTTATAGAGCTCTGGCCAATATAAGTGATTACGGTGGTCAAGAAGTTCCGCATCTGCATTTCCATTTATTTGGTGGTGAAAAAGTTGGAAAAATGGTTTCGTGATAACTAGGGTTGATAGAAAATATTTAGAGATAGACTCACCAGATAAAATTAATTTATCTGAAAAGCCTCAAAATTCGTGCAAGATAGAAAAAAAAAATCCACCAGATTTTCAAATCAATAAATTTTTTTATAAGAACATTGGTAAAAGTTATCGTTGGATCGATAGATTAGTTTGGAATGACACTAAATGGATGGATTATACTAACAATTCAAATTTAGAGACTTACATACTTTCTGAAAATGACAATTTAATTGGTTTTTTTGAGCTTTTGTTTCATCCAGAGACAAGAAAATGCGAAGTAGCCTATTTTGGAGTTCTAGACGAATTTATAGGTAAAAAATATGGTGGTTATCTTTTATCTGAAGCATTGAAGTTAGGATTTAGAAAAAATACCAAAAAAGTTTGGTTACACACCTGCTCATTAGATCACAAACATGCCCTAAAAAATTATTTAGGAAGGGGAATGAAAATTTTTAAATCAGAGACTATTAATTTAGATATTAGTTAATATAATTTTGAATCTTAAATACTTTTTGATCAATCATCATATTTGTTTTCATATCAGTTAACTTTGTTTCAACTCTATTTAGATAAATATCTGTTGTTGTCCACCCCTTTATCTCATAACTTATTTTATCAAAAAAAATGTTTAATAAATTGTTATTATGTATAATTTCAAAAGAAAGGGTTTCATCATTTTCTTGAACAATTTTTACCTTATCTAACTTATCAAGAAGAAATTTTTTATCTAAAATTAAATTAAGGGGTGTATCCTTAAGTTGGTATCTTAAATAATTTTTAATTTTTTTACTATTTATCACGAGCGATTTTCCGTTAGATACTAAAATTTTATTATAAATATCATCATATTTACAAAATATTTTTTTTGGATATGAAATTATACATTCGCCTTGTTCAGTTTTTTTTCCAATTTTTTGTACGAATTTAAAAGATATATTATCTGTTTCTTCTAGTTTATTTTTTATTAGTTGCTTCGTTGATGCAAAAATATTTAATGGATAAAAAAAAATAAAAATAAAAATTATATATTTCACTATTTTAAAACTTCTCTTTTGCCGACATGGTTAGCTTTACTTACTTCACCATTTAATTCCATTTGATCAATAATTCTAGCAGCTCTATTATATCCAATTTGTAATTTTCTTTGCAAAAATGAGGTAGATGCTTTTCTTTCTGATTTAATTATTTCTAAAGCTTCATTATACAATTCATCAGTATCAGAATTATCCTTATTTTTATCATTAATCTCTTTCTCATCAGCGAAGTTTAAAATTTCATCAACATAATCTGGCTCTGCTTGGTTTCTGAGAAAGTTATTTACTTTATCTATTTCTATCTCTGAAACGTAGGGTGCGTGTATCCTTGTTATCCTGTTTGCAGAAGACATATACAACATGTCTCCTCTCCCTAAGAGTTGCTCAGCTCCCTGTTCACCCAAAATTGTTCTGCTATCAATTTTAGAAGTTACTTGGAATGAAATACGAGTAGGAAAATTAGCTTTTATAGTTCCAGTTATCACGTCAACACTTGGTCTTTGTGTAGCCATTATTATATGAATTCCAGCAGCTCTAGCCATTTGTGATAATTTTTGAATATAGTTTTCAATTTCTTTTCCAGCTACCAACATGAGATCTGACATTTCATCAACTATTACAACAATATAAGGCATCTTAACTTTATGCTTCTCGTTATATCCATCAATGTTCCTCACACCCACTTTTGTCATTAACCTGTATCTACTCTCCATTTCTTTAACTACCCAACCCAAAACAGATGCTGCTTTTTTTGCTTCAGTAATAACAGGACATAATAAATGTGGTATCCCTTCATAGGTCGAAAGTTCTAGCATTTTTGGATCGATCAAAATAAATTTACAGACGTCAGGTGTATGTTTGTAAATAAGTGATAGGATAATTGTATTAATACATACTGATTTCCCTGAACCAGTAGTCCCTGCTATTAATAAATGAGGCATTGAACTTAAATCACTAGTTATTGGTTCTCCAGATATACTCTTACCAAGAGCAATAGGTAATTTAATTTCTCTTTTTTTAAAATTCTTATCTGAAATTATTTCTCTTAAAAAAAACATTTTCTCTGGATATCTTTGGTAGTTCAATGCCAACAGTATTACTTCCAGGTATTGTGGCTATTCTTGCAGACTCTGAACTTGTATTTCTAGCTATATCTTCTGCTAAATTTATTATTTTGGAAACTTTAACTCCAGCCGCAGGCTCAAATTCATTGAGAGAAACAACGGGTCCATTACTGATTTTTTTTATTTTTCCTTCAACACCAAAATCAAGAAGTATTTTTTCTAAACCTTCTGCATTTATTTTAATATCATCTTTTTTATTAGAGCCTTTTTCTGGTTTTTTTAAAAAATCAATTAAAGGTAATTTAATTTTTACGTCACTTAAAATTGATTTTTTATTAGAAAACAAATCTTTTTGAACGGGTGGTTCTTTAGATCTTTCAATTGTAGTATTTTCTTTAAAAATATTTTCTTGAGTAATTAAATTATCTTTTTTTGATGAAAACAATTTTTTTATCATAGTAAAAAAACTTATAATATGAGTAATTTTAAAATTACTGCTTAGTAAAAAAAATAATAAAATAAAAAATATTAACAAATAGTAACTTAATGTTTGATTAATTTTCAAAAAATCTGCAATTACAGTTTCTGACATTAAATCACCAACAAAACCGTTATTTCCATTTATTATTAACCAATAGGTTTCCTTATGAAAAATACTAAAGAAAAATGTTGCAACAATAATGTAAAGAATTGTGAAAAAAACATTTTCTATAATAATAATAAATTTTTTGTTAATTGTTATTGATACTCCAGTAAATAGAAGAGAAAAAGGAATCAAAAGTGAAATTAAGCCAACTGACTGAAAAAATATATCAGCTATGAAGCTTCCCCTAAATCCAAGAAAATTTTTTATCTCCTGACTTTCTGGAAATATAAAATTTGGATCATCTGGAGAATAGCTAATTAAAGATATAAAAAGCAATATTGAGATAACTACTAGAAAAATACCTACTAATTCGGCTAATCTCCTTATAATAAAATCGCTTAATTTATTGATATAATTTTTAAATACCATGAATCAAAACTACTTTTGTCACTTTGTATCATTTAATTTTTATTGTTAAAATTATTTTGTTATGAAAATTTGTCTTATAGGCCAAAATTTAACAAATTTGATTCTCGCTAACGTTTTTGAGCAAAAAAAACTTAATGTTGACATATATATAAATAAAAAATTTCAAAACATTAAAACAAATAGAACAATAGCTTTATCAAGCGAAAATTTTGATTATTTAAAATTTGTAGCAAAATCTAATATTATATCTTGGAAAAGCAGGGAAATTAAAATTTTTACAGAAAGTTCACAATCCAAAGAGATAATCAACTTTAATAGAAAAAATAAAGAGGTTTTTAATTTAGTATCTTACTCAAAATTAAATGAAATTTTTTTTAAAAAAATAAAAAAATCAAAATTTATAAAATTATATTATTCAAATACTTCTAGTTCACTTATTGTAAATAAAATTAAAAAATATGATTTAGTTATTAATAGTGAAAACAAAAATTTTATTTCAAATAAATTTTTTACAAATAAAATAAAAAAAAATTACAAAAGTAGAGCATATACATTTCTAATAAATCATCGTCGAAAAGATAATAATACTGCCATTCAAGTTTTTACAAAATTTGGACCTTTGGCATTTCTGCCATTATCTAATACTAAAACTTCAGTAGTTTTTTCTTATAAGGGAGTGAAAATAGATGATAAGAAAATTCTCGATATATTTAAAAAATATAATTCTTTTTATGCATTTACTAAAATTAATAAAATTGAAAATTTTAGTTTGAGTTTTGAAATGCTTAGAAATTATACTTCTGGTAATATCCTTGCTTTTGGTGATTTAATACATCGTATACATCCCCTTGCAGGGCAAGGATTTAACATGACAATTAGAGATATTAAAATAATTTCAAAAATATTAAATGATAGAATGTCACTAGGTCTTCCAATAGATATCTCTGTTGCTGAAGATTTCCAGAATTCTACTAAACATTTAAATTATCTTTATGGAAAAGCAATCGACGGTATTTATGAATTTTTTCGATTAGATAGCAATATTAATAATTCAATTTCAAAACCAGTTTTTAGTATTTTAAATAAAAATTCTATTTTTAAAAAGTATTCTAATATTTTATCGGATAAAGGATTAAACCTATAAATTATTGGAGAGTAGTATTTTCAAACTCGTCTTTAATATAATTATTTAGAATTTGTTCCATTTTTTCTTTTCTTACATTTATATCAAGACTTTCTAATAATATTTGTTTTTCTTCTAATGAAAAGGGTGATGCCATCGATAAATCATTAAGAGTTTGGCTTAGATCCTTCTTTTCTAAATCTTTTAAGTTTACAATATACCCTTGTTTTTTGAAAAATGTTCTCATGTTTTCCATAATTAAACTTAAATCTGAAAAGTTAACTTCGTTACTTCTTTGCATTATATCTTTTGAAAAATGATCATATTGAACATTGCACTCACGATACATTTTTTCGGTATTTAACTCTGAGTAAATTTTGTATCTACAAATCCCGTTTAAAATAATAAGTATTCTACCGTCTTCCGTTTCATTGAAACTTGTGATTTTTCCAACACATCCTATTTCATATAAATCAGGTTTTTTCAAAGAACCTGTTTTTTTTGGCTGTATCATTCCAATCATCCTATGTTTTTTCATACTATCATTCACCATTTGTAAATATCGAGGCTCAAAAATGTTCAGCGGAACAGTTGTGCCTGGAAAGATTATAAAATTCGATAAAGGGAAAATTGGTATAGTTTTCGGTAAATCTGCGAGCTTCATATCTTAATTATAATAATTCTTTTCAAGGTTACAACTATACAGAAATGATTAGTAGTCGCATTTAACTATTTAATCACTTGCTAAATTCAAAAAAAGCTTTTAGTTTTATCATGAAAGAATAAGCGGGCATAGCTCAGTGGTAGAGCGTCTCGTTGCCAACGAGAAGGTCGTGGGTTCAAGTCCCATTGCCCGCTCCATTGAAGGAATTATATTATGAGTGATTTAGCAAGTAAAAAATGTATCCCGTGCGAAGGCAACATCCCGCCATTTAACACGGAAGAAATTCATAAATATTTAAAACAAGTTGATGGATGGGAAGTTATAGAGGATAAAATCGATGGATTTCATTTAATAAAAAATTTTAAATTTGATGATTTTTTACAAAGTCAAGAATTTGTGAATAAAGTTGGAGAAATTGCTGAAACAGAGGGACATCACCCTGATCTATGGTTTGGATGGGGCTATGCAAGAATTAAAATATTTACTCATGCAATTAAAGGTCTTGCTGAAAGTGATTTTATTTTAGCCGCTAAAATAGATAAGATAAATTGATTAGTGACTAAAGTGTCTTGTTTTGGAAAATACTAAAATAGTATTTGTTTGGTCAGCAAATTTAATAATTTCTTTATCATTTTTTGAACCCGACGGTTGAATGACCGCTGAAATTCCTGCTTGTACCAATTTTTCTATACCATCCACAAACGGGAAAAACGCATCAGATGCTGCTAAGATTTCATCGCTATCGCTTATTTTCTGAAACTTTTTCATTTTATCAATTGCTATTTTGCAACTATCTAACCTACTTGGTTGACCAGAACCTATGCCTATTGTCTTGTAATCTTTTGTAATGACTATTGCATTCGATTTTACACTTCTGCATATATTAAATGCAAAAATAAGTTTGCTTAAAGTTTTATTCGTAGGTTTTAATTTTGATACAATTTTAAAATCTTTTTTAGAAAAATGTTGATTATCTGGATCTTGAACTAAAATAGAATTAAATTTATTCATAAAATTAAATCTAAAATTTTTTTCTACTTTACTAGAATCAATTAGCCTTAGGTTTTTTTTCTTTTTTAAAAGTTTGAATGATTTTTCGTCGAATCCATTTGCAACTATTACTTCAAAAAATATTTTATTAATCTCCTTAGCTAAACTAATATTTAATTTAAAGTTACATGATACAATACCACCATAGGCACTAATTGGGTCACTTTCTAAAGCCTCTTTAAATGATTTGACTTTGTTTGTATCAATGGAAACTCCACAAGGATTAGCATGCTTAATTATTGCTACACCCTTATTTTTTGGTAAAGTTTTAGATATACTTAGGGCAGAATAAAGATCGTTATAGTTGTTGTAACTGAGTTGTTTTCCACTGATTTGAATAATTTCCTGCTTGTTATTTTGTGAATATATTGCCGCCTTTTGATGAGGGTTTTCACCATATCTTGTTTTCTCAACTAATTTTCCAGAAAATATATTCTTGATTGGGAAAAGGTTTTCAGACTTCTGGTTGAAATAATTAAAAATTTTTGATTCGTAATATGCTGTTTCCATAAATGCTTCTTCAGCCAATTTTTCTCTAAATTTTAAATTCGTTGAACCTTTATTTTTATTTAATTCAATAGTTAAATCTTCATACTGTTTTGTGTTACTTAGGATAACTACATCATTATAATTTTTTGCAGCTGCTCTAACCATTGTTGGTCCTCCAATATCAATATTTTGAATTATATTTTTGTGACCAGAATTACTTGATAAAACTTTTTCAAATGGATAAAAATTTATAATAACTAGATCTATATTTTCATAATTGTTAATTTTCATTTCTTCTTGATGTTTTTTATTCTGCCTAATATTCAAAATCCCAGAATGAATTTTTGGATGCAATGTTTTTACTCTTCCATCTAGCAGCTCTTTTGAATTTGTAAATTTAGATACTTCTAAGCATTTAAAACCCATGCTTTTAATTTTTTTGTATGTACCACCTGAGCTTATTATTTTGATTTTATATTTTTTTAGTAAATTTAATAATGGCCTTAAATTGGATTTATCTGACAATGAAATTAAAGCAGTCCTAATTTTTATTGTATTTTTTCGAATGCCCATTTAATTTCCTGAGTTATACCTTTTATTTTGCCTGATAAACATATATTTTGGTTTTCACTAGTTACATTTTTATTACCGAAATATATACCCGTTTCAATATTTATAATCTCGCAGTTAGTTGAAAATTTCCATCCAGAATTTTCAATTTCAATTAGTATAGTTTTGTTATCTAGAGTTTTTGTTAATTTAACACCTGGTTCCATATGAAATCTGATGTCATACTTTTTTGTTTCTAACTTGTTTTTTGAAATTATTATATCGGTTCCTATCAATTTATTTTTTTCAACGAAATATTCTAAAGATCTTTCATATAAAATTCCAAATTTTTTTAAAAAACCATTATGAGATGCTTTGATTAACCAATAGTTTTTTTCATTAACAATATTTTTACCACTAATTTTCAAACCGTTTTCTAATGTTTTATAGTTTCCATTGTTTCTAAATGAACAACTTGAATGATTATTAATTATAAGTGCTGAATGAGCAGCAGTAGATTTTGAAATTAGATTTAATTTGTTTTTATAATCCTGAAAGTAACCAGAATTTGAAATAAGTTTTTTATCCTTGTAGAAGAATTCAAATGAAAGAGCTCCACTTTGATAATTATGTGAAAAGGTTTTTTGAGGTGAATTTCCAACATCCATTGCAAGAATACAATTTTTGTTTTTTAAAATGGCATATCCTCCTACTTCATTATTTGAATTTTCAAACTTATATTTATAAAGCGAAAGGTATTTATTAAATTCCTTTAAATCATTTTGATGATTCCCATTGAATAGCAAACTTTGTTCGATTTTAGAAAAAACAGAATAAGATTTTCCTAGATAGAAAATTATTTCATCAAGGTACTCAGGTATATCATTAAAAGACTCCTTTAATAATTCTCTAACAAGAACAAAATATTTTAAATAAAAATTTAATTGCCTGATACTTCTCGTTTTCGGAAAATACTCATTATCAAAAGAATTAATAATAATTTTTCTTAGTAATTCTAATCCATAATTTAAAATTTTTTCATTTGCGTATGATAATCCAGTAATTATTATTGCTATACAGCCTAATAATTTATCATTAACAGATCGAGATTTGCTTATTTCATTTATTAAATGATTAATCTGTTTATTTACAGAAAAATTAAATTTATTTTTATATTTAGTATCACTTTCATCATAAGATAATTTAGAGTTTGCAATCCAAGATATTATTCTCTTTGATAAAATATCTGTTTGCCATGTTAATGAATTATAACTTTGATTTTTTTCAATCCATTTAATAATTATTGATTGTGTAATACTTGGGGAAGATTTTAAATCAATACTAAATAACCAATAAAAATTATTTAGTTTATTGAGGTTATTACTACTTAAAAATTTACTTTCCCAAATATTATCTTTATCTAATTCTTCAATTTTAATTTTTTTTTTATCATATTTAACCAGGCAGCTTAAAATACTTAGACTTGGTCTATAGGAAATGTTGCTTATCTCAATTTTTGAAATTTTATTATTATAAAACCTTGATTTTAAGTATAAATCTCTTATTTGATTTTTAGTGTAGTAAAAAAATTCATTTATTAAAATTAAAGAATTTTTTAAATACATCTTACATTGATTTTAGAGTTTCTATATTTTTTTTAATATCACCATTGTTTTCTTTGAATATTGTTGTTCCAGAAACTAATATATTTGCTCCCGCTGATATAACTTCTTTTGAATTAGAGAAATTTATTCCACCATCAACTTCAATATCAAATTTTAATTTCTTATCTTTTTTTATTTGATAAAGTTTTTTAATTTTTTCAATTACTTCTGGAATAAATTTTTGACCACCAAAACCAGGATATACACTCATAATTAAAACTAAATCTATTTCTTTTAATAGTTTTTCAATGACACTTACTTCCGTATTTGGATTTAAAGATATGCCTACTTTTTTATTTAATTGTTTTATAAGTTTAATCGACTCAATCAAATTATCGGTTGCTTCAGGGTGAATTGTTATTATATCAGATCCTGCTTCAGCAAAATTTTTTATATATTTATGAACTGGTGAGATCATTAAATGTACATCAAAAGGTAATTTTGTGTAATTTCTAAGTGTTTTTATCACTGGGGGACCAATTGTAATATTGGGAACAAAATGTCCATCCATTACATCGACATGAATTAAGTCAGCGCCACCACCTTCTAATCTTTTAATTTCCTCACCTAATTGGCTAAAATCTGCAGAAAGTATTGATGGCGAAATTTGTATATTTTTCATTAATATATAAAAACTAGTACTATCAATTTTTTAATATATTTGAATTATTATTTACCAAATATTTTATAGATTTCTGCAGCTATTTCACTTTCTAATGGAAACGATAACATTCCCATAACAGAATAACCCATTAAATAAGGCATTAAATAAAATCTAAACATATAAAAAAACCACGCTACATAAAGTGGAACTAATGGTCCTATAATGAAACTAGGAGTTATGAATTTAAAAATTTTAATAATTGGATTTGTGTATTTTACAAATACTTTCATAAAAAAGAATTCAGAATCTTCTTTTTGAAAAATATTCATTGCAGATCTTCCAATTAAAGTCCACATAATGATACCTAAAATGTAGTCTATTACTAAAATATATAAAGGCATTTATCTGAAAAAATGGGGGCGGTATCCGCCCCCAAAAAGTTTAATTTAGTGTTGCTTACCAAGTATTGTTTTACCTGATGGAACACGAACTTCGTCTACCATTTGCTGTGTAGCTTTATCTGGTTCTTCAGTCATTAAACTTACTACAACCATTACAACTAAACAGACCGACGCTCCAATTATACCAAAACGTAAATGGTCAATACCTAACCAAGGTGCATTACCCATAAACTTAGGATACACATAAATTAGATAAGCTGTTCCTGATGCAAGACCTGCTATCATACCTGCTATTGCTCCTTGTCTTGTTGCTCTCTTCCACCATACACCAAGTATTAATGGGAAGAACAATCCTGACATTGCAAAGTCAAATGCCCAAGCAACTGCACCAAGGATACTAGTGATTCTCATCGATGCAATGTATGCTCCAGCGGCTCCAATAACTATTAGAAGTGCTCTAGCAACCAACAATCTTTTTCTTACATCCGCTTTTGGATCAATGATTTTGTAATAGATATCATGTGATAAAGCGTTTGCGATAGCAAGAATTAGACCATCAGCAGTTGACATCGCAGCAGCCATTCCTCCTGCAGCAACTAGTCCAGAAATTACGTATGGTAATCCAGCAACTTCAGGAGTTGCCAGTACAACTACGTCACCTCTCATAAACCATTCGTTCAACTGAAGAATACCATCCCCGTTAAAGTCTGCTATGTAGGCTTGTTTTACATTAATCCAAGCATTTACCCACTCAATTTGCATAATTTCAGCAATTGGTTTTCCAATAATACCTGTTGGTAAGTTTGGATCTATTAGTGAGATTTTGGATAATGTTGCAAGCATTGGCGCTGAAGTATAAAGCAATGCAATAAAGAATAGTGACCATGCCACTGATTTTCTTGCAGCTTTAACACTTGGAGTAGTGAAGTATCTCATTAAAATATGTGGTAAAGAAGCCGTTCCTACCATCATACATAGTGCTAATGAAATAAATTTCCATGCAGCCATTCCACCTTCTGGCACACCTGCGTGTGATACAGCGATAGATTTTAGACCACCTGGTACACCTGCAGCTTTGACGTCTGCAGCAGCATTTTTGACTAATCCAAATTGAGCTTCAAGATCACCTAATCTAGCCACTTCCTCACCTAACATAAAGTGTGGAAAGAAACCAAATCCAGATTTGTTACTAATCCAGAATACTGGAATTAGGTAAGCAATAATCAATACTATGTATTGTGCAACCTGTGTCCAAGTTACCGCTCTCATTCCGCCTAGCATTGAACAAAGTAAAATACTTACTAGTCCAACCCAAACTCCTAATTCAAATGGAATACTTAGTGCTCTTGATGCAATTGTTCCTGTTGCGTTAATTTGAGCTGTTACATACGTGAAAGATGCCAATGTTAAAACAACTACAGCAGCTTCTGCTACTTTTGGATGAGCAACAAACGCACTTTCTATTTCTGCAGTTCCAAGATTATGTCCTGAAACAATAATTACATCATCAACTCTTCCAGTGATCCAATAATATCCATCTTTATCTCTTCTGCACCCGTCCCCTGTAAAATATTTGCCATCAAATTGAGAAAAATAAGTATCAATAAATCTTTGATGATCTCCATAAACTGTACGCATTTGACCAGGCCATGATTGTGCTATACACAAACGACCTTCAGCTTCTCCTTTCAAAACTTTCCCTTCTTTATTTACTATTACTGGTTTAATCCCATAAAATGGTTTTGTTGCTGAACCTGGTTTTAAATTTATAGCTCCTGTTTGTGGACTAATTAATATTCCACCAGTTTCAGTTTGCCACCAAGTATCAACAATTGGACAATTAGAATCTCCAACAGTTTTATAATACCACTCCCATGCCTCGGGATTGATTGGTTCCCCTACGGTTCCTAATAATTTTAATGTTTTTCTTGAAGTTTTTTTAACAGGCTTATCACCTTCTCTCATTAAAGCTCTAATAGCAGTTGGGGCAGTATAAAAAATATTTACTTTATATTTATCAACGATTTGCCACCATCTTGAACTGTCGGGATAAGTTGGAATTCCCTCAAACATTATTGTTGTTGCCCCATTTGATAATGGTCCATAAATAATATAGCTATGACCAGTTACCCAACCAATGTCAGCAGTACACCAATAAATATCTTTAGTTTTATAATTGAATATATATTGATGGGTCATAGATGCATAAACCATATATCCACCAGTTGTATGCATTACACCTTTTGGTTTTCCTGTTGATCCTGAAGTATACAAAATAAATAAAGGATCTTCTGCATTCATTTCTTCGGGTTCACATTTGTTTGAAACTTTTTTTATTAACTCGTGGTACCAAACATCTCTTCGTTCATCCCAATTAATTCTATTGCCTGTTCTTTTGACTACTACACATTTTTTCACATTTGGACAATTTACCAAAGCCTCGTCAGCTATTGATTTCAGAGGTATTATTTTTCCACCTCTTACACCCTCATCGGCAGTAATTAGATAATCAGACTCACAATCGTTTATTCGTCCAGAAATACTATCAGGAGAAAATCCTCCAAAGATTATTGAGTGCACTGCTCCTATTCTTGCACAAGCTAACATAGTATACGCAAGTTCTGGTATCATAGTTAAATAAATTGTTACTCTATCACCTTTTTTAACTCCTAATTCTTTAAGACCATTTGCAGCTTTAGAAACTTCTTTGTGTAATTCTTTATAAGAAATTTTCTTTTGAACCTTTGGATCATCTCCAACCCATATAATCGCAGTTTTATCTTTATTCTTCTTTAAGTGTCTATCAATACAATTTGCTGATGCATTAAGAGTACCATCATAAAACCATTTTATCTTAACATCTGATTTACTATATTTAACATCTTTAATTTTTGTATATGGTTTTATCCAATTAATTCTTTTTCCTTCTTTTTTCCAAAATCCATCATTATCTTTTATTGAAGCTTTATATTTTTTTTCATACTGAGATTTATTTACTAGAGCTTTGCTGATCCAGTCTTTCTTTGTTCTATATATAAGTTCTTTTTCTTGCTTTGGTGCAAAAGACTTTATCTTAGATTTTCTTTTAGTGATTATTTTCTTCTTTTTTTTTTTAACTTTTTTTTTTGGCATGGATTATAAATTTTTCAGATACTACCCATCTTCAAAATAATTTTCCAGCATTTAGTGTTAATTGGCATAACAGACAATCTGCTTTGTTTTATTAGTGCAATATCTTTTAAATCTTTATTTTTTTTAATGTTTTCAAGAGAAACTGGTGTTTTTAGTTTGCTTTTATACTTAACTTTTACTGCTACAAATCGCTTATCTTTATCTGTTGGGTCAATAAATGCTGTTTTAATTACCTCAACAATTCCAACGATTTCTTTACCAATATTTGAATGGTAAAAAAAACAAAGATCACCCTTCTTCATTTTTTTCAAATTATTGGCTGCTTGATAATTTCTTACTCCATCCCAGTCAGCACCTTTTGGACCAACCATAAATTGTTGATCTATCGACCAAACATTAGGCTCTGACTTTAACAACCAGTATTTCATTAATTTACAATTTCCTTAAATTAAAATCAAAATTTATTAAATATTAATATATAAGATATTTAAAACTATTTTTTCCTTCAAAAAATTAGTCAATTATATTCCTAAGTCTTAACTCTTTCTCCCAATTAATTATTTCATCATTTTTATTATACAATTGAGTAATTTTTTTTTTTTTATTTCCTTTATCAATAAAAAAACTTTTTTTAGCCAGTAGTTTGAAGTTGTAATCTGTAGAACAACTTAAAAGAGACCTCGCTGCATTTGGTAAATTCATAGTATTTTCAGCATTTATCAGACAACTTTTATCAAATTTTACAATCGTGAAAGTATCATATTTAGAAGTTTTATAGTTATTTTTGTTAATATATTCTCCATGATCAGATGTGATCACGATATTTGCATTATTGTCGTTATTATAAATATAACTAAAAAATTCTTCTAATTTTTTTAACATGCATTCGTAATTTTTTTTATAGCCATAATGTTCATCATTGGGTGAATAAGTTGTATTTATTTTTTTAAACTTACAATCTGAATCGTAAACAAATGGTTCGTGTGGTATCATCAAGTGCATAAAAATAAACTTTTTTGAGTCTTGTTTTATATTTGTTTTATAAAACTTTTTAAAAGAATCATTATTTTCAAAACTTCTCTTTTTAAAATTATCTTCAACACTTTTGTAAGATTTAAATAAATTTCTAATTCTATTTTCAATAGAATAAAATGGACTAGACTTATAAAATGTTAAAATTACATTATATGAAAATAGTATATTTTTTTCATTTTTTAAATAATTAGAATGACAAAGTTTTTGGTTATATAACTCACAGTTTTTAGTAGCATTCCCAAACCAAAAAAAATCATAATCAATATCATCTAAATATTTTATTAAAGGTAGTTTATATATGAATGGTTCTGCTAAAATCTTCGGATAAATTAAATCTTCAGGATAATCATTAATATTTTTTTCATTGAGATGGTATTTCATAAAAAAAGCAGATGCTATGCTATTTGAGCTGTAGGGATAAGCTGTTTTTGTGCCAGAAATATATTTAAATCCATACTTTGATGCTGTATTTAAGAATTTATCTGAATAATTCCTTTTATAAACTTTTTCAAACTCATTTAAGTCAACTGCGTCATCTACGATAATTAAATAAATATTCCTCTTAGAATTTATTGATGATATTTTTTTCTTATCTATAGCTGTTACAAAATTTTGCTTGCTAGATTTCAATTTATATAAATTATAAATTAAAAAATATGCTTCAGTAAAAAAACAAATAGCTATAAATATAGATATAAACCTTTTTGCAAATGAGTTATTTTTAAATAGAACTAATATTATGAAAATTAAATATATAAATAATAATATAATAAATGATATCTCTCCAGAGATAGAAGATAAATCATAATCTGATATATCATAAATTACTATAACTAAATTTTTTTTTAAAGATGAAAAAAAATAAAAAAAAATAAAAAAAAATAAAGCTATCGCAATTAGTAACTTGTTAAAAATTTTTTTTTTAAAAACAAAATTAATAAATATTGCAGAAATAGTAATTAAAAAAAGATAGAAAAAAAAATTAATAATAATCGATTTAATAAAAACATTATCTATTTCTAGATAATTTCTATTCATAAAAGAGATATTCGGAATTATTATAATTATTGCGCTCAGAATAAAGTATAAAATATAACTTTTAACGCCTAAATTATTAAAAAGTTTTTTAAATAACATTTGAATTATTTTATCGCTATTATTAGTAGTCTAATATATTAAAATATATTTTACATGAAGAATAAAAAAAAAAAAATAGTATACGCTGCTTTGTCCGCGGATATATTGCATGAAGGTCATATTAATATTTTAAAATATGCTAACAAACTTGGCGATGTCATCGTTGGTCTTTTGACTGATGAAGCAATTGCGTCTTATAAAAATATACCAACTTTAAATTATAGACAGAGAGAAATTGTTTTAAAAAATATTAGATATGTAAAAAAAGTTATTCCTCAAAAAACTCTAGATTATAGGCCTAATTTATACTTTATTAAGCCAAATTATGTAGTTCATGGTGACGATTGGAAAACAGGTGTTCAAAAAAATACTAGAAGACAAGTAATTTTAACAATTAAAAAATGGGGTGGTAAATTAATAGAACCAAATTATACAAAAAATATTTCTTCAACCAAAATTAAATCAAATCTTATAAGTCAATTAACTCCTACATCAAGAGTTTCAAATTTAAGAAGACTATTGAAAACCAAAAAGCTGGTAAGAGTTTTAGAAGCCCACAGTCCACTATCAGGTTTACTTATTGAAAATACAAAAATTGAAAAAAAAAATAAAATTGAACAGTTTGATGCTATGTGGTCTTCGAGCTTAACAGACTCTAGCTTAAAAGGTAAACCAGATAATCAATCATTAGATTTTTCTTCAAGATTTAATGGATTAGGTGATTTATTAGATGTAACCACAAAACCTATAATTTTCGATGCAGACAACGGAGGAAGATTAGAACATCTTTCATTTACTATAAGAACTCTTGAGAGATTAGGAGTTTCAGCAATTATCATAGAAGATAAAGTTGGTTTAAAAAAGAATTCGCTATTCAAAAATCAATCAGGATCTAAGCAAGATAATATTAATGAATTTTGCAAAAAAATTAAACTGATAAAAAAAACAAGAAAGTCCAAAGATTTCTTAATAGGTGCAAGAATAGAAAGTTTTATTTTAGGCAAGGGGTTAAATGATGCATTAAAACGAGCTAAAGCATATTCGAATTCTGGTGCAGATTTAATTTTAATTCATAGTAAAGAAACAACTCCCAAAGAAATATTTTCATTTTCTAAAATTTTTAGAAAAACAAAATGGAATAAACCTTTAGTATCAGTACCCTCAACATATTCGAGGACTACCGAAAACGAATTATTTAAAAATGGTTTCAGAATTGTTATATATGCAAATCATATGCTAAGAGCAGCATACCCAGCTATGCAAAGTGCTGTTAAAAGTATACTTAAAAATAAAAGATCTTACGATTTAGAAAATAAAATTAGCTCAGTAAATGAAATAATTAATTTAATTAAATAATGATATTAGTAAATAAACTAATTGAAGTTTTAAAAAAAAACAAAATAGAATTTTTTACCGGAGTTCCTGACAGCATTTTAAAAAATTTTTCTTTATATTTAGAAAAATTACCAAAACAAATGCATGTTATAGCTACAAATGAAGGTTTGGCTACATCTTTAGGAATTGGTTATTATTTATCTACAAAAAAAATACCATGTATATATTTACAAAACTCAGGATTAAGTAATGCAATAAATCCTCTAATTTCAATTGCAAATAAAGCAGTTTATTCAATACCATTATTTTTAATGATAGGATGGAGAGGTTCTCCAAAAAAATTTGACGAGCCACAACATAATGCAAAGGGCAAAATAACCACTAAATTATTAAAACTTTTAAAAATTGAATACTGCATTTTAAGAGAAGAAGAAGACTTAAAAAAACTAAATAAAATAATTAAAACAGCAAAAAAAAACCAAAGCATAGTTGCCTGCCTGGTAGAAAAAAATACTTTAAAATTTGGTCAAATAATAAATAAGAAAAAGGAAAAAAATTATATCTTTCGTCACGAATTTATTGAGGAGTTTTTAAAATTAGTACCAAAAAAAAGTAAAATAATTTCTACAACTGGATTTACCTCAAGAGAGTTAATGGATTTAAGAAAAAAAAATAAAATTAAAAATGGAAAAGATTTTTATATGGTAGGTGGGATGGGTCATTCAGCGAGTGTAGCATCAGGTTATGCTTTACATTCAAAAAAAAAAATATTTTGTTTAGATGGTGATGGTTCAATATTGATGCATATGGGTGCATTAAGGACAATAGGCTATCTTAAGAAAAAAAATTTAAGCCATATATTATTAAATAATAATTCGCATGAATCTGTTGGTGGCCAACCCACGTCAGCTTTTGGAATAGATTTTAAAAAATTATGTATTAGTCTTGGATACAAGAATTATTTTTTTATAAATAATAAAAAAAATTTAAAAATAAAGATCAAATCTTTCATCAAATCTAAAGGTCCGAGTTTTTTAGAGGTAAAAATAAATAATGGCTCTTTAAAGAATTTGTCTAGACCAAAAAATCTAAATAAAATAAAGAAAAATTTTATGTCAACTTATGATTAATTTTAATATTTCATCAAATAAAGATCTTAACAACTTTCTAAAAGATTCAAAATTCAAAAATATATTTATAATATCTGGCAAAAAATCATTTGAAGCCTCAGGATCGAAAAAAATTATGAAAAAATTCTTGATAAATAAGAATGTAAAATATTATTTTAAAATAAATTCATATCCTGAACTTAACGAGTTAAAAAAAATAATTAAAGAAATCAAAATATTTAGTCCCGATTTAATTATTGCAATTGGCGGCGGATCGGTAATCGATTATGCTAAAATTGCAAATGTTTTAACAAGTAGTAAAAATTTAAAATATGAAATTTTAAATTCCTCTTACAATGTAAAAAATAAATTTACTAAATTAGTTGCAATACCAACTACTGCAGGATCTGGAGCAGAAGTTACCACAAATGCAGTAATATATATAAACAAAATTAAATATTCAGTTGAAGGAGATAAATTAAGACCTGATTTTTTTTTTTTAATTCCCGAGTTAGTTTTGGGTGCTTCCAATAAAATTAAATCATCAGCAGGTTTTGATGCTATTGCCCAAGCAATGGAGTCACTCATTTCAAAAAAATCAAATTCTAAAAGTGTAGCTTTTGCAAAAAAATCTCTCAAAATCTCTTTAAAATATTATTTAGATTTTTTATCAAATCCAAATAAAGAAAATTCATATGCAATGTGTTTGGCCTCAAATTTAGCTGGTGAAGCAATTAGTATATCTAAAACAACGGCACCTCATGCAGTATCTTACCCTTTTACAGCAATTTATAATATTAGTCATGGACATGCTGTTTCTTTAACTCTTGATAAATTTTTTAAATTTAACTTTAAAAATATTAAAAACGCAAAATGTAATTTTAACCTCAATGATAGATATAAAATAATGTTTGATATTACCAAAAGTAAAGATATTGACAGTTTTAATGGGTATATTAAAAATATTAAAAAAGAAGCAAATCTTGAAAGTAATTTTATTAAATTAGGAATTGATTTAAAGAAAGATTATTCAAAGATTATCTCAGGTATTAATATAATGAGATTATCAAACAATCCGGTGCAATTAAAAAAAAATGATTTAAAAGAAATTATTCTTAAAGATAATGTTTAAAAAGAAATACTTTTCACTAAATTTAGTTTTAATTATTTATTTTTTAATTACTAGTAGTTCATATGCATATCTTGATCCAGTAACTGGATCTTTTATTATACAGATTATTGTTGCCACCTTTGCAGCAATAATTACTTTTCTATCTTTTTTTTGGTCTAAAACTAAAGAATTTTTTTATAATTTTTTTTTTAAAAGAGAGAATTTAGCTAAATCTTTAAGAGGTTATGTTAAATTTTTAAAATTGAAGAAAAATGATGATCTCATATTTTATAGCGAGTCTAAAAATTATAGAAATTATTTTATAGAATTAATAAATAATCTAGGTAAAAGTCATAAAATTATTTATCTTACATCTGATGAAGAAGACTTAGATCATATTAATGATGTAAAACCTATATTTATAGGCGATGGTATAATAAGATTAATTCTTTTTAAATTTCTTAAGTGCAAAATAATTTTTTTAACACTGACAAATCTTAATTATCATCAATTAAAAAAATCAAAAAAATGTGAAAATTATATATATATATTTCATTCTTTGGTTAGCACTCATAAATGTTACGAAAAAAATTCGTTTGAAGCTTATGATATTATCTTTTCCAATGGTCCATATCAAACTCGAGAACTTAAAAAGGCGGAAGAGATTTATAATTTTAAACAAAAAAAAATATTTGAAACCGGATATTTATATTATGAGTTTTTAAAGAAAAATAAAAAAAATTTACCTGTTAAAAAAGGAACAATACTTTTTGCTCCATCTTGGAATAGAAATAATAAAAATTTATTTGA
Source organism: uncultured Pelagibacteraceae bacterium (assembly GCA_902592965.1). GTDB lineage: Bacteria > Pseudomonadota > Alphaproteobacteria > Pelagibacterales > Pelagibacteraceae > Pelagibacter. The sequence goes on from CACJGL010000004.1 coordinate 35,974, forward strand.
TGATTATTCTCATGAACTTATATCATCTCTTTTAAAGCAAAATTTCAAAGTAATATTTAGACCCCACCCCGAGTTATTGAAAAGATCTAATAAAACCTTAAAAAAATTAGTTACTTCTTTTAAAGATAATAAGAATTTTAGATTAAATAAAGATATTACTGATGTTCAATACTTAGAAGAGTCTGAATTTCTAATAACTGATAATGGTGGTATGGCTTTAGAATATTCTACAATATTTGAAAAGCCCACAATGTATATTAATTATTCTGAAAAAATTCATAACAAGGATTTTAAAGAAATTGATGTGAGTACAATTGAAGATACCTTTAAAGAAATGTTTTGTTTATCAATAAAAATTGATCAAATTGATGAAATACAATCTTTGAAAAAAAAAATGGATAGTAATTTTATTGAACAAAAAGATAAAATTAAATTATTTGTTTCAGAGAATTTTAATTTTGATATCCCACCTTCGAAAAAATGTAAATCTTTGATTGAAGATATTATAAAATAAAATATTATAATTTTACTCCAGCACCCTTCTTCATTTTTTTAAAATTATTTGCTGCTTGATAATTTCTTACTCCATCCCAGTCAGCACCTTTTGGACCAACCTTTAATTGTTGATCTATCGACCAAACATTAGGCTCTGATTTGAGTAACCAATATTGCATTTAAATAATTTATATTAAATTGCTATGTAAGTAAAAGGTATAAAAACTTGAACAAAAACAAAAATAGAAAAAATTAAAACTAAAAAAATAAACATTATAAAAAATATTAATTTTACATAACCATATTTTTTTTTAAAGTCATTAATTAGGTAAATATAATTTAAAATTTTTTTCATATCTTTTTTACTTTAAATATACCGTTATTCATTACGACATATTCAATATTCATTCTTATCATATTTGTATAAACGTCAAACAAATCAAACACCATTGGATCTTTTGATATATTAAAAGATGTATTTACTAGTATGTTAACATTATTTTCTTCTAGCTTTTTTAATAATTTAAAAATAAATGAATTTTCATCATCAATAACTTGAGTTCTGCAGGTGTTGTCAGTGTGAATTACAGGTAAGTAATCATTTTTTAATTCTTCTTTCGCCTCACATAGAGTTCCCATTGAATATAAATTTTTTTTAATACTATTTTGAATAGAAAAATATCTTTCAAATTTTTCTTTAAGTAACATCGGAGCAAGTGGTTGATAAAATTCCCTTTTTTTTATTCTGTTATTTAAATTTTCAACAGCTAATTTATCTTTAGCATTACAAATTATAGAAGTATTGCCCAATGCGCGAGGTCCTGTTTCCATTTTATCAATATAAGTTGTAAGAATGTGGCCTTTGATTATTAGATTAGAAGCTATTTCTAAAGAGTTTTCCTTTTGAGAAATTTTTTCAAAAAATTCACTCAATTTGAATCCTTTATTGATATCCTCTTTATCTGGTCCAGGAAATAGACCTATATGTTTTAAGAATTTATTATTTTCATAAAAATACGAAAAATTCGCAGCCCCAATTGCTGAGCCCGAATCTCCCGGTGAAGGAGGAACAATTAATTCTTCAAATATGTTTTGTTTAGATAATTCGTGTATCATTTTACAATTTAATGCTACACCACCCGTTAGAACAATTTTGTTTTTACCTGTTAGTTGTTTTGCTTTTAAAATAAGATTTTTTACCGATTTTTTTAATATTAGTTGAGCTGAACTTGCAATATTAGAATACTTTTGAAAATTTTCTTTAATTCCCAAATTTAAATAAGGCTTTCCAAAAATTTTTATAATTATTTCAGAGAACGATCTTTCAGGATTTTTTTGAAATTCAAAGTACGACGAATTTATCTTTAATTGTTCACAATCAAAAATTTTTTCCATTTCTTTCTCATAAATTGGATTACCATATGAACTTAAACTCATTACTTTAAACTCACCTTCATTTGTGTCAAAACCTAGAAAATCAGTTATAGTAGAATAAAATAATCCAATTGAATTAGGATAAAAGTTTGTCCAATGTTTTTTTATTAAATTTTCAGAGTTGATTGTGTATATGGTCATTGTTTCACCTTCTCCTACCCCGTCACAACTTACAAATGCATAATCATCAATATTATCTACGTATAATGAACCATACAAACAATGGCTGAGATGATGCGATGAATATAAAATTTTATCTTTAGATATTTTTATTACTTCATTTAAATGAGTATAAAAAAATATAGACCCTGTATTAAAATTTTTTAGATGGTGTGTTAATAATTTTTTATTCTCCAGAGGTTTTTTTATTGAATAAATAAAGATTTCCCACCATGATTTGAAAGGTTTTTCATAAAAACATACTGATTTTATATTGCTTTCGTTTAAAGAATATTTTTTTTTTAAAAATTCTAAGCATCTTTTCGGGAAACTTTTGTCACCTTTTATTCTTGTAAAATACTCTTCTTTAATAAAACAATTGATATTTATTCCATCTGTTAAGAAAATAGAAGATTCGTGATAATAAGCTGAAATACCAATATAAAACATTAAAGTTATAGTATTGATTTTGGATTAATATTTTTTAAAACATCATTGTCCATTTTGGATTTATCCAAATCCAAAAATCTTACAGGTAAAGACATAATTAAAATTAATAAGTATAAAATTGGATTAAAAATTTTTGAAACTTTAGTTAAGCTATTAGCATAAAGATGCCTTAACTTACTTATTAAATTCTCTTTTGAGAATTTAATAAAATAACTGAATTTGGAATTATTTTTTTTTGCAAATTTAAGTGAATACTTGGCATGTCGTTCTTCATCTAACAAAATTTTGTCAATTTGCTTTGAGTGATCCGGTTTAAATTTTCTAATATTTTTGAGAAAATCATGCAATTTTTTTTCTGCAATTTCCTCATTTGCACCAATAAAAATTGCAAAGTCTTTAATATTTTTTTTCTCAAAAATAAATTTATCTTTATATATATATCCTTTAGCAAATAGATGAATTGGTACAAATCTTATTTCTCTATTATTTAATTGGTGTTCTAAGGAAATTTGGTTTTTGATATTTGTAAATATAGAAAAATGTTTATACTCATCTAATGAATGTCTTATGAAACCTTTGCTTAATTTTAAATCATCTACATTTTTAGCTGCAAATAACATTTCTAACGCAGATGCAAATTCTGCTGCAGAAAATTCATTTAAAACAAAACAACATCTTAAAGGTTCAAATTTTTCTAGCTTATTTTTTGGTATTAAAAACATTTTATTAATAATTTTTCTTTTAATTTTAACAACAAGTTCCTTAAAATCAAAAGAATGTTTAGATTTTTTACCATTTGGTCATAACGAAAATTATGTTCAATTACCTGAAGAAACTCAATTTTGTATTAAATACGGCAAGCAGAATTTGATTTTTAAAACAGATAATAAAGGTGGAAGATTTTTCAAAAAAAAAAATGAAAATACAATTCAGGTTTTTGGGGATAGTCAAATTTTAGGTATTGATATACAAAATCAGAAAGATCATTTCTTGTCAAAATTTTATAACAAAGATTTAGTAATCTATGCTGCTCCTAATAATGGTCCCTACCAAGTTTTAAATTTCATTATCTTAAATCAAGAAAAAATAAATAAAAAAATAATTATTAGTTTTAATTTGTCTGTTGATATTTTTCGTTTACATCCTGATTATAACATCCAAAATTATGTAGCGCTTAGACAGGATCAATTAAATGATATAATTGAAAAACCATTTAAATACAGACTTATTATTCTAAAAAGTTTAATCACAAATAAATTTTTCACAATTTCTAGAAAAAATCAAAAAAAAATGCAAATTCTTTTTGAAAATAAAAATACCAAAGAGCTTGAAAAAAACTTAAATATATATTTTGAAAACTTAAATGAAATTATTGATAAACTTGATATTGAAGTAGATTATATCTTAACAATGCCTTATTGGATTTATGAGCAAGATGAAAATAATAAAAGTTTTTTTATTAACTCTAATTTAGAGCTTAAGTTGAAGAATTTAGTTTGTAGAACATTTCACAAAAATAATAAATTACAAAATAAATATGTCTCTATTTTAGACAACAATAATAAAATTCTCACTAAGGATAATAGGCATTTAAGATTAGATAAATTAGTTTTGACTGATTTAGTAAATTATTGTAAATGATAGTATGATCAAAAAAATATTCTGTATAACGCTTTTTTCATTATTAACTTTTTCATTCAATGTTAATTCAGCAGAAATAAAATGTGATGCAGTAGTTATTAGTTCACCAGACATTAAAGGCGATGAGGATTGTAAAAAGAATAAGATTTCAACGAAAAATGCAGAAGTTAAATTTGATGATGGATCGATATACCAAGGACCAATTAAAAAAAATAAGATAAATGGCAAAGGAAAATTAACTCTTAATGATGGCTCTGTTTATGAAGGTAAATTTAAAAGTAATAAATTTATACAAAAATTTGATAGGAAAAGTAGAATCTTTATTAAATTTAATTTCAAAAAACCAATAAACATTAAAAATCAAATGAAAGTTACCGGTTTAACAAAATGGTATCCTGCAGATGTTGTTAATGGAGAATTCAAACTTTCAAAAAAAGGAAAGTTGATGGTGTCTCAAGATAAAAAAGCTGCACAAGGTGGTGATAGCGGTGGAAGCGGTGGAAGCGGCTGCTAAAAATTAATAAATTAATCCAGATCCTTTTAAAAATTTAGCACTAGCATCTAAGGCTAATCTTGGATTAGCTTCTAAATCCATATTATCAAATTTCTTTATTTTATATTTTTCTAGACCTACCAATGCGATCATTGCTGCGTTGTCTCCACATAGTTTAATATCTGGAAAAATTGCCTTAAAGCCATTCTCATTACTCACTTCGGTTAGTTTTTTTCTTATACCATTGTTTGCAGCAACTCCTCCCGCAACAACAAAAGACTTTTCTTCAAATGGGTTTTTTAAAAATTCCTTAAAAGCGATCTTAGATTTAATATACAATATTTCTTCGATAGTTTTTTGAAAAGACGCTGCTAAATCATATTTTTCTTGTTCTGAATTTATATATTTTGTTATTCTTAGTATTGCAGTTTTAAGTCCTGCAAAAGATAAATTGCATCCACCTTTATTAATTATTGGTTTGGGTAATTTATATTTATTTGGATCACCTTTTTCAGCAAATTTTTCTAACTTTGGACCACCTGGAAATTCTATTCCTAAAAGCTTTGCAGTTTTGTCAAATGCCTCTCCTAAAGCATCATCAATTGTAGTGCCTAATCTTGTGTAACTACCTAATCCATTCACACTTAAAAATTGACTGTGTCCACCCGATATCAACAGAAGTAAATAAGGATAATTAATATTAGTTTGAAGTCTTGGACTTAAAGCATGACCCTCTAGATGATTGACACCAATAAATGGAATTTTTAAGGATGATGCAAGTGATTTTGCAAAATTTAAACCAACACTAAGACAAATTATTAAACCAGGTCCAGATGTTGCGGCAACAGCAGATATTTTATCAAGAGATACACCACTCTCATCCAAAGCTTTTTTTGCAATTAAATTAATTTTTTCAACATGTGACCTTGCAGCCAATTCTGGCACAACTCCTCCAAATTCTTTATGAATGTCAAATTGACTTGAAACGATATTTGATAAAATTTTTGGTATACCACTCTCGTTATCTTGAATAATTGAAACCGCTGTTTCATCACAACTTGTCTCAATTCCTAATATTATTGGGCTTTTATTCATAAATTATTTTTTATAATTAATACAATTAATCTATAAGAATGTAATAAAAATAACTTTTATGAAAAGAGCTAATCTTGTAATTGGGACACGTGGAAGTAAGTTAGCAATGATTTACGCAGAAAATGTGAAAAAAGAACTAAAAAAATATTTTTCTAAAGAGATTGAATTAAAAAAAATAGTAACAACAGGAGATCAAAAGCAAGATGAGAGATTATCTGAAATAGGAGGCAAAGGATTATTTTCAAAACAAATTGAAAAAGATTTATTAGATAAAAATATAGATATTGCAGTACATGCTTTCAAAGACATGCCTACTGAAGAAACTGAAAATCTTTTAACTAATAATTTTTTAAAAAGAAATTCTCCTAATGAAATTTTAATAAGTAAAAATAACATAAAATTTGAAGATTTAGAGCCAAACTCAATTATTGGTACATCATCATATAGACGAGAATATCAACTTAAGAAAAAAAGACCCAACTTAAAATATAAACTTATCAGAGGAAATGTTGATACTAGAGTTCAAAAGTTAGAAAAAGGCGAATATGATGCAATAATTCTCTCAAAAGCAGGAGTAGATGCTTTAAATTTACAACATAAAATTTCACAAGAATTCAGTGTTGACGAGCTTATACCTTGTGCAGGTCAAGGAATTATCGCAATTCAATGTAGAGAAGATGATAATGAAATTAAAAAATTACTTGAAAACATTAATGATCAAGAAACAAGAACTATCGCAAAAGCAGAAAGAGAGATCTTAAAAGTTCTTGAAGGAGATTGTGACACTGCAGTTGGTGTATATGCAAAATCAAATGGTAATAAAGTAGACCTATTGACCGAATTGTTTTCTGTGGATGGAAAAAATAGATATTTCATAAAAAAAAGTCTTCAAAAAGAAAATATCGAGTCTACTAGTAGAATGGTGGGAGAAGAGCTAAAATTAAAATCAAAAGGTTCTTATAAAAATTAAAATGCATATTTTATTAACCAGACCATTAGATGATAGCAAAGAATTAATTTTAAAATTTACTTCCATGAAACATAAAGTTTCTCATTTACCGTTATTACAAATAAAAAAAATAGAAACACAAGAAATAGATTTTAGCCAGTTCAAAGGCGTCATTTTCACGAGTGCTAATTCTTTAAAAAATTTAAATATTTCAAAAATAGATAAAAAAATAATCTGTTTTTGTGTTGGTCTTGCAACAGAAAGAAAGGCAAAAGAATTAGGATTTCAAAATATTTTCTGCGCTGAAGGTAATGTGAATAATCTTAAAGAATTAATTTTACAAAACTTTGACCCAAAAATTGGACCAATGGCCTACATTAGTGGAGAAATCGTTTCTTTTAATCTTGATCAAGACTTAATTTCAGAAAACTATGTCATCAAGAGAATTATAAATTATACTGCAATACCAAATGAAAATTTAAGTGATGACTTTTTAAGAGATATCAAATTTTCTGTGCCAGAAATTGTTTACATATATTCTGAAAACAGTGCGAAGACATTTTTTAAGTTAATAAAAAAATATAATTTAGATAATATTTGGATGGAAACTAACCTAATGTGTATGGGCGAAAAAGCATCATCAGCATTGAATGACATAAAATGGAAAAAAATTTTTCTTTTTAACCCTGGTGAAGAGGAGTTTTTGCTATATAAAATTTAAAAATGGACGTTTTAAATAAACTAAATGAGTTATTTTTATCTGTTTGGAAGCAGGGAATTCTTGGGGTAGATTTCTTTCAGATAATAGTAGGTCTTGGAATATTTGTATTATTTTTAATATTTAGAGGTCTAATAAGCAAACTTGTAATAAAAAAATTAGAATTAATTTCAAAAAGGACAACTAATAAATTAGATGATACTTTTGTAAAATCTATGGAAGGTCCTGCAAGGTTTCTTCCAATTGTTCTTGGTGTATTTTTTGCCAGTTACTATATGTCATTTGATAATGAGACTAGGGGTTTCATAGATAACGTTAATAGAACTTTAATAACAATTTTAATATTTTGGATAATACATCAGATAATTGAGCCAATATCATATATTTTGAGTGGATTAGATAAAGTACTGACAAAAGAATTAATAGGCTGGATCATAAAGTCTCTTAAAATCTTAATTTTTATTTTAGGAGCAGCTGCTGTTCTTGAGTTATGGGGAATTAAAATTGGACCAATAATTGCAGGCTTAGGTTTATTTGGAGTAGCAGTAGCATTAGGCGCTCAGGATTTATTTAAAAATTTAATTTCTGGAATTTTAGTTTTAGTTGAAAAAAGATTTAGAATTGGTGATTGGATCAAGGTAGATGGAGTAATTGAAGGGGTGGTTGAAAATATTGGATTTAGATCAACAGTTATAAGAAAATTTGATAAATCACTGGCAATTATTCCTAATTTTCAATTTGCAGAAAATGCAGTGATTAATAACACAAGAAAGACTAACTGGGCTATTAGTTGGATAATAACTCTTCAATATGACACTACAATTGATCAATTAAAAACAATTAGAGACGAAATTGAAGATCATATTAATAAAGGTGAAGATTATGACCAATCTGTAGGAGTCGCCGTAAGAATAGATAAGTTTTCAGATAGCTCGATTGATATGTATGTTAGATGTTTTACAAAAACAAATAGTTGGACTAATTATTTACAAGTAAAAGAAAATTTGGCACTTGAAATAAAAAAAATTGTTGAAGGTAAGGGAGCTGCTTTTGCATTTCCAAGTCAGTCTATTTATGTTGAAAAAAAATGATTGCTATATTTTATTTAGCTCTTCAAATTTTAAAACTTTATTCATATGTTGTAATTGGCAATGTCGTTATAAGTTGGTTGGTTGCTTTTAATGTACTAAATACAAGCAATCGGTTTGTATATTTAATATTAGATTTCACTTATAAAATGACAGAACCGATTTTAATGAGGATTAGAAGATTTTTACCTAACCTTGGTGCTTTTGATATTTCACCTATCGTACTTCTTTTGTTGATATGGTTCATAGAAATGTGTATGAAGCTCTACATTGCACCGCTAATATTTTAATAAATGATTTTAATTGATGGAAAAAAAGCTGCTGCTGATTTAAGAGAAGAGCTCAAGAAGGAAGTCTTATCTTTAAAAGATAAGCATAATAAAGTTCCAGGTTTAACAGTCATATTGATTGGTGATTTAGCACCTAGTCAAATTTATGTTAGAAATAAAGAGAAATCTGCCAATGAAGTAGGTCTTAAATCAGAGGTGATTAGATACCCTGACAGTGTTGAGGAAAGTGAAATTTTAAAAAAAATTGATGAACTTAACAATGATGATTCTATTTCAGGAATTTTAGTTCAGCTACCACTTCCAAAGCATATTGATAAACAAAAAGTTATAGAGGCAATTAAGCCAGAGAAAGATGTAGATGGATTTCATCCCATGAATGTTGGTAATCTGTCTTCAGGTTATGAAAGTTCTATTCCATGCACTCCTTTAGGTTGTTATTTATTAATAAAAAAAATTGAACCAAACCTTAATGGAAAAAAAGCCGTAATTGTCGGAAGATCAAATTTAAATGGTAAGCCAATGACACAGTTGTTGTTGAAAGAAAATTGCACAGTTACAATTACTCACTCAAAAACAAATGATCTAAAGGGTGAATGTTTAAAAGGAGACATTATAGTTGCTGCTGTTGGGATCCCTGAGCTTGTAAAAGGTGATTGGGTTAAAAAAGATGCAATTGTGATTGACGTTGGTATTAATAAAACTGAAAATGGCCTAGTTGGCGATGTTGCATTTGACGAAGTATCAAAAGTTGCAAAAGCTTTAACTCCAGTTCCAGGTGGAGTTGGACCTATGACTATTGCATGTTTACTTAAAAATACAATCGAATGTTTTAAAAGAGCGAATAAATAAAATTTACTATTGATTTCTAATTAATGGATAAACTTTAGGACTTAAGTATTTAAGATTAGTTAACATAATTAAAATCAAGGTCACAATTCCTATAGAGGTGCCAAGGTAAATTAATACTTTAAAATCAAATTGCCAAACTAATTCAAAAATATTCTCCATAATAAACTTTGATCCAATTACTGCAAAAAAAATTGCAATTAATATTACCGACATAAAGATAATTATAAATTCTATCAAAGACGAAAATATAATTTCTTTTTTTGAAAAACCTAAAATTTTAAATACAAGATTTTGGTACTCTTTTACTTTTCCTTGGACCATTATAGCACTTGAGATAACAATCAATCCAATGACAATTGTTACACCAGAAATTAGGGTTACAGCTATGAAGACTTTATTTAAAACTGATGTTACTTTATTTAAGTAATCAGCAATTTTTATCATAGACAAACTCGGTAATACTTCTAACATTTTGGTTTCATCAAAATTATCTGGATTTTTAAATTTAGCAGTTGCTAAATATTCATGAGGAATTTTTTTTGCAAATTGTGGATTAAATAACATGGCAAAATTAATACTTAGATCACGATAATCAACTTCTCTAAAATTAACTATTTCTCCATCAATTTCTCGACCATAAATGTTTAAAGTAAAAATATCTCCCAACTCAATATTAAAATCTTTAGCCACTTTTGCATCAAGTGATATCTGAAGTTGGTTAGGTTTAGATAAATCCCACCATTCTCCTTTTAAAATTGGGTTATCTTTAGGAATATTTTCAACCCAAGAAGATCTTCTTTCACTTCCAATTACCCAATAACTATCATTATCTGGTTTAATATAGCTATTTGGATTCACACCATTAATTTTTACTATTCCGGAAGAAACCATAGGTACTATTTCAATGTTCGCATCAGGGTTCATTTTGTAAACACCTTGTTCAAATTTTTTCTTTTCACCCTTTTGAATTCCAACAAAAAAATAATCAGGTGCAATATCTGGAATAGATCTTGCAATTTCTCTTTTAAAATTTGTTCCAACCAAAGCTAAAGTTAATAATAAAGTTACACCTAAGCCTAAAGACATAATTGTGATAGGAGTGATACTTTTTGTTTGAGTTATATTTTTAATCGATACTTTTAAAGAGATATTTGAAATAAAATTAAACTTTTTTAGTAAATAAATTATAATCTTTGAAAGTAAAAAAAATACAATTAGACATATAAAAAAAGCCAGAAAATAACCCAAACTATAAGAAGGTCTTTCAGATCCCAGCGTAAACAATAAAACTAAAAATGATAATAAGATAAAACTTAAAATAACTGACTTTTTTGAGTAATAAAATTGTAGGTTTTGGAATACATTTCTAAATAGGTTTGATGCTTTAACTTGATCAATTGAACTTATTGTTGGTATTGAAAAAATTATAAGAACTAACAAACCTACAATAAATATTTTTATAAAATTAATTAAAGAGAATTTTGGATAAACATTTAATCCCAACCCATCAGATAAATATTTGTCTGCAATTGGTACAATTAAAAAACTTGAGCCATAAGAAATTACAGTAATAATAAATAATAATATAAATAATTGAAGATAATAAAGTATTTTTATATTCCCTGAATAAAATCCTACAGCTTTTCTTACAGCTATAGACATATTGTTCTGGTTTATAAATGACAACAATGTATTAGCGATACCTATTCCAGCAATTAACATTGCACTAATTGAAACTAAAGAGAGAAATTGGGAAAAATTATTAATTATCCTTTTTAAGCCACTTGCTGAATTTTCTGGAAATCTAAGTTTTACTTTTTGGTCATCTTTAAAAATATCTTTGATCTTACTTTCTATTTTTTCTGGATCATCACTTTGATTAAATTTTACTTTATATTCATAATTTAAAAAACTACCTATTCCATTTAGTTTTAGTATCTCCAAAGTTTGTTTTCCTGCTAATGCCCAATCTCCAAAAGCTACAAACCCACTGACATCAGGTACAGATTTTATAATTCCAACAACTATGAAACTTTGATCTTGTACCTTAACTTTGTCATTTATTTTTATCTTTAAAGTTTTTGATAAACTTTCATTAATCAAAATTGTCTTTGGTTCCTTTTGCATTCTTTCATAAGCATCTTCTGGCTCATAAACAACTTCACCGTAAAGTGGATATTTTTCATCAACTGTTTTAATCCTTGTAAATAATGATTTATTTTTTTCTCTGCCTGTCGTAGAAAGCATTGTACTGAACTCTATCATTTGTGAGACAATTGAAAATTCCTTTACTTTATTGACTAAATTAAGATCCCCCTGATTACGGTTATAATCGATTTCGAGATCTCCACCCAAAAGAACTTTTGCATTATCATTAAGCTCTTTTTTTAAACTATCTTCGATTGTAAAGATGGCACTTAAAATAAAAAGACTGATAAACAGCGTTACAATAATGCTTGAAATTTTTTTATAATTTCTGCTTAAATCCTTTAAAGCATACTTGAATATTAAACTTAACTCCGAAGAATTATTTAATTTTTCCATCTTTGATTTTAATTTTTCGTTTTGCTTTGTCTGCTAATTTTGGATCATGTGTGACCATTATTAAAGAAGACCCTTCCTCTTTGATGTATTTAAATAAAATTTCAGAGATCATTATTGAGTTTTCGGTATCTAGATTACCAGTTGGTTCATCAGCTAAAATCAAATCTGGTTTCATTGCAATAGCTCTTGCAATCGCCACACGTTGTTGCTCTCCGCCAGATAATTGACTTGGAAGATTATTGAATCTATGTTTTAGACCAAATCGATCTAATAAACTTTTTGCTTCTTTCTCTGGATTTTTAAATTCATTAAGTTCAAGTGTTAAAGCTACATTTTCAACAGCTGTATAATTTGGAATTAAATAGAAAGATTGAAATATAATTCCTATATTTTGCTTTCTAATTTCAGATACTTCGTCTTCATTAAGATTTGTTATTTCCCTGTCTTGAAATATAATTTTCCCTGAGGTTGGACGTTCTAGTCCACCAATAAGCATAATCAAGCTTGTTTTTCCTGACCCACTTTCTCCAACCACAGATACAGTTTCTTTTTTTTTTATAGTTAAATCAATATTTTTTAAAACATTTATATTGTCCTTCCCAGTTTGGTATTTGAGATTTATTTTTTTTAATTTAAGAAGTGTGTTCATGAATAAAAGTTTATTTATAAAAATATTGTTATTCTTTCTAGTGCACATAAATGCAAGTGCAATAGAAAAGGTTATATTATTCGGCGATAGTTTAATGGCGGGTTATGGTCTACCTAAAGAGCAACACTTATCTTTGGTTTTAGAAAGTAATCTCGTTAGGAGTGGTTTAAATATTAAGGTAATAAATGGAAGTGTGTCAGGAAGTACTTCTTCTGGTGGATTGAATAGAGCAGAATGGAGTTTATCAGAACCTGGTATTGATCTAATCATCCTTGGTCTTGGGGCAAATGATATGCTTAGAGGAATTCAACCAGATGAAACTGAGAGAAATTTAGAAGAAATAATTAAAATCGCTAACAGTAAAAAAATAAAAATTATAATAGCTGGGATGGTTGCGCCAACAACTCATGGAACTAAATATAAAAAAAATTTTGATGCTATTTATCCTAAATTGTCAAAAAAATATAATTTACCCTTAATTCCATTTTTGCTAGAGGGTGTTGCTCTTGATCCAAATCTAAATCAACAAGATGGCATACATCCTAACAAAGCTGGAACAATAGTTATAAGTAATACAATTCAAGATATTATTTCAAAAAATTATTAATCGGATATGAAAAAAAAATATCATCATTTAGCAAATGGCACATTTCGTAATCCTGAAGGATCAAAGGTGATTGATATGAATTTCAATTGGTCGTTTAAGGTATTTAACCAAGAAAAAAAAAAATTAGATATGACTTTTCCTGAAAGTAATATCATTAAAAAAGAAAAAGTTTTATTGGATTTAAATAATTTCCAAAAAGAAGATTATGTAGCGTGGATAGGTCATGCAACATTTTTATTAAAATTAGGGGAAATAACAATAATAACAGATCCAGTTTTTTCAAAAAATGCAGGACCTTTATTTTTTGGGCCAAAGAGATTTACCGAACCAGCATTAAAACTTAATGAGATACCAAGAACAGATATTTTTCTACTAACTCACAATCACTACGATCATCAAGACATGAAAACAATAATGAGATTTCCTTATAAAGCATCTAAAGTCCTGTTACCTTTAGGACTAAAAAAATATTTTAAAATTAATAGATTTAAAGATGTAAATGAAATGGATTGGTATGATCAAATAAGAATAAATCAGAATTTAAATATTACTTTTTTGCCATCAGTCCACTGGTCAAAAAGGAGTTTAACGGATACTAACAAAACTTTATGGGGCAGCTATTTGATTGAATACAAAGGAAAAAAAATATTATTTTCATGTGATACTGGTGTTGGAAAAATATATAAAGAATTGGGAGATAAGTATGGTCCAATTGATTTAACATTTATTAACATTGGCGCATATAATTTTTATCCTATGGCTTCAATTAAAGATTCTTCTGCTTACCACACTAACCCTGAAGAAGCCCTTGAACTTGCTAAAGATTTAAAAAGTAAAAAAGTAATTGGAATGCATTGGGGAACTTTTGTCTTATCACTTGAACCAATATTAGAGCCCCCTTTAAGGTTTAAGCAAAATGCAGAAAAATTTGGATTTAAAAAAGATGATGCAATTATTTTTAAAATTGGTGAATTTAAATTATTTAAAGAGCTTTTTGATACTAACTAGAATTTTCCATCAACCACAATCCATCTTGATTTAAAAAATATAGTTTACCATTTATAGGATGAATTTGTATGTCTCTGATTCTTCCAATTTTATCTTTAAATATTATTTCCTCTTTTACGTTTGATAAATCATTAAACTCTAATTTTCTTAAAGACTTATCTTTAAGAGAAGTAATTAATGCATTACCATTCCATTCTTTAAATTCATTACCTTTATAAATTGTGATTGCACTTGTGGCTATAGATGGAACCCAATATTGAATGGCTTTTGTAAAGCCAGGTTTCCATTTTGGCCCTATTGGTATACCTGAATAATTTGTGCCACCCCATCCAAGAATTTTCCAACCATAATTTTCACCTTTCTTTGCTTCACCAAACCAATCGCCTCCTTTTGCACCATGATTGCTCATATAAATTTTTCCATCAAAAGGTGATAAAGCTAAACCTTGAGGATTTCTTACACCAATTTGATATATTTCAGGTAGCCAGTTTGATTTCCCCTCAAAACTAGGATTGTCTTTTGGAATGCCACCATCTAGATAAATTCTAATTATACTTCCTGGATGTTTATTTCCATCTTGAGCAATCATTCCCCCACCTCTTTCACCTGCAGAAGCAAATAAATAGTTGTCTTTAATTACAAGTCTTGAACCAAAATGATAAGGCGAGTCAATTGGTGGATTGGCTTGAAAAATATTTTTAAAATTTAATTTGTTTTTATTAAATTTTGCACGTGCAATTGAAGTACTAGTCTTCCAATTATTTCTATTTTCTGTGTATGAGATGTAAATGTAATCTTCATGATACAGAATATCCAATAATCCTCCCTGTCCATATTCTACAAAATTTAAGTTATGATCAATTTCATTTATCTCTCTTGTAGAAATGTTTATAAATTTTATTTTGCCACCTTTCTCGGTAACAATCATTTCATTTTCATTAACGAACGACGAACCCCAAGGTGCTTCTAATTCAATAATTTTATTAAAATTAAAATTTTTACTAAATGAATTAGTTGAGAATAGTATTAATGATAAAAGAAATAATAATTTCTTCACTCTATGAAAGTTTTGATCTACCACCATCGACAGCAATAATTTGTCCTGTAACCCAAGAACTGTCTTCAGTTATTAGAAATTTTGCAAGCGAAGCTGAATCTTTACCTTCTCCAAGTCTTTTTAATGGATGGGCTTTTGCAATACCATCAGCTAAAACTTTATTTTTAAGCATTGGCTCTGCAATTTTTGAATTAGTTAAACTTGGAGCAATGCAATTTACTCTTATATTAGGAGCAAATTCTGCTGCTAAAGAAACAGTTAATCCTTCAACAGCTGCTTTAGTTGAAGCTATAATTGCATGATTTGTAAAACCTCTTTGAGCAGCTACAGTTGAAAACAAGACAATTGATCCTTTATTTTTTTTTAAACTTTCTTGATAACCTTTAATTAAATCTACTGCAGAATATAAATTTAGTTTCATACATTTTGTAAAATCTTGTTCTGAAACCATTCTCAAAGGCTTTAAATCAATTGAACCAACACAATAAGCTATACCTTTGATATCATCTATTTCGGACTTAATCTTTTCAACAAAACCATTTTCTAAAACATCAGAGACTGTATATTTACAATTTAGTTTTTCAGACAAAGATTTTGTTCTTTCTTCATCCCTACCGATTAAATGTACTTCTTTCCCAGCTGCGTATAACTGTTCGGCTAAATTAGATCCGATAGATCCTGTCGCACCTACTACTAAATATTTTTCTGACATAAATTTTTAAAGAGTTATATATAGTTAATGAAATTATTTTTTCTACTTGGAAATCAGCTTTTCTCAGAGAAATATCTAGAAAAGTACAGAAAAGACCACTTTTTCTTTATGGCTGAAGATTATCAGCTCTGTACGTACGAAAAGCATCATAAACAAAAGATATTATTGTTCTTATCTTGCATGCGATCTCACGCAGATAGACTAAAAAAAAATAAATTTAAATTAGAATATTCTTCGATCGAGGATAAATCTTTCAAGCTGGATTACACAGAAAAATTAAAAAAAATAATTAAAGCAAAAAAAATTAAAGAAATTTCAAGTTTCGAAATTGAGGATAAGTTTTTTGAAAATAAAATTACCAATTTTTTAAAAAAGGAAAAAATTAAATGGAATATTATTCAAACACCAATGTTTTTAAATTCTAGAGAAAAATTTAAAAACTATTTATCAAAATCAAAAAAACCTTTTATGGCAGTTTTTTATAAAGAGACTAGAAGAGATTTGGATATACTCATGAAAAAAGATGGTAATCCAGAAGGAGGCAAATGGAGTTTTGACGAAGAAAATCGAAATAAACTTCCAAAAAATATATCTATACCCAAATTTCCTAAAATTACTGAGACTGTTCATACGAAAAAACTAAAAATTTTAACTGATAAAAATTTTAAAAGTCACCCAGGTAATACAAAAGATTTTTGGTTTGCTACGGAATATGATGATGTAATTAAATTATTAAATTTTTTTATTAAAGAGAAATCAAATTTATTTGGGGATTATGAAGATGCAGTTGATCAGAAAGACAATATATTATTTCATAGTGCTTTAAGTCCTTACATCAATTTAGGTCTTATCACTCCAGAATTTATAATTAAAAAAGTTTTAGATTTTCACAACAAAAATAAAATAAGATTAAATTCCTTAGAAGGTTATATTCGTCAAGTAATCGGGTGGAGAGAATTTATGAGGGGAATATATCAAAGCTATTCAAAAGAAATGGAAACTAGAAATTTTTTTAAACAAAATAGAAAAATGAAAAACTCATGGTACGAAGGAACAACAGGATTACCACCTTTAGATTATGCTATTAAAAATGCAGTGAATTATGGTTGGTCACATCATATTGAAAGGTTAATGATCTTATCAAACATAATGAATTTATGTGAAGTTAAGCCAACGTATGTTTACAAATGGTTTATGGAAATGTTTGTGGATTCCTCTGACTGGGTAATGGTCCCGAATGTTTATGGAATGGGGCTTTTTAGTGATGGAGGAATCTTTGCAACAAAACCATATATTTGCGGCTCCGCTTATTTCATGAAAATGATGGATTTTAAAAAAGGAGAATGGTGCAATACTATGGATGGTCTTTATTGGAGATTCATAAATAGAAATAGAGCCTTCTTTTTAAAAAATCCTAGACTTTCTATGATGGTTAGAATTTTCGATAAAATGAAACCTGATAGAAAAAAATTAATTTTAGCTGAGGCAGAAAAATTTATTAAACAAAATACTGCATAGTGAGAAAAGAAAATTTACCCACAAAAATTTGCCCTGTATGCAAGAGACCTTTTACTTGGAGAAAAAAATGGAAATTAAACTGGGATAAAGTGAAATATTGTTCAAAGAAATGTTCAAAAAATAATTAATTAACAACAAGAGCAGCTTTTCTTTTTTTCTGGTTTTTTTGCTTCAATCACTTCTTCTTTAGGGGCTGATTGTTCAACAATTTTTGCTGCTTCAGCTTCTTTCTCTTTTAATATTTTATTTTCAATGTATGCGTAAAGAGAGTTGAAACCTAATTTTGAAGCTTTCTTTTCTTCGTAATTCCTTCTGCCTTTAAGATTTTCAATAATTTCAAGAACTTGCGGGTTATTCATATTATTGTTATCTCATAATTTTGATAATTTACAATAGTTGTTTAAAAAAATTCTTTAATTATAGTTGGTATATACTTTTTGAAATTAAAAAAACCTTTATTGCAATATTTCCAAGAACTTCGGTCTAAATTACGATAAAGAAATTTTATATTATTTATTCCTTGAGAAGTTAAAAAATCTAAGTTTTCTCCAACACAAGGATATAAAAAATAACTATTCTCAATTGTTATAAGGTTACCAATTTCAATAATTTCACAATCTAAAGATTTTTCATCCAACCTTCTTTTTTGATCCTGAATTAAATTAGTCTTAAATTTCAATATTTTTTCACTAAGTTTAATATTCCTACTGTCGTTATTATTATTAACTAAATAAATCTTTTTAAATTTATGATCTTTGAAATCAGTCAACTCAAAAGAAAGATTATTATCAAAAATAATTAAATTTTGCTCATCCAAACTTACTGGATTATTAAAATCTTTTAAGACAGCCTTGTATATTTTCTCGCTAACTTTAGGTGGTGCATTTTCATTTAAATTAATGTTATTAAATCTGTTATTAGTAAATTTTTTTATATTCCATTCACTTGCCAAATAATGCTTACCTTGTGTTTGTATCCCAGCAACCCATCTCCATCCTAATGTATTAGATGCTGCATCTCCATCATAGAGATGCTTCATAAAAAATTCAGCTCCTAATTGCCAAGGTAAATTTAAAGTAAAAATCCAGATACTGGCAAACCACATTCTTGTATGATTATGAAGGTAATTAAATTCTTTTAATTCTTTAACCCATTCATTAAAACATTCTATATTTGTATTTCCATCAATGGCATTTAAATAATCTTTATTATCTTTGTATTTTTCTCTTATAATTTTTAGTTCTATTATGTAATCTGTCCATACATTAGGTCTTAATTCTAACCATCCTTTCCAATAAGTACGCCACAAAACCTCCTGAATAAATTTTTCATTTTTAGAAAATGAAAATTTCTTTAAGGCTTTATCTATAACTTCTAACTCATTTAATATTCCATGAGATATATATGGAGAAATACAAGATATATTTGATCTTTTATCTGGACCAAAATCAAAATTTCTCAATCTTGAATATTCAGAAAGATTATTTTCAACAAAGTTATCTAGTTTATTAGTGGCTTGCGCCCGACTTGGTTCAAAATTCATGATATTTTATTTTAATTTTTTCTTGTGAAAATTAATAAATCTTTCAACATTTGATTTATTAAAAGTTTTATTTTCCTCAAATGAAACTTTTTTCATAGAATAAGCTGAACTTTTAGTTATTCTTGAATGAATAATAACATTCCCTTTATATAACCTCAATTTAACTGATCCATTAACTTTACTTCTCTTAAGATCTACAATTCTTTGTAATTTAAATCTCTCTTTAGAAAACCAATATCCATTGTAAATCAGTTCCGCATATCTAGGCATAATTTTTTCTTTCTTATGCATTGTATCTTTATCAAGTGTAACAGACTCTATAGCCCTATGAGCGTGCATTAATAAAGTTCCGCCTGGTGTTTCGTATACACCTCTTGATTTTATACCGATAAATCTATTTTCTACTAGATCAACTCTTCCAACAGCATTTTTTCCAGCTATGTCGTTTAATTTTCCAAGCAATTTAGATGGAGAGAATTTTTTCCCATTCACTGCAATCGGATCTCCACTTTTAAAGTCTATTTTTACAATTGAAGATTTATTAGGTGCTTTTTCTGGAGATACCGTTCTTTGAAAGATAAAGTCAGGTGCGGAGTTTTTTGGATTTTCTAACAACTTTCCTTCTGTTGATGTATGAAAAATATTATCGTCTACTGAAAAAGGTGGCGCTCCTTTCTTGTCTTTAGGTATTTCAATTTTATTTTTTTTTGCATAATTAATTAGATCTGATCTAGATTTCAGCTTCCAAATTCTCCAAGGTGCAATAACTTTTATTTTAGGACCAAAATAATGATAACCTAACTCAAATCTTACTTGATCATTTCCTTTTCCTGTTGATCCATGAGACACAGCATAGGCATTAAATTTTTTAGCAATTCTAATTTGATCTTTGGCTATTAAAGGTCTAGCAATTGAGGTTCCAAGCAAATAAACACCTTCATATATTGCATGGCCCCTAATCATTGGATAAACATAATCTTTTACAAAAATATCTTTTAGATCTTGAATAATAATATTTTTTACGCCAAGTTTTTTTGCGTTTCTGAAAATTTTATTTCTATCTATTTCTTGACCAATGTCTGCAGTATAACAAATTACTTCTGCATCATAATTTTCCTGTAACCATTTTAATATGATTGATGTGTCCAAACCTCCAGAATAGGCAAGAACTATCTTTTTCTTTGATTTCATTATTTAACTGCAGCTTTTTTTAGCTGCGTTATATGCTTTAGTGAAGCCCATCAAAGAATAATGATCAATTGTTTGAGAACCAGATTTATTATATCCAGTAACCATTAATCTTGAGGCCTTTTTCATTCTGCTAACAACTTTTTTTTCAATTTTATTACTTGAAATCCATGCAAAATTATCTTGAGCTATATCAAATTTATATTTTGATTTACCAGAGCTAGCTGTAATTGAATTTTGACTGTTGTATTCATAGCCTGAGGTTGTGCTTACTTCGTCTTTAATTTTTTCAGATGGTCTAAAAGTTACAAATAATCTTGCATCTCTATCATTTTTTTTAGGAGATTGAAGAACAGGTTTAGATTGAGCAAAACATACTTTGCTATCCCCATTAGTAACAACAATTGCATCCCAGTCTTTAAATGTTCCTATTTTATTTAATTCTTCTGAATAAGAAGTTGATCCTAATAAGAGAATAAAAAAAATTATTTTAAAAATTATGGACATGGATTTGGATATTTTTTTTGAATTTCATTAATTTCATTAATTATTTCTTTATCAAGATTCACTTTTACACTTTCTATATTTGTTTTCAACTGCTCCATTGTTGTTGCACCAATAATAACGCTAGACATGAAATCCTGTACCTCACAAAATTTTATACACATTTGACTCATATCAATGTTGTATTTTTCACTAATATTAAAATACTCATCAACAGCTTCGTTAGTATTTGGTTTTCGATATCTTGTCCAAAAATCCCAATCTCTTTCCATCCGAGATCCTTTTGGAAATTGCTTATTTCTATATTTACCACTTAAAAAACCACTGGCTAAAGGAGAATAAGATAAACAGCCAATATTTTCTCTTATAGACACCTCAGCTAATCCAACTTCATATGACCTATTTAATAAACTATAGGGATTTTGTATGGACATCATTCTTGGCAAACTCTTTTCCTTTGAGAGTTTGAGATAATTCATAACACCCCAAGGAGTTTCATTAGATAAACCTACATGTCTAATTTTACCTTGCTCAATATACTTTTGTAATTCAACCAACACGTCTTCGAATTTATTCCATTCATTTTCTTTATGCACATAACCCAGTCTTCCAAAATTGTTTACATTTCTTTCTGGCCAATGAAGCTGATACAAATCTATATAATCAGTTTTAAGTCTTTTAAGACTGTTATGAAGTGCAGTTTCCAGATTCTTCCCTACAAAACTATTTTCACCATTTCTAATATAATCTCTTGCAGGACCACAAACTTTAGTTGCGAGTATCACATCTTTTCTTTTTTTTGTTTTTTCAAACCAATTTCCAATTATCGTCTCTGTATGACCAAAAGTTTCAGCTTTAGGAGGTACCGCATAAAGTTCTGCTGTATCCCAAAAATTAACCCCATTTTCTAGTGAGAAATCCATTTGTTCGAAGGCCTCTTCTTGGCTATTTTGTTCACCCCAAGTCATGGTGCCGAGACAAATTGTGCTAATATCTATATCAGTTGTTCCTAATTTTTTATAATTCATTAAATATTAAGTATTTGTTACCTTTATTTTGACTGCTTGAAAAATTTAAAATTTATTACTATATATTTAATTATGGAATTCAATAGAGACAATATTCTAAATAGATCAACGACAGCAAAAAAAGCTGTTGTGATGGATGAAGGCCTTAGAGCCTACATGCTTAAAGTTTACAACTACATGGCAACTGGAGTTTTGCTAACAGGAATCATTGCATTGCTATCTTTTAAAATGTCAGTAGTTACAGATGCAAGTGGATCAATAGTTGCTTTAACTGAGTTCGGAAATGCAATTTATCTATCAGGATTGAAATGGGTGGTTATGTTAGCTCCTCTCGGAATTGTTTTTTATATGAGTTTTGGGATAAATAAAATGAGTTCTTCAAAAGCTCAAACTACTTTTTGGATTTTTGCAGCCTTGATGGGTTTATCACTATCATCAATTTTATTAGTTTACACAGGACTCAGTGTAACGAGAGTATTTTTCATATCTTCAGCAACATTTGGAGCTATGAGTATATATGGTTACACAACTAAAAGAGACCTCACAAAATTTGGATCATTCTTAATGATGGGTTTGATCGGTATTATAATCGCATCTTTAGTAAATATTTTCTTAAAATCTTCAATGATGTACTTTGCTATTTCAATCATTGGAGTTCTTATATTTGTTGGATTAACTGCATACGATACACAAAAAATTAAGAATATGTACGCAGCATCAGATTCAGGTGAAGTAATAGGCAAGAAAGCTGTTATGGGAGCTTTAACATTATATTTAGATTTTATAAATTTATTTATAATGCTTTTAAGATTGTTTGGTCAAAGAAGATAATCAAAAACTATAGTTTTTTCCAATTTGTTTTTTTTAGAAGTATTTCTAAATCATAAGCATTATTTAAAATTTTACCATTTCTATCAGTTATTAAATATTTCAAATTCTTATTAGAAGGTTTAAAATTTTTACTAATGTTGTAGATAGCTTTTTCTGCTGCATTTTTAAAAATACTAAAACTTACACTTTTACTTGATATTGAGAGGCCATAGTCTTTCCATGATCCTTCAGATACCATTTTAGCATATAGGTCTAATATAATTTTTAGTTCTTTTTTTTCAAAAAAATACCTTTGGTTTTGTTCTTTATTTGAATTATTTATTACTAATTTTAAATTACTCATTTAATTTGTGTTTATTAATCAACCCAACTTGTGATGCTGTAAAGATGAATGTAATTGGTAGCATTCCCCAAACTTTAAAGTTAACCCAAAATTCTTCTGTTTGAGTTCTCCAAACAATTTCATTTAATATAGCTAAAAAAATAAAAAAATAAGTCCATCTGTTATTCAAAATTTTCCAACCTTCATCAGACATTGGCAGTGTTTTTCCAAGTATTAATTTTAAAACTGGTTCATTGGTGAAGTATTTTCCAAAGAATAAAGCTAAGGCAAATAAAATATTTATAATAGTGGGTTTCATATAAATAAAAATTGGATTATCAAAATAAATTGTTAAACCTCCAAATAGAGTAATTAAAATTCCTCCTAACAAAGGAACCATCGGAACTTTCTTTTCCAGTATCCAAACCAAGAGAACAGAAATTATTGTTGCGACAATTAGAGGTGGTATTGCAACTTTTAAATTTTTATCACTGTTATAATAAAAGAAGAAAAAAATAGCTAAAGGCCCAACGTCTGTAATGAATTTTAGAAGTGATTTATTCACTGCTACATATTAACAGATTAATAAAACATTTATATTTTTTTTATTGATTTTTTTCATCAAATATCCATATTTAATATCGTGAGTACTCAAAAAGCTAAATTTTCAATTGGAGACGTTGTAAAACATAGACACTTCGATTTTAGAGGTGTGATTTACGATGTTGACTTTGAATTTAATAACTCAGAGGAGTGGTATCAATCGATTCCAAAAAACGTGAGACCTAGAAAGGATCAGCCATTTTATCATTTACTAGCAGAGAATGATGAAATTACTTACGAGGCTTATGTGTCTGAGCAAAATCTATTATTTGATGACTCTGAAGAGCCTATAAAACACCCTCTAATTAATGAAATTTTTTCAGGTAAGCGTGGATCAAGCTACTTCAAGCCTTCAAATTAACTAATAGCCAATATTTAAACACAATTGTCCCAAATCTCTGTCATATCTGTCTGTTATAAAATTTTTAATTCTGATCAAGAGTACTGTTTTTCCTCTATCTCCCTCTGTATTCTTGGTCAGAAAATTTTGAACAATTTTAATCTAAAATTTATGTGTTATAAAAAATTATGATTAATTATTTCAATCCAAATAATACTTTAAAGATAATTAATAAAATACAAAAGTTTGTATTTGCGCTATTTATAATTGTATTGTTACTTGGATTAGTTGAAGCTTTAGTTCTTTCTCCTGAGGATTATAAGCAGAGTGACTCAGTTAGGATTATGTATGTCCATGTTCCATCAGCTTGGATATCACTCGGAATATTTTCATTTATTTCCATTCTTTCTTTTGGAGTTTTTGTTTTTAAAAATAAAAATTTCTCTTTAATAACAAAAAGTTTAGCACCTTCTGGTTTTGTTTTTAGCATAATAGCTTTAGTTACAGGATCAATTTGGGGAAAACCAACCTGGGGAACTTGGTGGGCTTGGGATGCAAGAATAACTTCAATGCTCTTACTTTCAATTTTTTATTTATTGTTCATTACTTCTTGGAAGATTACGACAGATACTAGTAAAGCAGAAAAAATTAGCTCAATAATAGCAATTATTGGTCTTATAAATATTCCAGTTATAAAATTTTCAGTAGAATGGTGGAATACTTTACACCAACCTGCGTCAGTAAAAATTTTGGAAGAAACAACAATTCATTCTTCAATGTTGACACCATTAGCTATAATGACTGCGGCATTTGCTCTATTTTCACTTTTGATATTTTTAATGAAATATAATACAGAACTGTTAAAGATTAAAAATAAAGGTCTTAATAGATTATGATTAGTGAACTACTAAATATGAATGGATACGGTGTATACGTTTGGTCATCATTTATATTTACTCTATTTTCTTTTAGCTTCTTGTACGCGATAGTAAAATTAAATTTAATTAAAGAGAAAAAGAAATTTGAGGAAAATTATAAATCACTTGATGAAAAGAAACTTGCATCAGTAGCTAAGCAAAAAACGTACAGAGAGATATTAGTAAACACTTCCACATCTAAAGTTTAACTAAAATTCACATGTACGGAAAAAAAGTTAAATTTAGAGCCCTTTTTATTTTTTTAATTTTAATTTCATTAGTTCTTGCAATTTTTTTGGTGGTTAAATCTCTTGAGGAAAACGTAGTATATTTTAAGTCTCCAACAGACATTAAAAATCTTAATGAAATCAAAAATGCTCAAAAAATTAGAGTTGGTGGAATGGTGAAAAAAAATTCTATTAAAATAAACGATAAAGAAATTTTTTTCGTAATTACGGATTTCAAAAATGAATTATTAGTAAACTTTAATGGATCAGTGCCTAATTTGTTTGAAGAGGGTAAGGGTGTAGTTGCTGAAGGTTTCTTAAAGGATAAAAGTTTTCTAAATGCTGACAAGATTTTAGCAAAACATGATGAAAATTATATGCCTCCTGAAGTCAGCGAAGCTATGAAAAACAATTAATTTGTATGTCTAATTATTTAGGAAATTATTCTTTATATATTGCTTTAATTGCATCTGTTTATTTAATTTTTAAGTCATACTTGGATGCAAATTCAGAAAATAAATATTTAGATAAAAACTTTATTTTAATTACTTCAATACAAACTTTAATGATTACGATAAGTTTTTTTAGTCTAGTTGCAGCTTTTGTAATTTCAGATTTTAGTAATGAAACTGTTTTCAACAATTCTCATACTTTAAAACCTTTATTTTACAAAGTTTCAGGCACATGGGGAAATCACGAGGGAAGTTTATTATTGTGGTTATTGGTTCTTTCAATTTTTCTATTTATTTTTTTATTAAATTCAAGATCACAAGATACTAAATACAAACTTCTAACGATACTATTTCAACAAATTATTATTTCAGGTTTTCTAGTTTTTATTTTATTAACTTCCAACCCATTCAAAACGCTTTATCCAATTCCTAGCGAGGGATTAGGTTTGAACCCTATTTTACAAGACCCTGCTTTAGCTATTCACCCTCCAATTTTATATTTAGGTTATGTTGGAACATCAATTATCTTTTCAGCTTCACTTGCCTCAATGATTAGTGGAAATATTGGAGATAAGTGGGCAAGACATATTAAAAGATGGGTTTTGGTATCTTGGGTATTTTTAACGATCGGTATTTTGCTAGGATCTATATGGGCATATTATGAGCTGGGCTGGGGAGGTTTTTGGTTTTGGGATCCTGTAGAAAATGTTTCATTAATGCCATGGTTTTGCTTAACAGCACTCTTGCATACAGTAATTGTATTACAAAAAAGAAATTCTTTTAAAGAGTGGACTATTATTTTGTCAATTACAACTTTTTCACTGAGTATGAGTGGTACTTTTCTTGTTAGGTCTGGAATTTTAAATTCAATTCACACTTTTGCAAACGATCCATCAAGAGGGTTATTTATATTAAGTTTTCTCTTTATCCTAATATTGATGTCTATATTAATTTTCTTTTTTAATCAGAATAAAATATCAAACGCAGCAAAAGAGAATTTTATTTTAAGTAAAGAGACTGCAATATTAGTGAATAATTGGTTTATGATGTTTTTTTTATCTGTTGTTCTTGTTGGTACAATTTATCCAATTTTTCTTGAAGTTTTAAATGGTTCAAAAATTTCTGTTGGTCCACCTTTTTATCATAATCTTTTAATACCTTTCTTAATTCCTTTTTTAATATTCATGAGCTTTGGCCCAAGTTTGAAATGGATTAAAGATAAATTAAAGAAATTTAACTATAATATTTTAATTATTTTTTTGGTTTCACTACTTATTTCGTATTTCATTTTAACAAAAACAGAAAATTCATTTTTGTTATCTATTCCTCTGATAGTTTTGAGCACCTACCTTTTGCTGGTAACAATTAAGGATTTTTTTGTTAGTAGATCCTCGATTAGCCAAAAAATTTCGCATTTTGGTTTTAGTTTATTAATTACAAGTATCTTATTGAATGGCCTTTTTTCCAATGAATTCAATTCAAATATGAAAGTAGGAGATGAAAGAATATTCAACGAAAAAGTTCTAAAATTAAAAGAGGTTAATGTTACAGATGTGGACAATTATAAATCTCTTAAAGCTAGTTTTGAAGTTACAAATAAAAAGTCCTCTTTTGCTTTATACCCAGAAGTTAGGATTTACCAGCAGCCTTTAACTATTACGAGTGAAGCAGATATTAAGACAACATTATTTTCAGATAATTTTTTAGTATTTAATATCCTAAAAGACGATGGTTATTATAACGTAAGATATCAATATAAACCCTTAATGATTTGGATATGGATCTCAACTATATTTATTGGTTTTGGTGGTTTATTAAGTGTTATTAGTAAAAATGAGCAAAAATATTAAATTTTTAGGATTACTACTAACACTAATAATAATTTTTATAATCTTGCTCAAGGGATTGAACGTATCGAAAGATTATTCTAACGAGAAATTAAAAAGTCAAATAGATTTTTCACTTAATGCAAAAAAACTATTTTCTGATGAAATAATTAATATTTCAGACTTATTTAATAAAAATAGTCCTTCAGTAGTAAATATTTGGGCATCTTGGTGTGCACCATGTAGAGAAGAGCACCAGTTTTTAATGAAATTAAAAGATATGAACATAAATATAATTGGAATTAATTATAAAGACAGTCCAAAAAATGCGAAAAATTTTTTAAGCTCACTTGGAAATCCTTATTCAGAAGTTATTACCGATAGTGATGGAACAAAATCAATAGAATTTGGAGCTATTGGTGTTCCTGAAACTTTTATTATAAGTGGTAAAACAAATGAGATAATAAAAAAGTATATTGGTCCATTGACGAGCGAAAATTTAATAGAAATAAAAAAATTATTAAAAAAAAATGCTTAAAATTTTAAAATTGATATTGCTGCTATATTTTAGTTTTAATTTTTCCTATGCTAATGAAATAAATACCAAAGTAGATCAAATTACAAAAAACTTAAGGTGTTTGATATGCCAAGGTCAATCTGTTTACGACTCTCAGTCCGATTTTGCTATTAGTATGAAGCTTGTTGTAAAAAATAAGATTGATGAAGGTAAAGAAGAAGAAGAAATATATGATTATTTAAAAAATAAATATGGAGAATGGATTGTATATGAACCAGAATTAAACCAAAATACATTTTTACTCTGGTCAATACCTTTGATTTTATTCGCTTTTGGCGGCCTTTTAATTATTAGAAAAGTATCTATAAAGTAATTTATATATGAGAATTGCTATTAGCTTAATTTTTTTATTTCTTTTATCCGTAAAATTCAATTCCGCTTTTGCTGAAGATAAACGACAAGAAGAAACTTATATTAAAGTCGGTGTATTTGATTACATTCACCAAACTGATATGTACGCTGTTAACAGAAAAAAAGTTACCGATAATTATTTAAATATTAAATATCTTGGTGAATTAACACAGATTTATGACTTGATGCTCATGGGCGATGTCCGAGAAGGATATTCAGATAAAGCAATTCTAAAAGAAAGAGAAGAATATGCAATTTATTTTTCTTCAGGATATCAAAAAAATTTCAATTTATCTGAAAATGTTATTTTTGCACCCAGTTTTAGCGTTGGTCTATATGAATCATTTGATCAAGGAAAAAAAATGGGTTTACCTATTGAGTTTAAAACAGAAATTGAATTAAACTACAAAACTAAAAATGATTTAATATTTAACATTACATATAATCATATTTCAAATGCCGACATTGGTAATACTAATCCTGGCTCGGACAATTTTTTAGTTGGTTTTAGATATAAAACAAATTAAAAATTATAAAAAAAAATGAGATTGAAAGATTGTCATAACTTTAAAGATTTTAGAAAACTTGCTAAGCAAAAACTGCCATCTCCAATATTTCATTATATTGATGGCGCTGCCGATGATGAAATAACTTATGGCAGAAATACTAGCGCATTTAATGATGTAGATTTGGTCCCAAACGTACTAAGGGGAGTTGAGAATGTCGACCTTTCCACAACTATTTTTGGAAAAAAGTTAGATCTACCTTTTTATTGCTCACCAACGGCACTACAAAGATTATTTCATTATGATGGTGAAAGAGCGGTAGGCAGAGCAGCTCAGAAATTTAACACTATGTTTGGAGTGTCTGCCTTAGCAACAGTTAGTGTTGAAGAAATATCATCTTTAATAGACACTCCAAAAATGTTTCAATTTTATTTCCATAAAGACAGAGGATTAAATGACTCTTGTTTAGAACGTGCAAAAGCAGCAAAATTTGATGTGATGGCTTTAACTGTTGATACGATAACAGGAGGAAATCGTGAAAGAGATTTAAGAACTGGATTTACATCACCTCCAAAATTAACACTTTCGAGTTTGTTTAGTTTTGCCACAAAACCAATGTGGGGAATAAATTATTTAACCAAAGGAAAATTTGAACTACCACATCTTCAAGATTTCGTTAAAGAAGGCACTGACACAAATACTTCAATTGGTAATTATTTTTCTACTATGTTGGATCAATCTATGAACTGGGATGACGCAGAAAAATTGTGCTCTCAGTGGGGTGGCCATTTTGCGCTTAAAGGAGTTATGAGTGTTGAAGATGCTAAAAGAGCGGTTGATATCGGATGCACCGGTATAATGGTATCAAATCATGGAGGAAGACAACTTGATGGATCTAGATCACCTTTCGATCAATTAGCTGAAATTGTTGATGCAGTTGGTGATAAGTTAGATGTTATTTGTGAAGGTGGATTTCAAAGAGGCACTCATATGTTAAAAGCTTTATCTATGGGTGCAAAAGCATGTGCTGGTGGAAGATTATATCTCTATGCTTTAGCTGCAGCAGGACAGGAAGGTGTTGAGAGAGCACTTAACTTATATAAAACTGAATTAGTAAGAGACATGAAATTAATGGGCTGCACAAAGATCAGTGATCTTAATCGCAATAATTTAAGATTCCGAAATGCATGAGCTTAAAGAATTGTTATAATTTTGAGGATTTTAGAAAGCTAGCCAAAAAAAAACTACCAGCTCCAATTTTTCATTACATTGATGGTGGCGCAGATGATGAAACTACTTTAAAGAGAAATACAAATTCATTCGATGATTGTGATTTAGTCCCTAATATTCTTAGAAGTGTAGGAGAACCAGATTTATCAACAACAGTTTTTGGCAGAAAAATTGATATGCCAATTTTTTTATCACCTACTGCTATGCAAAGTTTATATCATCCTGATGGAGATAAAGCTTCAGCTAGAGCTGCAGAAAAATTTGGTACCATGTATAGTATGTCGACAATGGCATCATTTTCGATTGAAGAAATAGCTAACATATCAAGTGGTCCAAAATTATTCCAACTTTATATTCATAAAGATAAATCATTTACTGATGATTTAATTGATAGGTGCAAAAGAGCAAACTTTGATGGCCTGTGTTTAACAGTTGATACAATTGTTGCTGGAAATAGAGAAAGAGATCACAGAACTGGATTTACAACTCCTCCTAAATTTACTTTAGAAAGTATAATGAATTTTGCAATGAGACCAGGATGGTTATTTAGATATTTTACAAACAAAAAATTTGAACTAGCTAATATTAAACACAAAACTGATAAAGGAACTAATATTACAAAATCTGTAATTGATTATGTTAACGAACAGTATGATCCTAAAATGAACTGGGATGATGCAGAATATTGTATAAAAAAATGGGATGGACCTTTTGCACTAAAGGGTGTGATGTCTGTGGAGGATGCAAAGAGAGCAGTTGATATTGGTTGTACAGCGATAATAATTTCTAATCATGGAGGAAGACAGCTTGACGGATCTAGAACTCCATTTGATCAACTAAAGGCTATTTCAGATGCTGTGGGTGACAAGGTTGAGATAATTTTAGATGGAGGTGTTAGACGGGGAACTCATGTTCTCAAGGCTCTAGCTGCAGGTGCAACTGCTTGTAGTTTTGGTAAAGCTTTTTTGTTCAGTTTGGGAGCAGGTGGACAGCAAGGAGTAGAGAGGCTGCTTCAAAATATGCACGATGAAATTAGAAGAAATATGATCCTTATGGGCTGCAAAAGTGTAAAAGAGTTAGATAGATCAAAGATAATTTACCGTAATTAAATATTTTTTATAAATAATTTTTATTATTATTTTCACTTTAAATAAATAGACATGAAGTTGCTTTTCAGTTAGTTTGTCGACGAAAAATTATGATTGAATTAGCAAAAGCATTAGATCGTTTAGGAACTGAAAGTGCATTTTCTGTTTTAGCAGAAGCAAAAAAATTAGAAGCACAAGGCAAACCTATGATTCATTTAGGTCTAGGACAACCTGACTTTAAAACTCCAAAACATGTAGTTGAAGCTGCAAAAAAAGCTCTAGATGATGGTCATCATGGTTATGTTTTATCAAATGGAATTCCAGAATGTCGAGAAGCTGTCGCAAGATGGGTCAAGAGACTTTATAATGCTGATATTGATCCAAATAGAGTTTTAATAATGCCAGGTGGTAAACCTACAATGTATTATGCAATTACTTGTTATGGAGAACCAGGTGTTGAAATAATTCATCCTACTCCAGCTTTTCCAATTTATGAATCTATGATTAACTACTCTGGAGCGAAAGCTGTTCCATATGATTTAACTGAGGATAAAGATTTAAAATTTGATCCAGATAAAATTCTATCTTTGATAACTGACAAAACTAGACTTTTAATCTTAATTAATCCAAATAACCCAACTGGAAGTTTTGTTGAAAAACCTTCAATTGATTACCTGGCAAAAGAATTAGAAAAACATCCGCAGGTCACAATTTTAAGTGATGAAATTTATAGTAGACAAATTTTTGACTATAAAGAAATGCCAACTTTCTTTAACTATTCTAATTTAAGAGACAGATTAATTGTTCTTGAGGGTTGGAGTAAAGCATATTCTATGACTGGATGGAGACTTGGTTGGAGTTACTGGCCAGAGCATTTGGTTGAACATGTAAACAAGCTTTTGATTAATAGTGTATCATGTGTAAATGCAGCAGCCCAATATGCTGGTATAGCTGCATTAGATGGTCCAGAAGACTCAATTAAAGATATGTTAGACAAATTTACATTAAGAAGAAATTTAATTCATAAAGGATTAAATGATTTACCAGGAGTTGAGTGTAGTTTGCCGGGAGGAGCTTTTTATGCTTTTCCGAACATAAAAGGGACTGGCATGAATGGATCTGAGTTTTGCAAAAAAGCTATGCATGAAGCAGGTGTTGCAATTGTTCCAGGTACTGCATTCGGTAAAACTTGTAATGATTATGTTAGATTTAGTTTTGCCGCATCTAGAGATAATATAATGCAAGCCTTAGAAAATATAGGCAAGATGCTTTCTAAATAAACTGTATTTTTAATTAATATTTTTGTATTATTAAAGAATGAACGAAACTGTCCAAGCAGAATTAAAAAAGATATTTAACGGGAGATTTTCTACTTCTGAGTCTACTCGTGCAAATTATGCAAGAGGAGAAGATACTTATAATCCAATATTATCGAAGGCAGTTGTATTTCCAGAAACTAATGAAGAAGTTTCAAAAATTCTAAAAATTTGTAACGAGCATAAAATTCCTGTTGTTCCGTTTGGAACTGGCACATCTCTTGAAGGTCATGTTGTTGGAAATCAAAATGGTATTA
This sequence comes from uncultured Pelagibacteraceae bacterium, assembly GCA_902592965.1. Taxonomy (GTDB): domain Bacteria; phylum Pseudomonadota; class Alphaproteobacteria; order Pelagibacterales; family Pelagibacteraceae; genus Pelagibacter. The sequence continues at coordinate 68,836 of CACJGL010000004.1, forward strand.
CAATTTCTCTAGAAAAAATGAATAAAGTTTTAAGCGTAAATGCTGAGGATTTTGATTGCAGAGTACAAGCAAATGTAACAAGAAAGCAATTAAATGAATATTTAAGAGAAGATGGTGTATTTTTTCCAATAGACCCTGGTGCAGATGCTGCACTCGGTGGAATGGCATCTACTTCAGCCTCAGGAACAATGGCAGTTAAATATGGAACAATGAGAACAGTTATTTCTGGTTTAACAGTTGTTTTACCTAATGGAGATATAATTAAAACTGGTGCAAGAACTAAAAAAACTTCTGCGGGATATAACCTAACTAATTTGTTTATTGGATCTGAGGGAACTTTAGGAATTATTACAGAAGTTCAATTAAGATTATCACCAATACCTGAGAGCATAATGAGTGCAGTTTGCTATTTTCCAGATTTAGACTCAGCAGTAAAGACTGCGCAAGAAGTTATTCAGTATGGCGTTCCAATTGCAAGAATTGAAATGTTAAACAAAGATCAAATGGAAATTAGCATTAAATATTCAAAGTTAGAAAACATCAAAGCATCACCAACTTTATTCTTTGAATTCCATGGTAGTGAACTATCAAATAACGAGTCTATAAAAATTGTTGAAGAATTATCAAAAAATAATGGTGGAAGTGATTTTCAATGGGCATCTTCTCCTGAAGAACAAAAAATATTATGGAAAGCAAGGCATGATGTTTACTATTCAGTAAAAGCTTTAGGTCATGATATGAAAGTGTATTCTACAGATGTTTGTGTACCAATTTCCAAGTTAGTTGAGTGCATTTCATGGGCGGAAAAAGAAGTAAAAAAATTAGGTCTAACTGCACCAATGGTCGGTCATGTTGGAGATGGAAATTTTCACTCCATAATATTGTATGATCCTGATGATGAAGAAAAACAAAAAAAAATAAGACAGTATAGCGACGATCTAATTAACAAAGCTTTAGAGTTAGAGGGAACAATTACAGGAGAACATGGAATTGGTCTTCAAAAAAAACATTACTTATTAAGAGAGCACCCAGATAATTTGCCAGTAATGAAAGCTATTAAAAGAAGCATTGATGTAAACAACATCATGAATCCTGGTAAGGTTTTTGATCTAAATTAATCCAAAATAAAATGAAAAAAATTTTAATCACAAGAAGGCTTTTAAGATCTTGTGAGGATAAAGCTAAAGAATTATTTGATGCTAACTTTAATTTAAATGATGAACTCTACTCTCAAAAGAAGCTAATAGAGATGAGCACAGGCTGTGATGGTATTTTATCGGCTTTGACAGATAAGCTCGATGCAGAAACAATTAATCAATTACCTGAGAGTGTAAAAATTATATCAAATTTTGCTGTAGGTTTTGGAAATATAGATTTAGAAGCTGCAAAGAAAAGAGGGATTGCAGTAACAAACACGCCAGATGTTTTAACTGATGCCACTGCAGAAATTGGGGTTTTGTTGATATTAGGTGCATGCAGAAGAGCATCTGAAGGAATTGAAAAAGCTAGAGAAGGCGGCTGGGTTTGGTCAGCAGATATGTTGATTGGTAAACAATTAACAGGCACTAGACTTGGAATACTTGGCATGGGTAGAATTGGTCAAAAAATAGCTAAAATAGCTAAATCTTTAGGTATGATAATTCACTATCACAATCGTTCAAAATTAAGCGAAGAAAAAGAACAAGGCGCAACTTACCACGATAACTTAAATGATTTGATGAAAGTCTCTGATGTACTTTCAGTATGTTGTCCTGCATCTAAAGAGACAATTAATTTAATTAATAAAGATACACTAGAACTATTACCAAAAGGTGCAGTCGTGACCAATGTTGCAAGAGGAGATATTATTGAAGATGAAGCTTTAATAGATGCTTTGGAAAGAAGAAAAGTTTATGCAGTTGGGCTAGATGTATACAAAAATGAACCAAATTTAAATCCAGGATATCTTAAACACAAAAGTGCTTTTATTCTTCCTCATTTGGGTAGCGCAACTAAAGAAACTAGAACCGCAATGGCTAATCTAGCTATAGATAATATTGATGAGTTTTTTAAAACAGGCGGATGCAAAAACAAAGTTAATTAACAATCTCAAGTTGTAATTGGTAATTAAAATTATTCTAACTTTCTAGACATATTTTTTATTTCAATTTAAAATTTATTTATAAAAAATAAATTTAGAGAGGAAAATAATGAAAGCACAGGTTTTACATAAGTACGACCCAGAAATGAAAGAGGGAACTTGGGTCACAAATCAAGAAATGCCTGATCCAAAAATAGAAAAGGCATCTGATGTAATAGTTAAAATTGGTGCAGCTGGTGTTTGTAGAACTGATCTACACATAATTGAAGGAGTTTGGAAACATATTCAAGATCCAGATGGAAAACTACTTCCTTGTGTTATGGGTCATGAAAATGCTGGTTGGATAGAAGATGTTGGAAAAGATGTTACAGAATTTAAAAAGGGAGATCCAGTAATTTTGCACCCACTTATATCTGGAACAGATGGAACATGTCTTGACTGTAGAAGAGGTAACGACATGCATGCCGCCGCTGGTGCTTTCCCAGGATTAAGTATTAAAGAAGGTGGATATTCAGAACTTTTAAAAACAAGTGTGAGGAATTTAATTAAATTGCCAACAGTATTGGCACCTAAAGATGTTGCTCCATTCTCTGATGCAGGTTTAACAGCTTATAGAGTTGTGAAAAAAGCTACCAGACATTTACTTCCTGGCCAAAGTTGTACAATTATTGGTGCTGGAGGTTTAGGACATATTGCTATTCAGTGTTTAAAAGCAATGTGTGCAGCAGATATAATTATTGTAGAGAAATCAGAAAAAGCTCTTAAACATGCAATGGAGTTGGGCGGAGACCACGGAGTTTTGATTGATGGAAACGAAATTGAAAAAGTTCAAGAGTTAACCAAGGGAAAAGGTTCTGAGGCTGTAATAGATTTTGTTGGTGAAAAAGGATCGACTGCAATGGGAATTCAAATGACTTCAAATGGAGGCTTTTATTATATTGTGGGTTATGGAGAGGAGATCAAATCTTTAGCCGTAGATTTAATAATATCTGAAAAAACAATAGTCGGAAATTTAGTAGGAACGTGGTCTGAATTATATGAACTCATGGAATTAGCTGATAGAGGAAAAGTCAAGCTATCTATGCAGGAATATAAATTAGATGATGCTAACAAAGCGCTACATGATCTTAATGATGGAAAAGTCAAAGGTCGTGCAGTGTTAGTTCCATAATTAACAACAAAGAGAGGAAAAAAGATGAAGACAATAAAAACTTGCGTAACCGCTCTAATATCAGCTTTGTTGGTATTTAGTCCTGTTGCGTATGCTGATAAGTGGAGTGATCAGTTTCCACATATAAAAGCAACTGGGGATATTCCTGGTGATTGTTCTTACGAGTCTATGTCTAAGAAAAACTATAAAGGCAAGACGCTTAAGATTAATACACATGCTGTACCAGTCATGGGAGAGCCAACAGCTCTACATGCTGAGCAGTTCGCAAAACTTACTGGAGCAAAAGTTGATGTTACTCATACACCAGCAGGTGACTTATATGCGAAAGCAATGGTACCATTTCAAGCTGGACAAGCTCCATATGACATCGTTTTTGGATTTTCAAACTTCATTAACGATTGGAGAAGATACTTAGAGCCAGTTCCAAAGAAATACGTTGAGATGAAACAAATGAAAGACGTTACTCCGTCTCACATCGGTGTAGCATCTTGGGATGGTGTTATGTATCAGTTTCCGGTTGATGGAGACAGACATTATCTAAAATATAGAAAAGATGTAATTGATAATCCTGAGTACCAAAAACAATATAAGGAAGCTACTGGTAAAGAACTAAGAGTTCCTCAAACTTGGAAAGAGTATGGAGAAATGGCAGCTTACTTTAATAATTGGGACTGGGATGGAGATGGCGAGAAAGAATACGGATCTGCTGAAGTAATGAAAAAAGACGATCTAATGTATGCTGCTTTCTATTCAAGATCTGCTGCTTACTCAAAAAATCCTAAAACACCCGGTGGTTTTTTCTTTGATTTAGAAACTATGAAACCACTAATTAACAATCCAGGTTTTGTTGAAGCTTTAACAGATTGGGTTGAGGCAACTAAATATGTTCCTCCAGGAGGAATAAATTTTGGTTTAGGTGATGAAATTGGATCATTTGGTGGAGGACAAACTTTGTTTAGTTTTTCATGGGATGATGCATTTGTTGCCGCTATGCAACCAGATAGTCCAATAAACAATAAAGTTGGTGCTGCACAGTTACCAGGAGCTATGAAAGTTTGGAATAGAAAAACTAACTCTTGGGATGAAGGCTTTAACCAAGCTCCTTTCTTCGTATGGGGATGGGCAGTTGGAGTAGCTAAGAAAAGTAAAGAGAAAGAAATGGCTTTCGATTACCTATGTTTCTTTGCTAACGAAGCTAACCACCAAGCAGACATTGGAATTGGTAGATTTGGTGTAAACCCATTTAGAAATGATGACTTTAAAGTTGATGTATGGACACAAATTGGTTGGGATAAAGATATTGCTCAATCATATGTTGATACTCTTGCACAAATGGAACAAAGTAAAAATAGAGTATTTCCATTAAGAGTTCCTGGAACTTTTGAGTTTAATGCTGCATTGGCTACTGCTGCCGCAAAAGCATTAGCTGGTCAATTATCTCCACAAGCTGCTTTAGACGAAGCTGCTAAACAGTGGGAAGATATACTTAACAGAGTAGGAAAAGATAACGTAAGAAAAGCCTATGCTGTTGGTGTAGCAATGGAAGATAATAAGCAATAATTTTGTAAAACTTGTGGCCGTTTTTAACGGCCACATTTTAAAATAATCCAAAAAAAAAATTATGAATTTTAAACACAAGTTTGTTTTTTTATTCCCAGGATTGTTTGTACTTATTGGAATTTTAATCTTTCCAATTATTTTTACTATTAGATTAAGTCTTTCTGGATGGAATAGTTATACACCAGAAATGAACTTCATAGGTATTACGAATTATATAAGGTTATTTACTGATGATCCGAGGTTTTGGGAGTCTTTTTTTAGGCTAAGTTTTTTATCGGTTACTACAGTTATTCTTCAATATGTTATCGGATTTGCTCTAGCGATGATGGTTTGGAGAGAAATAAAATTTAAAAGATTTTTTAGAGTAATTTTTCTAGTACCAATGATGACAACTCCAGTAATAATGACAGTAATTTGGAGAACATTTTTTCATGAATCACTAGGTCCTGTAAACGATTTGTTAGGTGGATTAGGAGTAAAACCTATTTTATGGTTGAGTGACCCGATTATTGCGAAGTTTACTGTTATAATTGTTGAGGTTTGGCAATGGACACCATTTATGTTTTTACTATTGCTAGCTGGACTTTTGTCACTTCCAAAAGAACCCTTTTTGGCAGCTGCTATAGATGGAGCAAGTCCATTTAGAAAATTTGTTTATGTAACCTTTCCTTTGATGGCTCCAATATCAATTGGAGCAATAATAATAAGACTTATCGAGGCTTCAAAAATAATGGATACAGTATTTGTTTTGACTTCGGGAGGACCAGGTACTGCAACTGAGACATCAAGTTTTTATATTTATATTAAAGGATTAAGAGAATTTCAGATGGGTTATGCAGCAACCTTATCTTTCACTTATCTTGTCATAATGATTATCAGTTTAACAATAATTGCTAAAGTTTTAACCAAATTAATGATCAAAGAATAACTATGAGCAAACTTTACACTTTTCTTAAATATTTTTTTATTACATTTTGGACTGTATTTGTTGTTGCACCATTTCTGTGGGCTGTATCAACATCTTTTAAAGACTTCCAATCTGTAAATAGTAAAGTAACTTATATACCTTGGTTAGATTTCGAACCAACATTGGAGGGTTGGAGAGTTTTAGTTAAATCTCCTGCGAAAGGTGGAGTAGATATTGTTGAGCCTTATTTTAATAGTATTTTTGTAACCTGTACTGCTAGTTTAATAAGTATTGTTCTTGGAACACTTGCTGCTTATGCACTATCAAGATTTACTTTTAAAGCTGGATTTGTAAGAAACAACGATATTACTTTTTTCTTCATTTCACAAAGAATCATGCCTCCAATTGTATTATCAATTCCTTTCTTTATTTTTCTAAGCACAATAGGATTGCTTGATAGTTTATTAGGTCTAGTGGTCGTATATATCGTTTTATTAATGCCAATTGCTGTTTGGATTATGGTAGATTTTTTTAATAGAGTTCCAAAAGAATTAGATGAGACTGCATTAATTGATGGGTGTAATCCTTATCAAGCTTTCTATAAAGTTGTTTTACCAAATTCAATACCTGGATTAATTGTTGCAGGAATGTTTTGTATTATTTTTGGATGGATAGATTTCTTTTTTGCATTTATTTTAACATTTACTGAAGTACAATTGTTACCTGTAAAAGTTGTTGCACTTAATTCGTCAATAACACCATGGTGGAGCCTCTCGGCATCAGCTTTAGTATCAGTTGCACCATTAATAATCGTTGCATTTATAGTTGAGAGATATTTATCAAAAGGAAATTTATCAGGAGCATTAAAATAATGAATTTAATTGGAGAGAAAATTTCTTATAAACCTGATGAGCAGTTTCATTTAAACGATGTCTCATTTAATTTTAAAAAAGGTAATTTGTATACCATTTTAGGTAGGACTTTATCTGGCAAGACGACACTTTTAAAAACAATTGCTGGATTATTAAATCCAGATCAAGGCTCAATTTCTTTTGAGGAAAAAGAC
>CACJGL010000005.1 GCA_902592965.1 uncultured Pelagibacteraceae bacterium
TTTTGGGTAAAATTTATTTAGAATAAATTCTGGAGATAATAATGATATTGAAATTATTAAAAAAATAATGATCTCATACCATCTCAGTTTATTTATAAACCATCCCTGAGTAGCAGAAGTAAATACTAAAATCCCAATCAATGAGGTTGCTATGACCATTAAGCCATGCCATATACTTTCAATACCAATTAATAATAACTCGCTGTTAAATAAGAATACAATAGGAAGTATTCCTGTTCTCAGACTATACCAAAATGCCTGGGCTCCTGTTCTTAATGGGTCTCCACCAGAAATAGCAGCTGCTGCGTAAGATGCTAAGCCAACTGGAGGCGTTACGTCTGCCATTAGACCAAAATAGAATACGAATAAATGAACCGCAATTAAAGGAAAAATAAATCCTGATGCATTTCCAACATCAACAAGAACAGTTGCCATTAGAGACGCTACAACAACATAGTTTGCCGTAGTTGGTAAGCCCATACCCAGCAGTAAACACAAAATAATAGTCAAAAATAAAAGAATAATAACATTATCTTTTGCAATCGACTCGATTACAATTATTAAATTAGTGCTCAAACCTGTAGATCCAACTGCACCAACTATAATACCTGCTGTCGCAATTGCTATTCCGACACTAACCATATTCAGAGCGCCCTTTTCGAAACCAACAACAGTTTGGTTATACCAATATATTAAAGCATTCTTAAAGTTCTTTTCTTTAAAAATTTTATTTAAAAGATTAACTATAATTAAAGTTATTGTTGCAAAAAAAATAGAGTAAGAAGCTGTAAGCCTCATATAAACTAGTAGATATATAAGAACAAATATTGGAACTAAAAAATGTATTCCTTCAAAAAATGTTTTTTTCAATTTTGGAATATCGTTTTCATCCATACCTTTTAAATTTAATTTAAGCGCTTCAAGGTGAGATATATAAAATAGTGCAATGTAAGAAATTATAGCTGGTAAAAAAGCATGTTTGACAACTTCAAAATATGTAACACCGATAAAACTTGCCATCACAAAAGCTGCTGCTCCCATAACAGGAGGCATTATTTGACCATTAACTGATGAAGATACTTCGATTGCACCCGCTTTTTCCATGGAAAAACCAGTCTTTTTCATAATTGGAATTGTAAATGTTCCAGTTGTAACTGTATTAGCAATTGATGATCCAGAGATTAATCCTGTCATACCAGATCCAAGAATAGCTGCTTTGGCAGGACCACCTCGCATTTTTCCAACCATTGCAAAAGCTAAATCTAAAAAATATTTACCCCCTCCAGCAGTTTCTAAAAGTGCTCCAAAAAGTACAAAGAGAAATATGAAATCTACAGAAACACCTATCGGAATTCCGAAAATAGCTTCTTGATCAAACCATTGAAAACCAACTAACCTTTTTAATGATAATCCACCATGAGAAATTATGTCTGGTGCATATTGCCCAAAATAAGAAAATAACAAAAAACAAACTGCAATAACAACTAATGGGACACCTATTACTCTGCGTGTAGCCTCTAGAAGAATTAATATTCCAATTATTCCGAGTATTAACTCAATTGGAATAGTAAAATTATCGGAAAGATTTATTTTAAGTAATATTCCACCCCTATCTACTAATTGATCATAAAAAACATAAATATATAAACAACAAATTGCACCTGTTGTTGCAATTAATATATCTATAAAATTTACTTTTTTACCCCTTGCATATGGAAATATTAAAAAAGCTAGTAAAAGTGCAAAGCCAAGATGAATTGCTCTAGCTGGTAAACCTTTAAACATTCCAAAATTTAACCAAAATGGAAATGGAGAAGCATACCAAAGCTGAAATAAAGACCAGGTTATTGCAATAATAGCAACTAACTTTAAATGAAAACCTGTTAGGTTTCTTGTAGGAGAAAGATCTTCTTTAATCTTATTTTCAATTTTTTTATCTATGTCTGCTGACATTCAGCTTAATATATAAAAAAAAAGGCCCAATAGATATATTGGGCCTAAATTTTTTATATAGATTTAATTACATTAAACCAGCTTCTTTATAATATTTAACAGCTCCAGGATGAAGTGGTGCTGATAAACCATCAGCAATCATATTTTTTTTCTCTAAAGGAGCGAAAGCTGGATGTTGTTTTTTAAAATCATCAAAATTTTCAAAAACAGCTTTTGTAACCTGATAAACTAAATCCTCAGAAACATCCATACTTGTTACTACAGTAGCTTTAACACCAAATGTAGTTACATCTTTTTTCTGTTTAGTATAAGTACCTTTTGGAATTGTTGCAGATGCATAATAATCAGCTCCACTAATAATTCCATCAATTACATCTCCTGTTAAATTGATTGGCATTGCTTTAGCCGCACATGTTGCCGCTTGTTCCATTGCCCCATTTGGAAAACCTACTGAATATCCAAACGCATCGATTTTACCATCACATAGTGCTTTTACTTGCTCTGAAGATGTTAGCTCAGTAACTGATTTAAAGAAGCTGTTGTCAACTCCCATAGCTTTCATTAATTCTTCCATAGTTCCTCTTTGACCAGAACCTGGATTTCCAATGTTTACTACTTTTCCTTTGAGACCCATAAAATCTTTGACTTTTGCTTTTTTTCTAGCCCAGATTTGAAATGGCTCATTATGTACTGAGAATACAGCTCTTAAATTTTTGAATTGTTTCCCTTCCCATTTGCTTGATCCATTGTAAGCATGATATTGCCAGTCAGATTGCGCTACACCAAATTGAAACTCGCCATCTTTTATTTGTCCGATGTTATAATTTGAGCCTCCAGTTGAAGGAGCGGTACATCTGTAAGCTTTATCTTTCATACCTTTTTTTCTACCATGTTCTGCACTAATCGCTGATTTGTGTAACATTTTACAAATAGCGTTTCCTGTCTGAAAATAAACTCCAGTTGGTCCTCCCGTGCCTATTGTAAAAAACTCTGCTGATTTTGCTATTGATCCGAATGAAAATATAGCAACAAAAATAATCAGAGAGCTTGATATTGTTGATAATATTTTTTTCATATACCCTCTCTAAAGTTTTAAAATTGAATCTAACTATTTATTGCTACGAGTGTCTAGTAAATTCAGTTAATATAAGTATTGTTAATTAAGGAATTTTTTAACTGATTATTATTTTTCAACCCAAGATTTTAATTTATTTACTCCTTCTACAACCTTAGGGGCGTACAATTTTATTAACTCATCATTAATATCAGTTTTTTCATTAATATTTTTCATAAATATATCGCCGTCAAAATCTGTAAAACTTAGACGAACAATCATCCTTTTTTCATCAAATCCAAAGTCACTTCCTGGAAGTAAAGCAATATTTAAATTAGTTAAAATTTCATCACACATGATTGAAGAATTATTAAATTTCTTGTTCAAAAATTCAGGCATCAAATAAAAGCCACCCATGGGTTTGTTCATAATAATAATATTAGATTTTAAATTTCTATATACGTATTCTCCAACAGCTTTAAGAATTTTTTTTGATTTTAAGATATATTCATCATGGTTAGCATTAAAAGCAGATATTGCAGCAAACTGTATTGGTGAACTTACAGCGGAAAATGTTTCACTTGCTAAAACTTTCATAGATTTAAGTAATTCAATTTTTTTCTTTGGTATTATAAAGTACCCAAGTCTCCATCCTCCAGCGCCACACCATTTACTAAGTCCGTTACTTATTACGACATTATCAGGGCAGTGTTCGAAAATAGATATATAATTTTCATCAAATGTTAATTCAGAATAAATTTCATCTGATAAAACTAAAATATTATACTTTTTTACTATTAAAGAAATTTCTTTTAAATTTTCGCATACTTGTCCTGATGGATTATTTGGAGAATTAAGAAATAAAAGATATTTTTTATCTGGTTTTTTCAAAATAATTTTTTCTATTTCTTGAGCTTTAGGAAACCAATTATTTTCAGCAGATGTTTGTATCCAGTTATAGTTATTTTTAGCTATTATTGATTGTGGCTTATAAGATACCCAACTTGGAGCTGGCAATAAAACTTCGCCTTCAAATGCTAAATGTAGCAAGAACATAAGCTCTTTGGTACCAGGACCTATTATGACTTGATCTGAGTCAAAATTATAATTTTTCTTTTTTGACTCATATTTTGCGATTGAACCTCTTAATTTATCTAATCCTTGGATAGGTAAATAACTTTTTTGATGTGCATTTTTTTTTAATTCTTCAACAATAGTAATTGGAACTGGAAATGGTGATTGTCCAAATCCAAACTTAATAATATTTTTTCCTTCAATTTCAATAACTTTTGATTTTTCATTTATTTTTAGTGTTGCTGATAAACTTAAGTTTTTGATTGTATCTTTGATCATTATGATTTTAATTCAATAAGATTTTTATATTCATTTAAAGCAGATGGATTGGATAATGCTTCAATATTATTTATTTTGTTGCCGTCTATTATATTTTTAACAGCTACCTCTACAATTTTACCATTCTTAGTTCTGGGAATATCATTTACTGCAATTATTTTAGCAGGCACATGTCTTGGAGAAGCCTCATATCTAATTGTTGTTTTTAATTTCGAAATTAATTTTTCATCTAATCTATTATTTTTTGATAATATTACAAAAAGTATTATTCTTACATCATTATCCCAAGATTGACCTACTACGATAGACTCTTTTACTTCTTTAAATTTTTCTACAACAGAATAAATTTCAGCTGTGCCAAGTCTAACACCGCCTGGGTTTAATGTTGCATCAGATCTTCCATAAATAATATAAGACCCATTATTCTTTCTCTCGGCATAATCTCCATGATGCCAAATATTTTTAAATTTTGAAAAATAAGCTTTTTTATATTTAACTTTTCCAGGATCATTCCAAAATTTTAAAGGCATTGATGGAAAAGGGTTTCTGCAAACTAATTCTCCTTTTTTATTTAAAATTGATTTACCTTTTTCAGAAAACACTGCTGTATCCATGCCAAGACCATTGTTTTGTATTTCGCCAATATTTACAGATGAATAAATGTTTCCATTTACAAAACAGGAGACAATATCTGTTCCTCCAGAAATAGATGCTAAATGAACATTTTTTTTTATATTTCTGTAAACAAATTCAAAACCATCTTTAGAAAGTGGAGATCCAGTAGAACAAATTGTTTTTAAAAACTTGAGTTTTATTTTTTCTTTTACCTTAACATTCTGTTTAATAAGTTGATCAATATATTTCGCACTTATACCAAATAGAGTAACTTTCTCCTTATTTGCAATTTTTAACAATAACTCTGGAGATTTATACATAGGAAAACCATCAAATAGCAATATTGATGCTTTAGATGCTAGGGCTGTAACAAGCCAATTCCACATCATCCATCCACAAGTTGTAAAGTAAAATACATTATCATTTGGTTTTATATTGCAATGTAATTGATGTTCTTTCAAATGTTGCAATAAAACACCACCAGATCTATGGCAAATACATTTTGGTTTACCTGTGGTGCCGCTTGAGTATAAAATTGCTAATTCGTGGTCAAAATCAAATTTTTTTAATTTATTTCTGCTTATTTCAAGTTTTTTAATCTCAGTGAAATTATAAATTTTTATATTTTTAATTTTGTTAAATTTTCTTAATTTTTTTCCAGGGTAATTTAAAATTAATACTGATTTTATACTTTTTATTTTTTTTAATATTTTAGGCAATCTCTCAATAATATTTATTTCCTTTCCGTTATAAAAATATTTATCAGTAATAACTAGTAATTTAGGTTTAATTTGGGAAAAACGTTCGATAACACCAGGTACACCAAAATCAGGTGAGCACGAGCTCCAGATTGATCCTATAGCGCTAGCACCTAAAAAACACTCAACTGTTTCTATCTGATTTGGAGTATATGCTGCTATCCTATCCTTTTCAGAAATATTTATTTTTTTGTAAAATTTAATTATTTTTTTTACATCTATATTAAGTTCTTTCCAGGATTTTTGCTCTCTGTAACCATTTTCACTAACAAATGTGATAGCTTTTTGATTGGAATTTTTAGCTAAAAGATTTTCTGCAAAATTTAATTTTGAATTAACAAAAAACTTACTATTAATAAGGTCCTTTGTTAGTTTAAATTTATCAGTTTTTGCTCCAATTATTTCAAAATAGTTCCAAATAGAATTCCAAAAATCTTTTGGATTTTTTACACTCCAGTTTAGTAACTTTTTATATTTTCCAGAAAAATTGTATTTATAATTCTTTGAAACAAACTTCTCGTATTTAAATAAATTCGAATTCTTTATTAGTTCTCTTGACGGTTCCCAAAGTTTTTTAGGCATTAAAAATTTATATTTATATTGTAAAATTTATGCTAACCTTAGATGATAAAAATTGAAAATGAGAACTTTTTCCTATCTGATTCGGACTAGTTTTAGTCTATTTTTGTTCTTTTTGAGTAACAAAATATAGTAGGCCAAAAAAAGATCATACTAAAAGTTGATATGTCAAAAAATAAGATCACAGCAGTCCTTGGACCTACAAATACTGGTAAGACCTTTTTAGCTATAGAGACAATGCTTTCTTTTGAAAGTGGAATGATAGGATTTCCCCTAAGACTTCTGGCGAGAGAAGTTTATGACAAAATAATACAAAAAGTAGATGCTTCGAAGGTAGCCCTTATTACAGGGGAAGAAAAAATTATACCGCTTAATGCTAAGTATTTCTTATGCACTGTAGAATCAATGCCTGTAGATAAGGTTTTAGATTTCGTAGGTATTGATGAAATTCAAATGTGTTCAGATCAGGAAAGAGGTCATATTTTTACAGATAGATTATTAAATCTTAGAGGTGAAAAATTAACAATGTTAATGGGTTCAAATACTATTAAAAATATTATTCAAAAACTTGATGAAGATGTTGAATTTATAAACAAACAAAGATTATCAAAGCTATTATTTGGAGGACATAAAAAAATTTCAAGAATCGAGAGAAAAAGTGCAATAATAGCTTTTTCAACAGAAGAAGTTTATGCGATCGCAGAATTATTAAGAAGACAAAAAGGTGGTGCAGCAATTGTGATGGGATCTCTCAGTCCTAAAACTAGAAATGCTCAAGTAAATTTATATCAATCAGGGGACGTTGATTATCTGGTTGCTACTGATGCTATTGGAATGGGGATAAATATGGATTTAGATCATGTTTACTTCTCAAACTTGAAAAAGTTTGATGGAAAAAAAATAAGAAGACTAAAAATATCAGAAATTGGGCAAATTTCAGGAAGAGCTGGTCGATATTTGAATGATGGGAGTTTTGGTATTACAGGAGACTGTGGTGAAATTAACCCAGAAGAGATTGAACTTTTAGAAAATCACAATTTTCCAGAAATACAAAATATATTCTGGAGAAATTCCAACTTAAAATTCAATAATAAAGAGAATTTACTGAAATCTTTAGAAGAAAAACCTGATACAGATTGGTTAAGAAGAGTTGGAGAATGTGAAGATGAGAAAGTTTTAAAATATTTTTTAAAAGAAAATAATAGCTCAATAGAGAATAATTCAAACATTTTAAAAATTCTTTGGGAATGCTGTCAAATACCTGATTTTGTTAAAAAAACTTATGGTCATCATTTGGAAGTTGTTGGCAAGGTATTTAATTTTTTAATAAGTGAAGAAAAAAAAGTACCAAATTATTATATGAAAAAACAGCTTTCTATGCTTGATAAGCTTGAGGGAAATGTAGACTCAATTTCAAATAGAATATCTAATGTTAGAACTTGGTCATATGTTTCAAATAAATCTAATTGGGTTGAAAATCAAGATTACTGGATAGAAAGAACTAAAAATTTAGAAGACAAATTATCAGATAGACTTCATGATGAATTAACTAAGACGTTTATAGATAAAAGAGCCAGCGTTTTAGCAAAAGGATTAAAACAAGATATTGAATTAAAAACCGAAATTATTGAGAAAGAAAAAGTATTAATTAATGGTCAATACATTGGAATTTTAAAAGGTTTAAAGTTGCAATTAGATTTAAAAGTGGATGCCTTAGATGCAGACATTAAATCATTAAAAAAAGCTGCTAGGCAGAATGTAGGTCCAGAAATAATCAATAGAATACAACAAATAATAGATACTGGACTTATAGAATTAAAAGATGACTTTAAGATATATTGGAGAAATGATCCAATAGCAAAACTGACGGCTGGATCTGATTATCTTAATCCAAAAATTGATTTAATCATAGATGAAATGATTGAGAATAACGAAAGAATTAATTTAAACGATTACCTAAATAAATGGATAATAAAAAAAATTGAAACTGAACTTAATAGTTTAATTGAGTTGAAAAACATTAAAGAAGATAACCCAGAACTTAGAGCTTTAGCTTACAGACTTTATGAAAATAATGGTGTTATAAAAAGATCAAATATCTCTGAATACCTAAAAAAAATAAATCAAGATGATAGGAAAAAATTAAGAAAACTAGGTGTTAAGTTCGGAAGATATCATGTTTTTTTATTTAAGTTATTCAAACCAAGTTCGGTTTCTTTAAGAATATTATTATGGAAAAGCTATAATAATAATTTTTTGAATTTATCACCACCAACATTTGGACTAAATTTTTTGAGTGATATGAGTTCAGCAAATAAAGATTTTATGTTACTTTGTGGTTTTGAGAAATTTGATGACATTTATGTTCGTATAGACATACTCGAAAGATTATTTTTATTAATATTAAATTCAGAAAAAGATAATAAAAAAGAAGTTAAAGTTGTACCTGAAATGTTAAACTTACTTGGTTGCACTAAAGAAAATTTTAAGAAACTTTTAAAAAAAATGGATTACAAGATTTATGAGAAAGAAAAGGAGTTTTTTATAAAGTATATTCCATCAAAAAAGAAAGTTTTTAAGAGACAAGACAAAAAGGACTATTCTAATAATCCATTTAGTGTATTAAATCAATTAAACTTAAAATAATGTTTAACTTATTTACGAAAGAAAAAGAAACTGAAAATGATGAAAGTCATTTATCTTTAATCAGTATTGCAGCTCTTTTAGTTCACTCTGCAAAAATTGATCAAAACTTCACAGAAAAAGAGAAAAATATAATAAAAAATGCTTTAATAGAAATGGGAGCTGCTGAAGATACTTTAGATGAAATAATAAAGGAAGCAGAAACAAAAGAGAAGGACGCAAATCAAATCCTTGGATTTACTAAGGAAGTAAAAAATAAAAGTTTTGAAGAAAAAAAGATAGTTATAGAGGCTTTATGGACTATAATTTATTCAGATGATCAAGCAGATATGTATGAAACAAATTTAATGAGAAGGTTGTCTGGATTGCTATATCTTGACCCTAAAGTTGTTGGGGATGTCAAAGAGAAGGTTAGATCTAAACAGTGACATATTTAGTCAACGACAAATGTATAAAATGCAAACACACTACATGCGTAGATGTGTGTCCAGTTGACTGCTTCTACGAAGGTAAAAATATGCTTGTAATTAAACCTGATGAGTGTATAGATTGTGGCGTTTGTGAACCTGAATGTCCAATAGACGCTATTATTTCAGACACAGAAACAGGAAGTGAAAAATGGCTAGAGGTCAATAAGAAATATTCTGAAATATGGCCAAATATTTCTGAAGCTAAAGACCCCTTACCCGATCACGACAAATTTAAAGATGAAGAAAATAAGTTTGATAAATACTTTGAAGAAAACATTTAACAAAAAAAAATCTATTAACAAGAAAAAAACATCAAAATCTTCACAAAAGCCAAAAAAAACAAAACCTATTACTAAATCAAAAAAGGTAAAAACAGAAAAAAAATTGAAGAAAACAATTAATCAAAAAAAGATAATTAAGCCAAAAGTAATTAAAAAAGAAAAAAAAGATAATTCTCAAACAAATACTAATTTGCTTCGAATTCCTAAAAGTAATGAGCAAAAACCAGAAATAAAAAAGGTGAAAAAACAGGATACAGAAAAAAAACAATTTAAAATCAAAGATTATGTAGTGTATCCAAAACATGGAGTTGGTCAGATAACAGAATTCAAAAAAATGAACATTGGTGGAATAGATATAGAGACATACATACTTAAATTTGAAAAGGACAAAGCAAATGGAATGGTGCCTGTAAACAAGCAATCTCATTTAAGACCATTAGCTACTATTAATCAAATAAACAAATGTATAAGTATTCTCAAAGGTAAGCCAAAAGTTAAAAGGAGCATGTGGAGCAGAAGAGCACAAGAATATGAAGCCAAAATTTCATCGGGCAAAATTTATGAACTAGCGGAAGTTGTTAGAGATCTTAATAAAGGTGATGATTTAATGGTTGACCAATCTTACAGCGAAAGGCAATTATTTGAAAAAGCATATGAAAGAATACTTGCCGAATTTCAAATAGTGTTGAATTTAAATTTAGAGGATACCCAAAAGAAGCTAGATAAAGCCTTGAAAAGAAACTTAGAAAAACAGGTACAAAAAATAGAAAATAAACAGCCTGAACAAGATATTTCAGAAGAAGTTGCTAAATAAAAAAAACGCTCCTCACGCAAGCGCCATGAGAAGCGTTATTTAATAAAAAGAATACTAATCTATCTTCTTCTTTTCTTTTTAGCTTTTTTCTTAGCTTTTTTCTTAGTTTTCTTTTTAGCAGCTTTTTTTCTTCTTTTAGCCATCTTTAGCTCCCTTTTTTTTAATTACGAATCTTTTTGATTCGTTTAATTACCTTTTTTTATTTTTTTTGAATAGTTATGTCAATTACATAATTTTTTGAAATTTTTTAATTTTTTTTTTAAAAAATAAAAAAAAATAAATATTAATAAAAGTTAAGTAAAATAGGGATTATTAATCAGTTTTTTTTTATTAATTATAAAGTTCCTCAAAACTATTTTTATATTTTTTTATAATTTTATATCTTTTTAACTTTAAAGTTGGTGTTAACATTCCATTTTCAATTGAAAATTTTTCTTTAATTATAAAAAACTTTTTAACATTTTCTATTTTTGAAAGATTTTTATTTAATTTATTAATCTGATCATTAATTATTTCTTTTTTAATGTTTAAAAAATCATCGTTTAAAACTAATAATGCAACTAAATAAGGTTTATTATCTCCATATACAATAGCTTGATCTATAAATTCTAAATTTACTAATTCATTTTCAATTTTTAGTGGAGAAATATTATCTCCTCCGGGAGTAATGAGAATATCTTTTTTCCTATCAGTAATTTTTAAAAAATTATTTTCAAATACCCCAATGTCACCTGTGTGAAGCCAACCATCTATTAAGACTTTTTCGGTTTCTTGTTTATTATTCCAATAACCCAACATTACATTTTCACCTTTTACTAAAATTTCACCATCTTCGGCTATTTTTACTTTATTTCCCTTAAATGGTGGTCCAACAGTATCTATTCTAATGTCATCTATTGGATTACAACTTACTACTGGAGAAGTTTCTGTTAATCCATAACCTTGAAGAGTTGGTAAACCAATCGCATTTAAAAAATATCCAACTTCTTTATCTAATGCACCTCCACCAGAGACAAATGTTTTAAGAGAGCCACCAAATTGTGATTTTATTTTTTTTCTAACTAATTTTTCTAGAATGCTATCTTGTATTTTTTCAAAAAAAGTTAAATTTTCTTTTTTTATTTTTTTTAGACCTAATTCTAACATTTTAAAAATTAAGTTTTTTTTCAATCCTGTGGCTTTTTTAAAACTTGCATTAATTTTTTGATAAAGATTTTGATAAAATCTTGGTACGGCCGTCATTATTTCTGGAGAACAATCACTCATATTCTTTACTAGTTTATCAATGCTTTCTGCATAAAAAATTCTAGCAGCTACAGTGATTTGTACAAATTGAACAGTGTGCTCGTAAGAGTGTGAAAGCGGAAGCCAAGTAAGGAACCTGGGCTGTTCATTAGTTAATAATGGTTTTAGGATATCTATTGCTCCCTCACAATTATTTAAGATACCTCCATGACTTAAAATCACTCCTTTAGGATTTCCTTGCGTACCTGAAGTATAAATTATACAAGACGGATCTTTTCTTGAGGCTAGAGATTTATGAATTGGTAAATTTTTTTTAATATTGTTTTGGATTAAATCTTCTAAATTAATATAGTCAATTTCTACATTTTGTAATTTTTCGAAAGAAAATATTTTTTTTATAAAATTTTTGTCCTTAATAATATTTTTTAATTTATTAAATTGTTCAATGTTTGAAACAAAAATTATACTTGGGGTACAGTCATTAAGAATATAATCATAGTCATTTTCTGCATAAGTAGTGTATGCTGGAACAGTTATTCCATCTGATAGCATAATAGACAAGTCTGCAATAAACCATTCAGGTCTATTTTCAGAAATTAATAGACATCTATCTCCTTTTGATATTACTTTTCTTAATTCATTGGAAACTAAATTAATAAAATCATAGGTTTCTTGCCAAGAGTAATTTTTTCTTTTTTCACCTAAAGTTGATAATAAAATTTTATTTTTATCAATTTGTTTATTAAATTGATCAAAAAATAATTCAGTTAAATTATTAATTTGTTTTAAGTTCATATATTTTTTGGTGGGCAAAGAGAGAATCGAACTCTCACAGTATTGCTACTATTGGATTTTGAGTCCAACGCGTCTACCAGTTCCGCCATTCGCCCATTTATTTTTAGTTTCATAGAATATAAATAATAGTATTAAAACACTATTTATATTAAAAGAAAATATGTTTAAGGAACTTTTTAATAAAACAATTAAACTTGCAGGACATAAAAATTCAAAAAAAATTTTAGGGTTTATATCTTTTATTGAGAGTTTCATATTTCCTATTCCACCAGATGTTCTTATTATTCCAATGACTATTGCCGACAGACAAAGATGGATGAAGATAGCAATTATTGCTACGATAGGATCCGTCTTAGGTGCGTGTTTAGGATATTTCATAGGATATGTTTTTTTCAATGAAATTGGAATTAAGATTTTTGAGCTTTACGGTGTAGATAATACTTCATTTTTAAAAGATAAAATTTCATCAGATGGAGGGATTTTTGCATGGGCGACTTTGCTTGCTATAGCGGGTTTTACACCCATCCCATTTAAATTGCTCACAATAACTAGTGGATTTGTTCAATTTAATATTGTTTATTTTATAATTGTCTCCTTACTAACAAGAGGATCTAGATTTTTTGTAATAGCTTTCTTGGTTGGAAATTTTGGTCCAGCTATTAAAACAATAATTGAAAGAAAATTGCTTAAAGTTTCAATAACAATCTCAATTGTATTGATAGTTTTTGCTTTTTTAATTTATAAATTTTTACAAAACTTTATGAACTAAAATGAATTTTATTTTAAAAAGAAAAAATATTTATTTATTTATTTTTATATACTCAATTATTGCTATATTATCTGCGATCTATATTGAAAAAGTTCTTGGGTATCTACCGTGTAAATTATGTATTTATCAAAGAATTCCTTTTTTAGTAGCGATCTTCATTTGTTTTTTGGGATATAATTATTTTAAATCTGATAGAATATTAATCGCTTTGATTGTTACTTTTGCATTAAGTACGTCTCTATCAGGTTATCATTTTGGTATAGAAAATGGCATTTTTGATGAATATGCTGGTTGCACAAACTCAAATGTAGATATCATGAATAAAGAAAAAATAATCGAAAGTCTTGGAATGGTTAAAAATTGTAAAGATGTAGAGTTTACTATTTTAGGCATATCTTTATCAGGATTGAATTTTTTAACATCTTTACTAATTGTATTATTTTCGCTAAGAGCTCTTGTTTATGAAAAAGACTAACAAGAAAAAATTAGAAGAATTTATTAGAGTTGATCACGCAGGTGAAAGAGGTGCAATTAAAATATATGAAGGTCAACTTTTAGCACTGAAAACATTTAAAAAGGATCCTGAACTATTAAAATTAGTAAAAGAAATGAGAGAACATGAGCAAGAACATAGTGATTTTTTTGAAAATGAAATCAGAGAAAGAAATATAAAACCAACTAAATTTTTACCACTATGGGATTTATTAGGGGTAGGTTTAGGTTTCGGCTCAACAATTTTAGGAAAAAAGGCAGCAATGCTATGTACAGCCTCTGTTGAGGAAGTAATTGATAAACATTACCAAAGTCAAATAGATCAATTACAAGATGATGAGAAAAAACTTAGAGAAAAAATTAAAAAATTTAGAGCAGATGAATTGGAGCATAAAGATATTGCATATGAGCACGGTGCAACAAAAAAAGGATTATATTCAGTAATGGATAAAATTATTAAAACTGGCTCAAAAATTGCTATAAATATCTCTGAAAAAATTTAACTAGGATCTAATTCTACATCCCAATATAAATAATCCATCCAACTGCTATGTAGAAAATTAGGAGGAAAATTCTTCCCATTTCTATGCAGATCTTCTGTTGTTGGTTGAAAAGGCCATTGATTTAACTTCATTCCAGAATTTTTTAGCAATCTACCACCTTTTTTTACATTACATGCTGAGCATGCAGTAACGACGTTTTCCCAATCAGTTTTTCCACCTTTTGATCTTGGAAGAAGATGGTCAAAAGTTAGTTCATCATTACTTCCACAATATTGACAACTAAACTTATCTCGTAGAAAAACATTAAATCTTGTGAAATTTGGATTTGAACGAGGCTTTATAAAAGATTTTAATGCAATAACACTTGGTAACTGCATAGAGAATGATGGGCTTCTTATCATTCTATCATAATGACTTACAATTGAGACTCTATCTAAAAATACAGATTTAATAGCGTCTTGCCATGACCATAATGATAAAGGATAATAACTTAATGGTCTATAATCTGCGTTAAGAACTAGAGCCGGACATTTTTCAAGTGAAAGGTTTTCATTGATCATCAAAGTCATAACTGTTTAATATATTAAATATTATTATTAATCAATGTAACAAAAAAGTTAATTCTCTTTAAATATCAAAATTATCTTTGATAAATTTTAATGCATTACTTGAAGCCTCAACTGGTATATGATGGTCGCAGTCTTTGATCATTGAAGTTTCTATACTAATATTATTGCGTGTAAAAAAATCTTTTGCTTCCAATAAATTGTAGGGTGGAACTATTTCATCTTTTTCACCATGAATTAATAAAGTTTTTGTTTTAGAAATTAATCTTAAACTAAGATCCTCTTTATCAATAATCTTTCCAGAGAATCCAACAATGCAATTAAAGGGATCTTTCGAAGTTAAGCCCAAGTTAATTGACATCATGCAACCCTGACTAAATCCAGATAAACATATCTTTGAATTTTCCAAATTATATTCTGCTTTAATTTCTTCAATATATTTTCTTAATTTATATTCAGCTTTTTTTACTTCATTTAAAATATAATTTTTATCATTTGTTTCTAAATCAAACCATTGATAACCAATTGGATTAATTTTACATGGTTCGTGTCCATTCGGACATAAGAATACTGTATTGGTTAAAAACCTTTTCCAATTCAGAGTTAACATGCTTATATCTTTTCCATCTCCACCATATCCATGAAGTAAAATTACTGCATTTTTGATGTTAGACCCATTTTCAGGTTTTATAATTGTTGATTCAAGGCAAAATGTCATAGATAAGTAATTATGTTTTTTTATTTTAAAAAGAAACTAAAATCAAAGCATGATTTCTGAAATATTTGTCAAAATTGCAGCGATTGTTTTGCTTGCAGCTGTAGCTGTAGTCTTAATACTTGGAATTAGAACTCTTTTTAAAGGAGACGGAGATAAAAAAACATCTAACAAATTAATGCAGCTTAGAGTTTTACTACAATTTGTTGCTATAATTGTGCTTGTAGCATTAGCTTACTTTTATAAAAATTAATTTAATTCATTTAACCAATTTAAAAATTCATCACTGTTAAAATCTATTGAGCCAACAATTCTTGCAAACTCATAACCATCTTTATCAATGAATAGTGTTGTGGGTATTCCTCTTAATTTTAAATTTTTTGCAATTCCAGCACCATCACCAACAAAAACTTGTAATTCTTCTATGAGTAGTTCATCAAAAAACTTTTTAGATTTACTAATATTTTCTCCACCTATGTTTATTGGGATAATCTTTAATTTTTTTTCATCCTTAAGTTTTTGAAGATTACTTAAAGATGGCATTTCCTCTCTACAAGGCGCACACCATGTTGCCCAAAAATTCAGAATAATTAATTCGGACTCAAAATCTTTCAAATTAACTTTATTTCCAGCCTCATTTAAAAAATCAAAAAACTTAATTTTTTGTTTTTTCTCATAAATTATTAGATTTTTTATATTAGGCGATTCTATTGAATATGAATAACTAAGTGATATGAAGTAAAGTAATATTATTTTAATGGATATAAATATAAATTTCATAAATTTGTAATTGAATAACATGAGTAAAAATAAAAACAATAAACCAATTTGGGGTACAAGAATTAAGAAGAATGCGTCAACTTTATTTAAAAAAGTTGGCGGTTCATTGCCAATAGATAAAAGACTATTTAAAGAAGATATCGAGGGATCAATTGCTCATGTCGAGATGCTTCACAAACAGAAAATTATAAATTTCAGGATAAAAAATAAAATAATTTGGGGATTAAAAAGAATTAAAAATGAAATTGTAAAAAAGAAATTCAATTTTAATTATGATTTAGAGGATATTCATATGAATATAGAAAACAGATTATTTGAACTTATTGGTGATGATGCTGGATATGTTCATACTGCTAGATCTAGAAATGATCAGGTAATTACCGACCTTAAATTATGGTTAAAAGAAGAAACAAAAAAAATAATAATTTTATTAGATAATACAAATTCAAATATTCTAAATCTTGCACAAAAAAATATCAGAACAATTATGCCAGGATTTACACATTTAAAAAATGCACAACCACTATCTTTAGCACATTATCTACTAGCATATGTTGAAATGTTTAAGAGAGATAAGAAAAAATTTAAGAATAATTTAGAATTTTTAGATGAAAATCCTTTAGGTGTGGGGGCTTTATCTGGCACCTCTTTTAAAATTGACAGAAATTACACCACAAAAAAACTTAAATTTAAAAAACCAACAAACAATTCTGTAGATACTGTATCTGATAGAGATTTTGTTTTAGACTTTTTGTATTCTTCTCTGGCTTGCTCTTTACACATTTCTAGAATTGCTGAAGAACTCATAATTTGGAATTCTGATGCATTTAACTTGATAACTTTAAATGATAAATTAGTAACCGGTTCTTCTATAATGCCACAAAAAAAGAATCCTGATCCATTGGAATATTTGAGAGGTAAAACTGGAATATTTATTGGAAATATCAATTCTATGATTTCAATATTAAAGGGCTTACCCTTATCATATTTTAAAGATTTACAGGATGACAAAGAAATTGTTTTTAAAACAAATGATCAATTAAAAATATCGCTATCACTATTGAAAGATGTATTAAAAAATTTAATAATAAATAAAAAAAGTATGCTATCCCTTGCGGAAAAAGGATTTACTACAGCTACAGATTTATCCGATTACATTGTAAGAGAACTTGGATATCCATTTAGAAAGGCATACATACAAACAGCAAAAATAATTAATCTAGCTGAAAAAAAAAACAAAAAACTTCACGAACTAGAATTGAAAGAAATAAATCAAATTGAACCAAAACTTACATTAAATGTTTATAAAATACTAAATCTAGAAAATTCAATTAATTCAAAAAAATCTTATGGCGGAACTTCTTTTGAGAACGTTAAGAAAATGATAAAAAAAGCAAAAAATGAGTAAAAAAATTTTAATTATTATACTTTGTTTATATTTTGTAGTTGCTTGTGGGCGTAAAGGAGATCCAGAGTATAAATCTGAATTAAGTAAGAATATTCAAAAAGTATTATGAGATATATAAACAATAAATTTTTTATTGAAGGAAAAAATGTTGAGAGTCTGACAAAAAAATTTAATACACCTCTATACTGCTACTCTTATAAAAATTTAAGAGAAAATGTAGAGAATTTTAAAAAAGCTTTTGAGGAAATTAAACCTCTAATTTGTTTTTCTGTAAAATCTAATTCAAATATTTCACTATTAAAAGAAATAAAAAAACTTGGCCTTGGGGCAGATGTAGTTTCAAAGGGTGAATTATATGCATCACTTAAAGCTGGTATTGATAAAAATAAGATAGTTTTCTCTGGAGTTGGTAAAACAAGAGATGAAATTGAGTACGCAATTAAGCAAAAAATATTATTAATAAATTCTGAGTCATTGAGTGAAGTTTTGGCGATTGAAGCGGCTGCAAAAAAACTAAATAAAGTTGTTGATATAGGACTAAGATTAAATCCAGATACAGATGCTGAAACATTGAAACAAATTTCAACTGGTAAAAGTGAAAATAAATTTGGTGTAGATAAAAAGACTTTTGTAAAAATTATTAATTTGATGAAACAATCAAAATTTATAAATATTAAATGCTTAAGTGTTCATATCGGTAGTCAAATCTTAAACCACAAACCCTACGAAAAAATGCTAAATGTTCTTGATAAACTTTTAAAAAATTTAGATTATAAATTTAAGATCATTGATTTAGGTGGTGGGATGGGGATAAACTATGATGATAAAAGGAAAAAACTTAATTATACAAAATATAAAAAATCAATAATTAAATTTAAAAATAAATACAATTGTAAAATAATTTTTGAACCTGGAAGATCTATAATTGGAAATGTTGGTATACTTGCATCTAAAGTAATTTATTTAAAAAATAACAAAACAAAAACATTTGTAATATTAGATGCGGCAATGAATGATTTGATAAGACCAGCTTTGTATAATGCAAAACATAGGATAATTCCATCCCTAAGAAATATGTCACGATCAAAGAAAATATTAGAATTTGTAGGCCCAGTATGTGAAACAACTGATAAATTTTTAACAGAAAGGAAATTTCAGAATATAAAAGAAAATGATATTATGATTATTTGCGATACAGGTGCCTATGGTTATTCATTATCATCTAATTATAATCTTAGATTAAGGCCTGCTGAAATTTTGATTAAAGGAAATAAAGTACAGATTATAAGAAAAAGACAAAAAATAACAGATATTATCTGACTTAAAACTTATAATGAGAAATATCCTCTTTAAAAGTATATTTTTTTCTGGATTAATTTTAATATGTATTATTTTTCTTCCATCTTTATTACTACCAAAGAAAATCACTCTTTTTGGAGGTAAACTTTTTGGATACTGGTCCTCATTCTGTTTAAAAATTTTTTACTCAACCAGCATAGTAATAAAAGGTCAAGAAAACATAATTAATAATGAAAATTTCTTTATCGCATGCTCTCATCAATCGATGTTTGAAACTTTTTTTTTACAAACAATATTTAATTCACCAATTTTTATTCTTAAAAAAGAACTATTAAATATTCCGATATTTGGTTGGTATTTAAGAAAGATAGATTCTATTTCTGTGAATAGAAATAAAGTTTCTAAAGAAAACCTTAATTTTACTGAAAAAATTAAAGAAGTTATGGAAAAAACAAAAAGACCTGTAATAATTTTTCCACAAGCTACTCGAGTTCTACCAGATGAAATTATTCCTTTTAAAAAGGGAGTTGGAAGAATTTACAGAGAATTAAATGTAAAATGTCAACCTGTTGCTATTGACTCTGGAAGAGTATGGCCAAAATCTGGGAAGATGAAGCCCAATAAAACGATTACTATTTCTATTTTAAAACCAATTAATACAGGCATCGAAGAAACAGAATTTGTAAAATTATTACAAAAAGAAATTTATTCCGAGCTCGGTCTTGCTAACTAACCTTTCATAGGCATTACAACATAAATACTATCAAAGTCTGCAGGATCTTTTATTAACGCAGGAGATCCAGTATCTTTCAAATATATTTCAATATTATCACCATTTAGTTGAGATGCTATATCAAGCAAATATCTAGAATTAAAACTTATATCTAAATCTGTCTCAAATTTTACAGATAGGCTTTCTTTGCCATCACCACTGTTAGTGTTATTGACAGATAAATCTAAATTATCTTTAGTCAAATTAAATTTTACACCATCTTTTTTATCTAGAGAAACTGATGCGACTCTATCTACTGAGTTTAAGAAAGATTTTAATTCAATTTCAAGTTTTTTTTGATTTTCCCTAGGTACAACTTGAATATAATTAGGGAATTTTCCATCGATTAATTTAGATATCAAAACACTATTATTAAGTTCAAATTTAATTTTGGATTTAATATTTGAGACTTTAACCTCGCCATCATAATCTTCTAGAAGAGAACATAATTGAAATGTAGTTTTTTTTGGAAGTATTATTGGTTCAAATTCAATTTTATTTTTTAGTCTTACTTTTGAAATAGACATCCTGTGACTATCTGTTGCGGCTGCGGTTAAAAAATTCTTATCATCTATTTCGGTCTGGTGGAAAAAAATACCGCTAAGATAATGCCTTGTTTCATCATTTGAAATTGAAAATTTACATTTGTTTAAAAGTTTTAATAAATCTTTTGAATTTATAGAAAACTCATTTTCATTAAAATTTTCATCGGTAATAGGAAATTCAGATGCATTAATTGAATTTAAATTAAATAGAGATTTATTTGATTCTAATTGTAATTTACTCTCTCCAGTGATTTCAAAATTTATCTGACTACCAGACGGTATTTTTCTTACAATATCAAACATTATTGATGAAGAAGTAGTTGTTTTACCCTCATCTAAAATTTTAATATTTGAAATTTCATTTACAAAAATTAAATCTAAATCTGTTGCTGTAATTTTTAACTTTGAATTTACTGCCTCTATCAAAATATTTGAAAGAATGGGCAAAGTGCTTCTTTTTTCTATTACACCCTGACAGTAACCTAAAGATTTTTGCAAATCTTGTTGATTAACACTAAATTTCATTTTCTTGTTTGTATAATATTTTATTCTTTAGGCTATCAATGCTTAAATTTAATTCATTATCATCTTTTCTTAATTTTTCTATTGTTTTAACTGAATGAATAATGGTTGTGTGATCTCTATTAGCAAATGATCGACCTATCTCTGGTAAAGATTTAGATGTCAACATTTTTGCCAAATAAATAGCAGTTTGTCTTGGTCTTACAAGATATCTTGACCTTCTTGGTGACAGCATTTCGTTTTTACTTATTTTGAAAAATTTACAGACTATTGTTTGTATTTTGTCTATATCGACTTTATTTTCAGTTAAATTTAATAGATCTTTTAATATTACTTTTACCTCTGATATCGAGGGAGCTTTTCCATAAATTCTTGAAAAAGATACTATTCTATTAAATGCGCCTACAAGCTCTCTAATACTAGTATTAACTTCTGTACTAATAAATTTTATGATCTCATCACTAATTTTTATATTATTTGGATCATGAATTTTGAGATCATCGTTTTTAGATTTTATTATGTTGTATCTTAATTCAAAATCGGCATTTTGGATATCAACTACTAGTCCTCCTGAAAATCTAGATTTAATTCTTTCTTGTATTCTAGTTAATTTATTTGGTGGTCTATCTGCTGATACAATTATTTGAGATCCTTTCTCTAGCAGAACATTAAATGTATGAAAAAACTCTTCTTGCATAGCTTCTTTTCCATTCATAAATTGAATATCATCAATCAAAAATATATCTGTATTTCTAAAATACTCTTTAAACTTTACCATATCGTTGGCTTTTATAGATTTTACAAATTGATACATAAATCTTTCAGCTGAAATAAACATTACTTTATTTTTTTCTTTCAAGCTTAAACCAATTGCATTTAACAAATGTGTCTTGCCCATTCCAACTCCTCCATAAATATATAAAGGGTTATAGTGGGCTATTTCCTCTGAGACTTTTTTCGCTGCTTCAAAAGCAAGTTTATTACTTTTACCAAGCATAAAATTCTCAAAATTTTTGTTTGGATCAATTCGATTATATTGAAGATATGAATCTTTAATAAAAGAAACCTTTTCATTATCAGATGAATTATCTTGTTTTATTTCATTATTATTTTCGATGTTTATATTCTCTTTAATTACAAACTCTATTCTGGATATATCTTTTTTAAATAATTTAATTATTTGTAATATTTGATCTAAATATCTTGAGGTTATCCAATCTCTAATAAATCTTGTCGATACAGACAATAAAACATAATTCTTAAACTCATCAACCAAATCAACTTTTTTTAACCAACTATCATAAATCTCGGAACCAAATTTATTTTTCATTTCATTTTGTAATAATTTCCAATCAATCTTATTAATATTGTCTGATTTAATGTTAGTTAGATTATTTTTCATTAGAGTCTGTTAAACTCCTATTCATAATTCAATGCAATAAATTTATTTTTATTCTCAAAAAAAAATAAAATTTACAATTGTATAAATTAATAATTGAATCTCTTCTTAGGGACTTAAATTTAGTAATCTTAAATTTACTTTTTTTTATATTTATTTATCTTAAAGCTAAAAGAATAAAAAATTCTTTTTTTAATTGAAAAAATAATCTCAAGAGTTGTAATTTCTTTAGGTAAACTAAAAGTTGTTATAAGGAATTTATTTTTTTCGTAATTCTAGAAATATTTCTTGACGCATTCTGCTTTTTTATCACTCCTGTCTTAGCTATTTTCATCAATTCAGAGTTTAATTTTGGCAAGAAAGCTAAAGCTTCTTTTTTGTCCTTTTTATCAAGAATTAGATTCATTTTTTTTATTGCAGATCTAAACCTGCTTTTTCTAGACTTATTTACCGTGGTTTGACGTGATATACGTCTTATTCGTTTAATAGCTGATTTAGTGTTTGCCATAAGCGCGATTGTATATAACGAGAAATTTATATGGTCAATATAATAATTTTTTATTTTTGACAAATATTACAAAAAAATGTTGATCTATTAGTGATAAATTTTTTTTTTATTGTTCCTTTGCACCCTGGTGAAAGACAACTCTTATTTTCTCTATTGTATACTTTAAAGTTATCTTGAAAAGATCCATTTTTACCAACTATATTTTTAAAATCTCTAATACTAGACCCTCCTTTTTTTATCGCTAAATTTAAAATTTTTCTTGAATATTTAATAATATTAATACAATCGTTTTCACTTAAAGATTTTGCTTTTTTTTTTGGATTTATTTTAGAGATGAATAAAATTTCACTTGCATAAATATTCCCCAAACCTGAAACAAACTTTTGATCTAAGAGAAAATTTTTTATATTTTTTTCCTTTTTATAAAAATATTTTTTTAAGTAGTTGAGATTAAATTTTGAAGAAAAAGGCTCAGGACCATAGTTATTTATAAAATTTTCTAAATTATTCTTATTTTCAAATAATTTGAAATAACCAAATCTTCTTGGATCATTATATATAATTTTAATATTATCAAACTCCAAAAGCACATGGTTATGTTTTTTTGGCAAATAAGGACTATGATAAAAACTTGCATTTGTTTTTTGATTTAAAATATTTTTTCTTAAGAGATGTATAGTGCCAGACATTCCAAGATGAATTAAGCAAAATTTTTCATCATTTAAAACTAGTATGATATATTTTGAAAATCTCTTAACTTTTTTTATTGATTTTGATTGAAGTCTTGTCTCAAAACCTTTTTTTATTTTGTACCTTAAATTCCTATTCTTTATACTTACTTTTTTTATTTTTTTTCCTGTTATTGTTCTACTTAGTGACTCTTTAACAACTTCTACTTCTGGCAATTCTGGCATTTATTATTATATTAATTAATATTATTTATTTTATGCAACAATATCTTCAAAATAAAAAAGGTCTAGTCCAAGGTGTGTTTGATAAAGTTTATGATAAATACGACATCATGAATGATTTGATGTCACTTGGAGTTCATAGAATCTGGAAAAGAAATTTAATAAATTGGATGAACCCAGGTAAAAATAAAATTCTAGCAGATATTGCGTGTGGCACAGGTGATATAGCAAAACTTTTTATCGATAATAGTTCAAATAAAAATATAGAATTATTTTGTATTGATCCCAATGAAGGAATGATGAAAAAGGGAAAAAATAGATTATCAAATTACAAGAATATCAAGTGGATTAAAGGGTCGGCAGAGAAATTGCCTTTAAAATCTAATTCATGTGATTATTACACAATCAGTTTTGGTTTAAGAAATACAAAAAATATTAATAAATCCTTAAGTGAAGCGTACAGAGTTTTAAAGTCAGGAGGTAGATTTTTTTGTTTAGAATTTTCAAAAATTCAAAATTTAAACTTAGATTTAGTCTATAAAAGATACTCTAAATTAATTCCAAAAATAGGAAAATTTGTGGTTGGTGAAAAAGAGCCTTATGAATATCTAATTAAAAGTATCCAAGAATTTGTTAATCAAGAGGAATTAAAGGGTTTAATGGTGAAAAATAATTTTATTAAATGTGAGTATAGAAACTATTCAGGTGGAATAGTAGCTATTCATTCAGGTTGGAAAATATGATTAAAAAATTATACATACTTTTTAAGCTTGGAAGAAAATTAGCAAAATCTGACGCTTTAGGTATATTCACAAAGTTTCATAATCCACCAATTGGAATAAAAATTTTATTTTATTTGTTGTCTTTATCGTTTTCAAAAAAAGATAATTCTTTAGTAAATGAAACCGAAGGTGAAAGATTATCAAACTCCTTGCAATCGATGGGGACAACTTTTATAAAATTAGGTCAATTTCTAGCAACTAGACCAGATATAATTGGAGAAAAGTTATCAAAGCAACTAGAGAGTTTACAAGATCGTTTGCCTCCCTTTGAATTATCTAAAGCTAAAGAAATAATTAAAAAAGATCTAGGAGAAGATAATTTTAATTCAATTATAAATCTATCTGAACCAGTAGCAGCAGCATCTATAGCTCAAGTTCATAAAGCTCAAATAAATGATAATGGCACAATTAAAGATGTGGCTATAAAAATTTTACGACCAAATATAAAAAAAATATTCAACGAAGAAATTGATGCTTTGATGCTTTTTGCTTTTTTAACTGAGTCAATTATCAAAAAGACAAAAAGACTTAAATTAGTTGAAGTTGTTTATTTGCTAAAAGAAATAACCAATTTAGAAATGGATTTAAGATTTGAAGCCGCTGCAGCTAATGAGTATTCTGAAAACACAAAGAATGACAGTGGATTTCAAGTTCCTAGAATTTATTGGAATTTTACAAGTGAAAATGTAATGACTTTAGACTGGGTTGAAGGTGTCTCTATAAGAGAAACAGAAGAATTAGAAAAAAGAAATATAGATACCAAAAAAATTGCATCAGATATTATTCAACATTTCCTAAGACATGCTGTTAGAGATGGTTTTTTTCATGCAGATATGCACCAAGGTAACATTTTTATAAACAATGGTGGTCAAATAGTTCCTATCGATTTTGGTATAATGGGAAGGCTCGATGATTTGAGTAAAAAATTCCTTGCTGAGATTTTATATGGATTTATTAAACGAGATTATAAAAAAGTGGCTGAAGTTCATTTGGCTGCAGGGTTAGTTCCAAAAGAAGTACCTGTTGATGATCTCGCTCAAGCACTAAGATCAATAGGAGAGCCAATATTTGGTCAGTCAATTAAAGATATATCTGGCGGTAAACTACTCAAACAACTTTTTGATGTGACAGAAAAATTTAATATGCAAACTCAACCACAGTTGCTAATGCTACAGAAAACCATGGTAGTAGTTGAAGGTGTTGCAAGAAGATTAAATCCAGATACAAACATTTGGGAAACGTCAAGACCTGTTCTTGAAAAATGGCTTAAAGAAACAAAAGATCCAATAACAACATTAAATGAAACTCTAAAAAATTCTGCAGAAGTTATAAAAAGATTACCAGAAATGCCGCAAATAATGGATAAAGCAAACCAAGCATTAACATTTCTTGCAAGTGGACAAATTCCACAAAATACTAATACGTATAATGATCTAAATACAAAAAAAAATGAAATGGTAGCTTTCAGAAATCAATCAATCATTGGTTTATTATTGCTTGTAATTTTAGGATTAGTAGTATTTTAATCTCGACGATGAATTATTTTGAGAATAAAAAAATACTGTTAATTATATGTGGTGGAATTTCTGCTTACAAGAGTCTTGAGTTAATAAGATTATTTAAGAAAAATGGTGCTCGTGTAAAAACTATATTGACAAAAAATGCAAAAGAATTTGTAACTCCACTATCTGTTTCGTCTCTTTCCCAAGAAAAAGTTTATGACGATATATTCAGTGCAGAGAACGAAGCTGAGATGGACCACATATCTTTATCAAGATGGGCTGATGCAGTATTAGTTGCACCAATTACAGCTAATACCATATCTAAAGTAGCCTCAGGAAATGCAGAAAATTTAGCGTCTACTGTTTTATTAGCCTCTAACAAACAAATATTTTTAGCACCAGCAATGAATGTAAGAATGTGGGAGCATCCTTCTTCAAAAGAGAACATATTAAAATTAAAAAGCTTTGGATACAAAATTATTGGGCCAGAGATAGGAGATATGGCATGTGGTGAATACGGTGAAGGAAAAATGACAGAACCAAATGAAATAGTCAATACTCTTAAAAATTATTTTTCTAATTTAGATAAAAATAAAAAATTAAAAGCTTTAGTTACTGCCGGACCAACTAATGAATATATTGATCCTGTAAGATTTATTACAAATAAATCCAGTGGCAAACAAGGATATGAAATAGCCAAATGTCTTAGAGACAATGGATTTGATACGACACTTATTTCTGGAAAGACAAGCATTAAACCTTTGGATGGAGTTAATTTTATAAGTGTTGAAACAGCTGAAGAGATGTTCAAAGAAAGTTTAAATAATCTACCAACAGATGTAGCTATTTTTTCTGCAGCTGTTTCTGATTTTAAAGTGAAAAATTATAAAAGTACAAAGATTAAAAAGAATGAAGAATTTAACTTAGAGCTAGAAAAAAATATCGATATTTTAAATCATATATCTAATCACAATTCATTAAGACCAAAAATAACAATTGGTTTTGCGGCAGAAACAGACAATCTCTCGACAAATGCAAAGAAGAAGTTGAATGAAAAAAATTGTGACTGGGTAATTGCAAATGATGTCTCAGATCAAACCATAGGATTTGAGTCCGATTTTAATAAAATTTCTATATTTTACAAAGATAAACCTGAAGAAAATTTTGAAAAGATGAGTAAATCATTGGTCGCTGAAGAAATAGTCAAAAGAGTAATTCAACAGATTAATTAACTTAATGGTGAAAGTCTTAATTAAAAAATTAGACAAAAAAGTTAAACTGCCAGAATATAAAACAACAGGTTCATCTGGACTAGATTTGACTGCATTCATTGAAAAGAAAATAATAATTAAACCAGGCGGAAACGCTTTAGTGCCAACAGGTATATCTATTGCAATACCTGAGGATACCGAAGTTCAGATCAGGCCGCGATCAGGTTTAGCAGCTAAAAATAATATAAGTGTATTAAATACTCCTGGAACAATTGATAGTGACTATAGAGGAGAAATAAAAGTAATTTTATTTAATCATGGAGATAAAGACTTTACAGTAAATAACGATGATAGGATTGCGCAAATGATATTAATGCCAATTTTAAAAGTAGATTTTGAAACTGTAGAAACTTTGCCTGAGACAATTAGAGGTTCAGGTGGATTTGGATCAACAGGTAAGTGAAAAATTTATTATCAAAACGAAAGCTTGAGAGATACTCTAGACAAATAGTACTTAAGGATATTGGTATATTAGGACAAAAGAAAATAATTAATTCAAAAGTTTTAATTGTGGGAATTGGTGGATTAGGTAGTCCAGTAGCAGATTTGTTGGCTAGATGCGGTGTAGGGTATATAGGCGCTATTGATCACGATAAAGTAGATATTTCAAATCTTCAAAGACAAATCTTGTATACTTCAAAAGACGTTGGAAAATTTAAGGTTGATATCTTTAAAAGAAGAATAAAGTTAATTAATAGAGATGTAAAAGTCAAAATTTTAAAAGAAAAAGCATCAGAAAAAAATTTAAATAAAATTGTAAAAGATTTCGATATAATTGTAGATGGAACAGATAATTTTAAAACTAAATTTTTAATAAATAAATTTTCATTAAAATATAAAAGAAAATTAATAGTTGGTGCTATTAGCAAATTTGATGGACACATTTTTTCATTCGATTTTAATAATAAATCAAGTCCATGTTTAAAGTGCTTTTATCAATCAGAACCAACTGATGATGTTTTAAATTGTGAAAGTGAAGGAATATTAGGAACTACATCAAATATAATTGGGAGTATGCAAGCAAATGAAGTTTTAAAAAACATAATTTCGTCAGATAAAAGTCTTCACTCATCAATTCTGATTATTAATCTGAAAAAACTTGAATTTAGAAAAATAAAATTTAATAAAAAAAAAGGTTGTTTGTGCAATTAATCTTCAAGATTTTAATCATTATATTTTTTACTTCTAATGCCATTTCTGAAAATACTGAAAAATTTTTAATGCTTAAAAATGATAAGGTAAACGTTAGATATGGCCCAAGTTTTGATTATCCAATAAAGTATATTTACAAGAAAATAAACTTGCCGGTAAAAGTGATTGATAAAAAAGAAAATTTTAGAAGAATAATTGACAATAAAAAGAATGGTGGGTGGATACATATTTCTCAATTGAAGCAATCAAAATCCTTTATAACTGTATCAAATAAAATTCTGTTCAAAAAACCAACTAAATTTTCTAAACCCTTGGCTAAAATAGAAACTGGAAGATTATTGATAGTAAAAAAATGTGAGAGAAATTGGTGTTTAGTAGAAACCAAAAGTTTTAAAGGGTGGGTTGACGAAGAAAATCTTTGGGGAAAAATCAACTAACCCTTTAAGTTATATATATTAACTAATTATTTTTGTTGGACACAAACGTCTTTGATAACTGGAGCATTTGCACAATCAACGCATTTAGTCTTTTGAACTATACATCCATCATCAAGGACTTCAACATCAACTATTTTATCACACTTAGAACAAGTTGAAGAAATTGTTAATCCACATTTTTTACAATTATAATTTTCTATTTGCATGTTTTAAAAATTAAATATGAAAAAATTATTTTCAACAAATATCCTTGCGAATAATTATTATTTACGCTTTTTTTTTGCGAATAATTATTATTACTACAAATTATCCTTATTAAATTTTTCCTAAATACTTATTGATAATGATTATTATTTACTTTTTGATCTACTTGCCCACCACTTATCTAAAATAAAATACCAAATAGAATTGGCAATTGGTTCTACAATTGCATCGGTCAAAGCTATCATAAAAGATACATCAGCAACTAACATCAAAACAGTTATAGCAATTGCAAAATGACCAACTGTATAAACAATTGTTCTTAAAATAGAGCCTCTATTATTGGAGTAAATCTGACCGGCAGCTTTAAAAATACCGTTGGTAACTTCCATTATTCTTTAAACGGGCTTTCAAGAACACAAGCAACTAAGTGAACTCTAGCCTGTTCTCCTCCATTAAAAAAGTTATGATACTTTGTATTGTTAGTAATCCATACATGTCCATCTGCGGGCAAATGTTTTGCAACATTTTCAATGACCATTGAACAACCTGCATTAGTTACTATTGGAATATGCAATCTACACTCTGGATCTTTGTGCCAGCTTAGTGTTGATCTTGGCTCTTTTAATAAAAGCCTTACTCTTCCTAGTTTAAATTTTTTACTAAGAATTTCATAAACCTCTTTAAAATAAGTTTTCTCGAACTCTGGTAGCAACTGAGTATATTTCGACTCATCAATATCAATATCTCTTGAGACTTCTTTTCCTGTCTCATCTGCAATAGTCCAATATCTACCTCTGATATTGTTCCCTTCTATAGAGTCTTTGTTATTTGGAATTTGATTTAGAGGAATTGCACCAAAGTGGGTAACACCTGGCGAATTAAATTTTTTTTTCTCTAAAATTAGATTTAAGTCATTTCGCAATCTATTTATATCAAACTTAATTTCAGGAACTTTATAAAAGTCTTCGAACGATAGTGATGTCATTTTTCCGCTTTCCTTAATACTAGTTTAATCTTAAATCAAATCTATCTGCATTCATCACTTTGACCCATGCAGATACAAAGTCTTTAACAAATTTGTCAGATGAGTCTTTGCAGGCATAGACTTCAGCTAATGCTCTTAGTTGGGAATTTGAACCAAAAATAAGGTCAACTCTTGAACCTTTCCACTTGACTTTTTTAGACTTTCTATCTTTACCAACAAAATATTGTTCAGATTTGTCAGTTTCCTTCCAAGTGGTACTCATATCGAGAAGATTTACAAAATAATCTGTTGATAGAGTTCCAGGTTTTTTTGTGAAAACTCCATTTTTAGAATTATCATAGTTTGTATCTAAAACTCTCATTCCTCCCACAAGAACTGTCATCTCTGGTGCCGTTAATCCGATTAATTGCGCCTTATCGATTAATTTTTCTTCAGCAGAAACATTAGATTTACCTTTTTTCAGGTAATTTCTAAAGCCATCAGCTTGTGGCTCGAGCAATCCAAATGAATTTATATCTGTCTGGTCTTGTCTAGCATCTCCTCTTCCAGGGTTAAATGGGACTTGAATTTTGTGACCAGCCTTTTTAGCTGCCATTTCGACTCCTACATTTCCACCTAATACTATAAGATCCGCCATTGAGACTGATTTTTTATTTGTATCAAATCTTTTCTTAATTTTTTGTAGAGCTTTAATAACCTTTGATAGTTTTCTAGGGTTATTAACTTTCCAACTTCTTTGAGGCTCAAGCATAATTCTTGCTCCGTTTGCTCCACCTCTTTTATCAGAACCTCTGTACGTGGAAGCAGATGCCCAGGCTGTAGAAACTAAATCAGACACGGAGATTTTTGATTTTGAAAGCTTTGATTTCAAATCTCTTATATCTTTTGATTTAAGTTTATATTTTGATTTATCTATAGGATCTTGCCAAATTAATTGTTCTTTTGGTACTTCGCTACCCAAATAACATGCCCTTGGTCCCATGTCTCTATGAGTAAGCTTAAACCAAGCTCTTGCAAATGCATCAGCAAATTCATCTGGATTTTGATAAAAATGTTTTGAAATTGGTCCATAACTTTTATCCATTCTCAAAGATAAATCAGTTGTTTGCATCATTGGAGGATGCATTTTACCTTTATCATGAGCATCAGGTACCATTTTAATTCTCTGACCATTCTTTTTTGGAGTCCATTGAAATGCTCCAGCAGGTCCTTTTGTCAATTCCCATTCATGGTTAAATAAACAATCAAAGTAACCCATATCCCATTGTGTTGGTGTTTGTGTCCATGCTCCTTCAATACCACTACTTATTGCGTGTAGACCTTTTCCTGATTTGTAATTACTATTCCAACCAGTTGCTTGATCTTGAATTCTTGATGCTTCTGGATCAGGTCCTTTATGTGATTCAGGTGCAGCACCATGAGATTTTCCAAAAGTATGACCGCCAGC
The DNA here is from genome assembly GCA_902592965.1 of uncultured Pelagibacteraceae bacterium. Lineage (GTDB taxonomy): Bacteria > Pseudomonadota > Alphaproteobacteria > Pelagibacterales > Pelagibacteraceae > Pelagibacter. The sequence goes on from CACJGL010000005.1 coordinate 31,530, forward strand.
AACTAGTGCAACTGTTTCATAGTCATTCATTGCCATTCGTCCAAATGTTTCTCTAATATCGTGAGCTGCTTTCAATGGGTCTGGATTAAAATCTGGACCTTGTGGATTTACATAAATTAATCCCATGTGAGAAGCCCCCAATGGTTGTTCAAGATCTCTTTTTCCGCTGTATCTCTTAACACCTAACATTTCTTTTTCTGAACCCCAGTAAATATCATCTTCTGGTTCCCAGATGTCAGTTCTTCCCGCTCCAAAACCGAAAGTTTTAAAGCCCATTGACTCTAATGCTACATTTCCAACTAGTATAAATAAATCTGCCCAAGAAATTCTTTTTCCATATTTCTGTTTTATTGGCCACAAAAGTAATCTAGCTTTATCTAAATTTACATTATCAGGCCAAGCATTTAATGGTGCAAACCTTTGATTACCTGTTCCAGCTCCCCCTCTACCATCACCTGTTCTGTATGTACCTGCTGCGTGCCATGCTAATCTAATAAATAAAGGACCATAATGACCGTAATCTGCTGGCCACCAATCTTGTGAGTCAGTCATTAATTTGTTTAAATCTTTTTTGAGTGCTTTGTAATTCAGTTTTTTAAATTCTTTAGAATAATTAAATTTTTTCTCCATTGGATTTGATAAATTCGAGTGCTGACTTAAAATTTTCAAATTCAAACTATTTGGCCAAAAATCTCTATTTGTTTGTCCTCTTCCAGCACTAAATTTTGCTGGTGTACCTGCGCCTGTAAAAGGGCACTTGCTTAATTCTGTTGATTTAAATGTTTTACTCTTATGAAATTCCGCACTCATTATTATTTATCTCCTTTAATATTATAATTATTCTGATTTCTTGTTTATAATTATTCTAAAGAAGATTGTCAATAAGTCAGAATATTTATGATATAATTTTGAAAACCTAGTCTTCTAATTTAACTAAAACTTCAACTGATTTAATTTTTTTTCCAGGTATAGATTTTTGAATTTCTATTGGTCCTACATCCTCATTTTTAAGATCAATAAGCTTTTCTTCTTTAACATCGAAGAAGTGGTGATGATCTGTGACATTTGTATCAAAATAAGTTTGATTAGAATTAATAGGTATTTCTTTTAAATATCCTTTTTTATGAAATGCATGAACAGTATTGTAAACAGTTGCTAAAGAAACTTTCTCTCCAGTTTTATCTTTTATCAAATTGAATAAGTCGTTTATTGTGAAATGGAAAGTTTTATCTCTATTAAATAAAACCTCGCATATATTTATTCTTTGTTTAGTTGGTCTTAAGCTAGAGTTTCTTAGTTTTTCAATAAATTCTTGTTTACTAGTCATTAGCAATTTAAAACTATTCTAAACTATTTGTATATTATAATGTACCTAAATCAAGTAATAAGATTACAAAATTATGAAAAAAAGTTCCTTTAATTACGACGAACTAATTGATTGCGCTAATGGTAAGTTATTTGGTCCAGGTAATGCAAAATTACCTTCTCCACCAATGCTAATGTTTGATAGAATTACAGAAATAACTGAGAGTGAGGGTTTTTATAAAAAAGGATCTATGAAAGCCGAACTTGATATTAAGGATAATTTGTGGTTCTTTGATTGTCATTTTAAGGAAGATCCAGTTATGCCAGCTTGTCTTGGTTTAGATGCTATGTGGCAGCTCGTTGGCTTTTTTCTTGGGTGGCTAGGAAATCCAGGAAGAGGTAGAGCATTGGGTGTAAGCACTGTAAAATTTACTGGTGAAGTTCTTAAAAATGTCAAAATGGCAACATACGAAATAGATATGAAAAGAATTCTTGTTAAAGGAGAAACAACTGTAGGACTTGCAAATGGAATATTGCTTGCTGATGGAAAAAAGATTTATAGTGCTGAAAATCTTAAGGTAGGATTATTTAAATAATGAAAAGAGTAGTTGTAACAGGACTTGGTGTAGTTTCTTGTTTAGGAAATAATCAAGATGAAGTTTATCAATCATTAGTTAATACAAAATCAGGAATAACATTTTCTGAAGAATACAAAGAACATAATTTAAAGAGTCATGTTCATGGTAAACCTAATATCAAGTTAGAGGATTACATTGATAGAAAAGTTATTCGGTTTATGGGTGCAGGCTCAGCATATAATTATGTTGCTATGAGTGAAGCAGTTAAAGACTCTGGATTAGAAGAAAATGAAGTTAGTAATATTTCTACTGGGATGGTAATGGGATCTGGAGGGCCGTCAATTGAAAATGTTATTTTAGCATCAGATAAAACTAGAGAAAAAAATCCAAAAAAAATGGGTCCATTTATAGTTCCAAGAACAATGGCAAGTACTGCTTCTGCCACTTTAGCAGTTCCATTTAAAATAAAAGGTACTAATTACACAATAAGTTCTGCATGTGCAACGAGTGGTCATTGTATTGGTAATGCTATGGAACTTATTCAATTAGGTAAACAAAATATTATTTTTGCAGGTGGAAGCGACGAGGTTCACTTTGCAATGACTGCGATGTTTGATGCTATGACAGCACTATCATCAAAATATAACAATACCCCTGAAAAAGCCTCAAGACCATATGATAAGACGAGAGATGGTTTTGTTATAGCTGGTGGTGGTGGAGTTCTTGTTTTAGAAGAATACGAACATGCCAAAGCAAGAGGTGCAAAAATATACGCAGAATTAACTGGGTATGGAGCAACATCAGATGGTTACGATATGGTTGCACCATCTGGTGAGGGGGCGGTGAGATGTATGAAAATGGCTCTTGCAACTTCAAAAAATAAAATTGACTATATTAATACTCACGGGACATCTACACCTGTAGGAGATATTACAGAATTAAAAGCAGTTGGTGAGGCTTTTCCAGACTATAAACCTAAGATAAGCTCAACCAAATCTTTGTCAGGTCATTCATTAGGTGCAACTTCGGTTCACGAAGCAATTTACAGTTTGATAATGATGAAAAATAATTTTATTTCAGCCTCAGCAAATATTTCCGAAATGGATGACGAAGCAAAAAACTATCCAATTGTTACACAAGTTGAAAAAGATGTAAATTTAAACGCGATTATGTCTAACAGCTTTGGTTTTGGTGGAACTAATGCAACATTAGTTTTTGAGAAAGTTTAATTCTATGAGTTTAATGAAAGGAAAAAAAGGTCTTATCATGGGAGTTGCCAATGAAAGGTCAATCGCATGGGGTATATCTCAAAAACTATCAGAAGCTGGAGCAGAGTTAGCTTTTACATATTTGGGTGATGCTTTAAAAAAAAGAGTTGTTCCACTTGCGGAAAAACTAAATTCAAATGTAACCTTTAGCTGTGATGTAGAAAAAAAAGAAGAAGTTGTAAAACTTTTTGAAGATGTAAAAAGTAAATGGGGAGAAATTGATTTTATTGTGCATGCAATTGCATTTTCAGATAAGTCCGAGTTATCAGGAGAATATTTAAATACAACTAGAGAAAACTTTTTAAGAAGTATGTTAATATCTTGTTTTTCATTTACTGAAGTTGCTAGAGAGGCATCTAAAATAATGAAACAAGGTGGCAGCATGATTACTTTGAGTTATGAGGCAAATAAAGCCATACCTAATTACAACGTAATGGGAGTTTGTAAAGCTGCACTAGAATCTAGTGTTAAATATCTTGCGAGAGATCTTGGGGTAAAAAATATTAGAGTTAATGCAATAAGTGCTGGACCGATTAAAACTCTGGCTGCATCTGCTATTGGTGATGCTAAATTTCTTTATAAATGGAATGCTGATCATTCTTTTCTGAAAAGAAATGTTGATAATCTTGATGTAGGAAATTCTGCGTTATATCTTTTGAGTGATATGGCGGGAGGTGTGACTGGTGAAATTCATTATGTAGATGCTGGTTATAATAAAGTTGGAATGCCAGACCCAAAGAATATAACCTGAAAATACTTCTAACTTTGTTATAATTAAAATATGAGAAAAAAAATTTTTTATTTTTTAATTTTTTTTTTATTTCTTAACACTGCTATTGCAGAAAGTTATAGGATAGGTGATGAAATATCTGATAGAATAAAATTCAGCAATAAATATTCCTTTGAACTACCCAAGGGTAAGTGGATAGTTGCTGACAGATTTTCATATAGTTACTATGGTCTTATTGCAAAAGGCTATGATTTATTAAAAATTAAAAATAAAAAAGCCACTGAAGGTTTCTCGGTCGCTGAATTAAAATTACCTGCTAAATGGCAAGGATATTTGAACGCTGCACTTCATGAAATAGTTTTTAAAAATAAATATGATGGATGTTATGAAAGACCCGAATATTACATCATAGAATATTATGCTAAAGGTTCTTCTCATAACTGTTTTTGGATTATGCACTTAGATGTCCACAAAGAATTACATGATCCAGATGATCCTGAATTAAGAGGAGTTCAATCTCAATACAAAGCGTGGTTAAGGGACAATCAGATAAAACTTCCAAAAGTTGCAATTGGAAGCTCGCATAGCTATTTTTCTAGATTGACTGGAGGAAAGTGGTTCGTAATCAATTATTATTTTGATCCTGAAATTTTAGGTGCTCCTAAAAGTAAATTTATAAAGGAGGACAGTTCAGAGTATCACAAATATAATATATCAAATTATCCAGAGCACAAAAAAATCATGGATCAAGTAGTTTCAATTGGCGCTAAAAGACATAAACAATTTGAATTAGAAGTAAGAGCAAAAGATCATCACAAAATTGATCTAACACAATATATTAAAGAGTTATCAACAAATTTGGAGATTAATCAAACAAATGAAACTTTAGAACAATTAATAAAATTAAATGAGTTGTACAAAAGTGGAGTGTTGGATGAAGAAGAGTTTAAAAAAGCCAAGGGTAAATTGTTAAATTAACTTTTATAATGATAAGCCAACTTAGTTTTTATCTTACATCTTTAATATTAGGAATTATGCTCTTCTTTTCTTTTGTTGTGGCACCCGTAACTTTCAGTGCATTAAATGAGGAAAATGCTAGAAAATTTATAAGAAAAATATTTCCTTATTACTATAATGTTAATTTAGCTGTTAGTATTTTAGTTTTAATTTTATTTATAATTCTGAAAATTTTTTCCTTAGATTTTTATTTAATTTTAAGTGTCGCGGTATTATTTGCAGTATCAAATTTTGTACTAATGCCACTGATAAATAAGTTCAGAGATGAAAAGCAGGATAAAAAGTTTAAACAGTCACACTTTCTTTCTGTGGTGATAAATTTTGTGCAAATAATTTTGTTGGTAATTATCTTAATTTAAAAAGAATTAGTTATACCTAAACCAACAGCTATAAAAATACCTAACCAAATTAAACCTTTAATAAAAAAAAATGCAAAACTACCAAGTAATAAATATCTTCCATATTTATTTTTGAGTATTTCAAATTTAAAGTTTTTTAAAAGCTTCATCTTATTGTAATTTATTACAATTATTTTCTACTTGATCTTTTCCCACTCTTTCATTCCGCCAGTGATATTTTTGACATTTTTAACCCCCATATCCTTCATAGTTTTGGTTGCTAATGTTCCTTGACCACCAACGCCACAAAAAACTACATATTCTTTATCTGGATTATTTTTAAACATATCATTTTCTAGAGGACTACCTTCTGCTAAATAAAATTCTAGTAAACCTCTATCTAGGTGAATTGCATTACCGATCGTGCCTTTTGAAAAGCTTTCTTTGTCTCTAACATCGATAAATTGAACATTTGGGTCATTTAGCTTTTCTTTTGCATCACTAGCGCTGATATTTTCAATTTCATTGCTTACGCTCATCAAATCATCAAATTTTTTCATATTTCTCCTAAAAATTTATATTGCGGCTTGTTTAATTGATAACTTAACTTTTCCTCTATCAAAGCCTATTACTTTAACTTTAACTTCATCACCTTCTTTTACGACGTCAGTTACCTTACCGACTCTTTTATCAGCAAGCTCTGATATGTGGACGAGACCATCTTGTTTACCTAGGAAATTAACAAATGCGCCAAACTCCATTATTTTCATTACTTTACCGTTATAAATTTTATTGAGTTCAGCCTTGGCCGTTAAGTCTTTTATCATCTGCATAGCTTTATTTCTAGATTCCTCATCTGGAGCAGCTACTGTAACTTCACCTTCGTCATTGATATCAACTTTGGCACCTGATATCTCAACTATTTCTCTAATAGTTGCTCCACCTTTTCCAATAACTGTCGCAATATCTTTTTTATCTACAGTAATTTTTTCCATCTTAGGAGTATGTTTTCCAACATCGTCTCTTGATTTAGATAAAGCTTTATTCATTTCACCTAGAATGTGAATTCTTCCATCTTTTGCTTGTTTTAAGGCTTGCTCCATAATTTCAAAAGTTATTCCTGTAATTTTAATATCCATTTGAAGAGATGTTATCCCGTCTTTAGTTCCAGCAACTTTAAAGTCCATATCGCCTAGGTGATCTTCATCTCCAAGAATATCTGAAAGTACGCTAAAGTCATCTCCTTCTTTAATTAATCCCATTGCAATACCAGCAACTGGCTCTTTAATTGGTACACCTGCATCCATCAATGCTAAAGATGAGCCACAAACAGTTGCCATAGATGAAGAACCATTTGACTCGGTTATTTCTGATACAATCCTAAATGTATATGGAAAACTTTCCTTTGTAGGTAAAGAAGAATTTATGGCTCTCCAAGCTAATTTCCCATGACCAATTTCTCTTCTTCCAGTACCTATTCTTCCGGTCTCTCCGACAGAGAAAGGTGGAAAATTATAATGAAGCATAAATCTTTCTTTTTGTAATCCTTCAAGACTTTCTATTTTCTGCTCATCATCGGATGTACCGAGGGTAGTTGTAACTATTGCTTGAGTTTCTCCTCGAGTAAACAAAGCAGAACCATGTACTCTTGGAAGAATTCCGACTTCACACATAATTGGTCTAATATCCGCAAGACCTCTACCATCAATTCTATTTTTATTTTTTAGAATATCTGTTCTGACAATTCTTTTTTCTAAATTTTTAAGCTCAGAATTTACGTCAAGATCAGTATAATTCTCATCTTCTTCATAAAGCTTTTTTGCTTTATCAGTTATTTCTGAAATTAAATTCGATCTCTCTTGTTTATCTTTTATTGAAAATGCTTTTTTAAGTTCGTCAGTAAATTTGCTTTCCAATTTATTTTTTACTTCGGAAAGATCTTTTTTCTCAACTACCCACTCAGGTTTTTTACACTCTTTAGCTAGATCCTCGATCATCTCGATTACAGGAACAAACCCTTCGTGCCCAAACTTAACAGCATTTAACATTTCTTCCTCATTTAAACCACTTGCCTCGGATTCAACCATTAAAACTGCATCTTTGGTTCCAGCCACTACAAGATCTAACTTGGAGTCTTTAAGTTGTGCTTTGGTAGGGTTAAGAACGTATTCTCCTTTAATAAAGCCAACTCTAGACGCGCCTACAGGACCCAAAAAAGGCATTCCTGAAATTGCCAAAGCTGCTGATGAAGCAATTATTGATAAAATATCTGCTTCGTTTTCTTTGTCATAAGATATCACAGTTGGTAGTACCTGAACTTCATTTTTAAATTCATCTGGGAACAATGGTCTGATAGGTCTATCAATTAATCTTGAGATTAATGTTTCACTATCTGTTGGTCTTGCTTCTCTCTTAAAATATCCACCTGGAATTTTACCAGCTGCATAATATTTTTCTTGATAATTTACTGATAAAGGGAAGTAATCCATATCTGGATTAACTTTTTTTGCTCCTACTGCTGTTGCTAAAACTACTGTCTCTCCACATTGAGCGATAATTGCACCATCTGCTTGTCTTGCTATTTTACCTGTTTCTAAACTAATTTTTTTCCCTGCTACTTCTATTTCTTTCTTTAGAACTTTAAACATTTACTTCCTTAAATTTAATTTTGATATTACTTCTTTATAAGACTCTATTTTATTTTTCTTTAAGTAGTCTAATAATTTTTTTCTTCTATTTACTGCTCTTAAAAGTCCAACAGATGAATGTTTATCTTTTTTGAACTGTTTAATATGTTTTGATAAGTTCTCAATTTTAACTGTTAATTGGGCAACTTGAACTTGTGATGAACCTGTATCATTTTCATGAAGTGATAGTTCTTTTGTTTTATTCGCCATTTTCTTTTCCTTATTTATTTGTTTGTTTTATTAAATTTTCAATTTTTTCTGCATAATCAAAAGAATCATCTTTTACAAAAAAAAGTTTTGGTAAAAACTTCATTACTATCTTTTTTGATAAGACTTTTCTTATTACAAATGAAAATTCTTTTAATTTAGCAACGACTTCTTCGGTATCTTTTCCACCTAAAGGCATTACAAAAATTTTTGCGGTTTTTAGATCAGGAGACATCCTTACTTCGGTAACTGTTATTTCTTTTGTAGATAAATTAGGTAGTTTTGCTTCATCTCTAATGAATAACATCCCCAAAGCTTGTTTTATCATCTCTCCTACTCTTAACTGTCTCTGCGTAACTGGTTTTCCTAAATTAGTCATTATATTGTTCTCTCTGTAACAGTAGAATTATAAACTTCAATTACGTCCTTTTTCTGAAAATCAACAAAATCTCTAAGTGTTATTCCACATTCTAGACCAGCTGAAACTTGTTTAGTTTGATTTTTTTCTCTAAATATTGAGCCTATTTTTCCATTAAAAATTATAGCTCCATCTCTGATAACTCTTGCATTTGAATCCTGAGTAATTTCTCCCTCTGTTACTTTTGTGCCAGCTACTTTTCCAACTTTTGAAACTTTAAAAATTTCGAGTATCTCTGCTGTTCCAATAATTTTTTCGTCTACTTCTGGAGTTAATAAACCAGACATTTTACTTTTTATAAAATCCAAAACTTCATAAATAATATTAAAATTAGATATAGAAATCTTTTCTTGTTCCGCTCTTTTTTTTGCTTCTTTACTAGGCTTCACATTGAAAGCAATAATTACAGCTTTGGATGCTTTAGCAAGTGTGACGTCAGTTTCTGTAACCATCCCAATATCTGATAAAAGTATTTTCGGTTTTACTTCATCATGTTTAATTTTATTTATTGCATTTTTTATAGCCTCAGAAGAACCATGAACATCTGATTTTATTATGATATTAAGTTCCTGAGATGATGTATCTTTAAAAGCTGAGTCTTGTGTTACAAATGACAGTGAGTTTTTATTTTCTTTTGCTTCTTGTATTCTTCCGTCGCTCAAAGATTTTGCCTCTTTTTCACTTTTTAATACAATAAAATCGTCTCCTGATTTGGCGGCACCGTTTATACCTAATATTTCAATTGGCGTTGCGGGTTCGGCCTTCTCAATATGTTTGCCTTGATCATTTATTATAGCTCTGACCTTTCCCCATTTTAAACCACTTACAAAATAATCCCCTTTTTTTAAAGTTCCTGCGGTGACAATTACATTTGCAATTGGTCCTCTTCCTATATCAATTTTGGATTCTAAAACAATCCCCTTTGCATCAGTATCAAAATCAGTCTTTAAATCTAATATTTCTGCTTGCAAAATTATACTCTCTACTAGTTTATCCAAATTTTGTTTAGTTTTTGTAGATATTTCTACCATTAAAGTATCTCCTGATAAATCCTCAGCTATAAGTTCATACTCTAAAAGCTGATTTTTAATTTTTTTAGGGTCTGCTTCTGGAAGATCACATTTATTTATTGCAACTACAATGGGGACCTTGGCAGCTTTTGCATGTTTTATAGACTCTATTGTCTGTGGTTTTACGCCATCGTCTGCTGCAACTACAAGAATAACAATATCAGTTAATTTTGAACCTCTTGCTCGCATTTCAGTAAATGCTGCATGACCTGGGGTGTCAATAAAAGTTATTTTATTTTTTTCATGTACAATCTGATATGCGCCAATATGTTGTGTAATGCCTCCGAATTCACCGGAAACAACATTTGCTTTTCTTAGCACATCTAAAACAGATGTCTTTCCATGATCAACATGGCCCATGACTGTTACTATAGGAGCTCTGCTCTTTAAATTTTGTGTTTTTATCTCTTTTATTTTTTCTAAGATTTCTTCTGCTTTTTCTTCTTTAACAGGATTATGTCCAAATTCCCTGACTAAATATTCTGCAGTATCTGCATCAATTGTATGATTAATTGTAACTGTTACACCCATACCCATTAAATGTTTTATTACACTACTTGATTGCTCGGCCATTCTATTTGCTAGCTCTCTTATAGTGATTACTTCAGGTATATTAATATCTCTTTTAACTGGCTTAAAATTCTCTTTTAATTCCTCTTTATTTAACAATCTATTTTCTTTTTGCTTTGCTCTTTTTAGAGATGCAAGACTTCTTGATCTAATATTAATATCATCTCCACTTAATGCTCTAGAGATGGTAAGTTTTAATTCTCTTCTTTTGCCGCCTAATTTGTTGGATTTGTTTTCTTTTGGAGAATTTTCACCTTTTAATCTTCTTGTAGCTCTTTGCTCAGCCAGTTTCCTTTTCTCAAAGTCGGATGTAATAGGAGATTGGGGTTTGGAAAAAATTGTTTTTTTTTGGATAAATGTAGTTTGTGCTTTATTTTCTGTAGATTTAGCACCTCTAGAAAAATTTGGCTTACCTCCAAATCTTGATGATCTTTTTTCTATTAAGACAGTATTCTTTGATTGTGATTTCGCTTGTTCAATACTACTAATTGTTTTTTTTGAAGCTCCTGAAATTGATAATTTTAATTTTTTTTTTTCCATTTTTCATTTCTCAATCTTGATAAACAATATTTCTTGCTGACATTATTAAATCGTCAGCTTCTTTTTTCGAAAGAGCAAAATCTTCCAAATAACCCTTAATTCTAACTCTTTCTCCTTTGACAACATCGTATCCACCTGTCAATTCATCTGACGCCAAGTCGGCAAAATCGTTTAATGTTAATATTTTTTGTTCACCAAGTGTTACAAGCATTCCTGGCGTTAAACCTTTATGATTAATTAAATCATTCTCCAGGCCTAAATCTTTAATTCTGTTAGCTATTTCTTCTTGATCTTTTTGGTAAAATTCCTTAGCTCTTTCAATTAATTCCTTTGCTGTCTCTTCTTCTATACCTTCAATTTTTATTAAAGCTTCTAGATTGCTATCTTTAATATCATCTATAGATGAAAACCCTTCAGCTACAAGTAACTGCCCCAATGTTTCATCCAACTCCAAATTCTTTACAAAATTATCAGTTTTTTCTTTAAATTCCAATTGTCTTCTCTCCGAGTCTTCTTGGTCAGTCATAATATTAATTTCATAGTTCATTAATTTTGTTGCTAATCTAACATTTTGACCTCTTCGACCAATTGCTTTACTTAAATTTTCCTCTGTTAAAATAACATCAAGTTTTCTTCCTTCTTCATCGACATTCACTCTTTGAACTTCAGCTGGCGATAATGCATTAGCAACTACTACTGCAGGATCTTCTGACCAATTAACTATATCAATTTTTTCACCCTGAAGTTCGTTTACAACTGCTTGCACTCTACTTCCTCTCATACCTACACATGCTCCCACAGGATCTAAAGATGTATCAATTGCTTTTACACATATTTTAGCTCTGCTACCTGGATCTCTTGAGGATGATTTAATCTCTATAAGTCCGTCATATATTTCTGGCACTTCTTGAATGAAAAGTTTTTCCATAAATTTAGGGTGTGCTCTTGAAAGAAAAATCTGTTGTCCTCTTGGTTCTCGTCTCACATCTAAGCAATAAGCTTTTACTCTATCTCCAGCTTTTATATTTTCTCTTGGGATCATCTCATTTTTTTGAATTATTGCTTCGGTTCTTCCTAGATCAACAATTACATTTCCAAACTCAAGTCTTTTAACTATACCACTCAAGATAGTATCAATTTTATCCTTAAAATCGTTATATTGTCTCTCTCTTTCTGCTTCTCTTACGTTGAAACTAATTACTTGTTTCGCGGTTTGCGCAGCTATTCTACCAAAATCGAAAGATGGCAAAGGTTGGAGTACCTCATCTCCAATTTGTTTTCCTTGATTTTTTTCGTTAATTTTTATTGCATCTTTAAGGGTTATTTCTAAATTTGAATTTTCAGGATTTTCAACAATTACTAGTTTTCTAAATATTCCAATTTCACCATTTTCTCTGTCAATTTCAACTTTGATTTCATTTTCGGAACCAAATTTAGATTTTGCTGCCTTTGCAATACCGTTTTCCATTGATCCTATAATCAACTCTTTATCAATAGATTTTTCTAATGCTACTGCCTCAGCTATTCTTATCAACTCTAATTTATCTGCTCTTCTATTTAACATTAACAAGTCCTAAAAAAAAATGGGCCGAAGCCCATTTTGAAATTTCAATAATGTTCCTGAAATATATTTATTTTTTTTTAATATTCAACTTTATTTACTTGCTAAATATGTGTGATTTATCTGTCTTTTCCCATGAAAATGAGCCTTTATCATCAGGAATTCTTCCAAAGTGTCCGTAAGCGGCTGTTTTTTCATAGATAGGTTTATTTAATCCAAGCATTTCTCTTATTCCTCTAGGGCTTAGATTAAAATTTTCATGAATAAGTTTTTCTACATACATATTTTTTTCATTGTCGTTATCAAATAAATCGACATAAATTGATAATGGTTTTGATACTCCAATAGCATAAGCAAGTTGTATCAAACATTTATCTGCTATTTTTGATGCAACAACATTTTTTGCTAAATATCTTGATGCATATGCAGCTGACCTATCAACTTTGGTTGGGTCTTTACCCGAAAATGCGCCCCCTCCATGTGGTGCAGCTCCGCCATAAGTATCAACAATAATTTTTCTACCAGTCAAACCACTATCTCCATCAGGACCTCCAATAACAAAATTTCCAGTCGGATTTACATAAATTTCTTTTTCATGCAATGAACTTAACAATTCCTTTGGTATTGATCTTTCGATGTAAGGCTTAACTAAATCTCTTACTTGAGCTTGATTCACATCTGGAGAGTGTTGTGTTGATATAACTACAGATTTTACCGATGATGGTTTTCCGTCTTTATATTCAATTGTAATTTGGCTTTTTGAGTCTGGCTCTATATTTTTTAATTTGCCAGATTTTCTATCCTCAGCCATAAGTCTTAATATTTTATGAGAATAATGTATTGGAGCTGGCATCAGCACGTCAGTTTCATTGCATGCATAACCAAACATAATTCCTTGGTCACCCGCACCTTCATCTTTATTTCCAGAGGAGTCTACACCCATAGCTATATCAGCAGATTGAGAATGCAAATGACTTTCTATTGATGTTGCTTCTTTCCAAGTAAATCCCTCTTGATCATAACCAATATCTTTGATGCAGTGCCTTACTTTTTCTATTAAATCTTCTTTTTTAATTTCAGGGCCCCTTACTTCACCAGCTAAGACAACTTTATTTGTTGTCGTTAAAGTTTCACAAGCAACTCTCGATTGAGGTTCAGCCGCCAAATAAGTATCTACAACCATATCTGAAATTCTATCACATACTTTGTCTGGGTGACCTTCGGACACAGACTCACTAGTAAATAAGTAATCTTTCTTCATTTGTTCTCCCTAATTTTTAAAATCACAGTGAAAGTAATATAAATTAGAACAAAATAAAAGAAGATCTTATTACTGTGTTCAGCAAAGTGAGTTTTATTAACACGTTTTATCTTATTTACATCAAAGTATCCTTTCTCACTAATTTGTTTAATAATTTGGCCTTTAGGATTTATTAAAGCAGATACTCCATTGTTTGTTGACCTAATAACATTCTTTCCTTCCTCAATTGATCTGAATATTGAATGAGATAAATGTTGAACGGGTCCTATAGATTTGCCAAACCACCCATCTTCAGAAATATTTAATATAAAGTCGTAGTATTTTTTATTTTGATTAATTTTTCCTGAATAAATAATTTCATAACAAATAAGTGGGATAAATTTTAATTCATCAACTTCTAAAATTTCCCTTTTATTATCAGCTGAAAATGATTGATATCCTTGGGTTATTTTTTTTAAACCTACTCTTTTGAAGAAATTTTCAAAAGGTAAAAATTCTCCAAATGGAACTAATTTATTCTTATTGTATTTATACAATAATTCGGAGTCGTTATTTAATAATACTAAGGAATTGTAAATTTTATTTCCTTTAATACTATTAATTCCCAATATAACTTTATGATTAATATTTAATTTTTTTTTAAAAGTATTTTTAAATAATTTTAGATCTTTAAAATAAATACTAGTAATTATTCCCTCAGGAAAAATGAATATTGTTTTTTCAGAATAGTCTGGATCGCTTAAACTAATTAATTCATTAATATTTGTCTCAGCATCTTGGTTTGTTAAAAATCTCTCAATGGGTATATTTGGTGAGACAACTCGGATAATAGAACTTAAGTTATCATGTCTCTTTTTTTCATAATTTTTAATAATCATTTTTCCGAAAAAAAAATTGGTTACTACTAAAATTAAACTAAGGCTAAAAATTAAAAACTTGGTTAAACTTTTATATTTAAAAAAAAATATTACTGGTAATAAAAATATAGTTATTGATAATAAATTTAATGAATAAGTGCCTATATAAGATAAAATTTGTAAAAAAGGTAAGTTATTTGAAAGACTGAAAACTACTAAATTCCATGGAAAGCCCCCGAAAATAAAACTTCTTAGAAACTCAATTCCACCAAAAAAAATTGAAAAGATTAAAATTGATGAGAATTTATTTTTTAAGTTAAAAAATTTACATAGAAAAGTTACCAAACCGTAAAATATTCCCAAAAATAAAGGGATTAATATTAATGCAAATGGAATGATAAATTTGAAATTTATATCGAATGTCAAAGAATTTGTAATCCAATAAAGGCTTGATATAAAATATCCAAACCCAAAGATCCAACCAACAAAAAATGAAATAGTTTTTTTATCTACATTATTAACAAGTATGTAAAGTAATACTGGAAGTGTTAAAAAATTAATAAAAAATAAATTGTAAGGAGGTAAACTAAATGAAGTTAGTATACCCAAAAGTAAACATATTAAAAATAGGAACGCTTTATTTTCTAGAATAGAGTTCAATTTATTTTATTCAATTTTTTAAATATTAAATTTTCTTTTTTTTTCATTAAATAATAATCTTTATTTTTCTTATGATCATATCCTAATAAATGTAAATAACCGTGTATCCACATTTTATCTAATTCATGATCAAAGCTAGATGATTTTGCTCTTCTATTAATTATTTCAAAAGAAATTGCTATATCTCCTAAATATAATTTATTTTTTAATTTAGCTTTTAGAGGAAAAGAAAGTACATCTGTTGACAAATTTTTATTTCTAAATTTTGCATTTAAATCTTTCATTTTTTTATTATTAGTAAGCATTACAGTGAATTCTTGGTTTTTATTTTTGAAGGAGCCTAATTTAGATAATTTGTTTAATTTTTTTTTGAAGTAAATTTCTGGTTTTTTTAATTTTTTTTCCCAAATTTTTTTGTCTATAACTATGTTGGCTTTAATCATTAATCTGAATTTTTATCAGAATAAGCCTTGACTATCTTGGAAACTAGTGGGTGTCTTACGACATCAGTATGATCAAAATCTACTACGGATATCTCCTTTAAATGACCAAGTAATTTTTTTGATCTGTTCAGACCTGACATGGTTTTGTTAGGTAAGTCTATTTGGGAAGGATCACCATTAATAACTATTTTAGAATTTTCACCAATTCTTGTTAAGAACATTTTTATTTGAGTATCAGTAGCATTTTGTGCTTCATCAAGGATTGCAAAAGAGTTTTTTAAAGTTCTTCCCCTCATAAAAGCAAGTGGTGCAATTTCAATATCTCCAACTTCTATTTTTTTTTGAATTTTCTCAAAATCTAATAAGTCATACAATGAATCGTAAAGAGGTCTTAAATAAGGATCAACTTTTTCTCTCATATCTCCTGGTAAGAAACCTAATCTTTCTCCTGCCTCAACTGCTGGCCTAGATAAAATGATACGCTCTATTTTTTTTTCGAGTAACATTGTTAAAGCAACTGCAACAGCTAAAAAAGTTTTACCAGTTCCAGCTGGTCCTGTAGAAATAACAATATCTGATTCTTTTAATGCTCTTATATATTTTTTTTGCTTCTCTGATCTTGGTATTACAGATTTTTTTGGAGTTTTTATTATGTATTCTACATTTTCACTTTTATTTGTAACTTTCTCATCAATCATAAATTTGTTTACAGATGACTCTATATCCTTTTTTTCTAATGTTCCATTATTTAAAAATTGATCGACAAGAAATTGGATCGCATTTTTTATTAACTCATTTTTTTCAGTAGTATTTTTTAATAAAATTGAATTTCCTCTTGAATAAATGTTTGTGTTTGTAATTTTTTCTAATTCTTTTAAGTTGTTATTAAATTCTCCTAAAACACCCAAAAGTAATTCATTGCTTTGAAATACAATACTTAAGGCATTGTTTTCTGAATATACATATTTTAAATCAGGATTAATTTTTGATTTTGCAAAATTTTTCAAATTATGCTGCTTTCATTTCATCTATAACTTTACCAAATAAAGAGTTTTGATTACTTTTTTCAATATTAACGTGTATTAATTTACCAACATGATTTTCATTACCATCAAAAATTACAGAATTTAAAAATTTATTTCGTCCAAAAAATTTATTTTGATTTTCAAGTTTATTTTCCACAAGTACCTCTAGGGTTTTGCCCTCTAAAGATTTGTTCAATTCTATTTGATTACTAAATAATTTTTTTTGAATAGTTATCAGCCTATTTTTAAGTTTATTTTTATCTGTAATCTCTAATTCTGCAGCTCTTGTTCCTGGTCTCGGACTAAAAATAAAAGAAAATGAATTTATAAATTTAATTTTATCAACTAAATTTACGGTTTCTTTAAAATCATTATCTGTTTCTCCAGGGTATCCAATAATAAAGTCACTAGAAAATTTTATATCAGGATTAATTTTGATTAATTTTTCATAAATATCTAAATAATAATTTACAGTATGCTTTCTGTTCATCATTTTTAATACTCTATCAGAACCGCTTTGAATTGGTAAATGTACAAATGGCATTAATTTTTTTGAATTTTTATAACATTCAATCAGATCATCAGTCATGTCTCTTGGATGAGAGGTGGTATATCTAATTCTACTTATTTCGTTATATTTGTTGAGTGTATTGATAAGATCGGAAAGTCGGTACTCTCTGGATCCATCTATATAAGAATATGCATTTACGTTTTGGCCAAGAAAAGTAATTTCTCTAGATCCGTTCTTTATCAATCTCTCAGCTTCATCTATAATGCTTTTAAATGGTCTAGAGTACTCTGGACCTCTCGTATAAGGGACAACACAAAAGTGACAAAACTTATCACAACCCTCTTGAATCGTTAAGAAAGATGAAACATTGGTATTATTATTTTTAATATTATCGAAGTACCTAAACTTAGAAACGGAGTCAAATTCAGTTTCTTCAACTTTTTCTTTTTCCTCAAAATTTTTTAAAAGTTTGTTTATTTTTTGATAAGATTGTGGACCTATAACTAAATCTATATATTTTTCTCTATTGAGCATCTCTGTATTTTCAGCTTGAGCTACACAACCTGCAACTACCATTATTGGTTTTTTTTTATCTTTGTATAATTTCTTAACTCTTCCAATCTCATGATAAACTTTATCTTTAGCTTTATCTCTAATGTGACAAGTATTTAAAATATAACAATCAGCTTCATCCTGATTTTCAGTTTTATTGTAACCTATAGCCCTAACTGCATCGTATATCCTGTTGGAGTCATACTCATTCATTTGACAACCAAATGTCTTTATAAAAACCTTTTTAAGCATTAATTACTTTTTTTTGACTCCGTATAGTTCTAATTTATGATCAACGAGCTTATAGCCGTATTTATCAGCGATTTTTTTTTGTAATTCTTCGATCTCTTCGTCAACAAATTCTATTATTTCTCCGGTTTTTATATCAATTAAATGATTATGATCATCATTTAATTCATATCTCGCCTTTCCAGATTTAAAATCATGCTTTGTTAATATACCCGCTTCCTCAAAAAGCTTAACAGTTCTATAAACTGTGGCAATACTAATTTTAGAATCTATTTGAGAAACTCTATTATATAATTCATCAACATCTGGGTGGTCAGATTCTCCATATGTTTTTTTAGATTCGGATATTACTCTAGCAATTATCCTTCTTTGATCTGTGAGTTTGACTCCATTTTTTTGACATTTTTCTTCAATAGTTTCTAGCATAATATATTTTAACTCGAGTAAAGGGGTTTAATCAAATTAATATTTGTAAAATTTTTTTTATCAACTTTTACTAGGTGATCTACATCTTTATCTTTTAATTGTTCGCTCAAAAATCCATATAAATTAATATTTTTTGCAAAAGCAATGCCCTTAGCAATTGCTATCGAATTTCTAATACCTGAGATTTTGCCAGGACCTTGATTTACAAAGATTTCACTTATTTTATCTAAATTTGAATCATGTTCTTTAAGAAAATTCAAAATTAATATCATTATTTTATCAAAATTTTCTCTACTGTTTATATGAGCGGTAGTATAAGATTCTATGTTGGTTATGAGAGAAAATAAAATTTTATCATCTGCAGCGTTAATAACTAAAGTATTCATTTTTTTTATTATTTTTTTAAACGTTAAAGCTGAAGTAGTAAATAAAAAATTTTTTAAAAATGAACAAGGTGTTTTGGCAATTATGTATCATAGATTTGAAGAAAATAAGTATCCATCAACAAATATAAGATTAGATATATTTAAAAAACATATTAATTTAATAAAAGAAAATAATTTAAATTTTTTTAATCCTGATGAATTTTCAAAAAGTTTTAAAAAGGTAAAGGAACAAAAAAAAATTTTATTAACTATTGATGATGCTTTCACATCTTTTTATGAAAATGCTTGGCCAATCTTAAAAGAGGAAAAAATTCCTTTTATTTTATTTGTCTCAACAGAGGCGGTTGGGAATAGAGGATATATGAGTTGGGACCAAATAAAAGAAGTAGAAAAAGAGAGCTTTGCGTACATTGGTAATCATTCACATTCACATGATTATTTAACTAAATTTACTTTTCAAAAGTTTGTAGAAGATATTGAGGCGTCAATTAAAATTTTTAAAAATAGATTAGGTTATAATCCAATTTTTTTTTCTTATCCCTTTGGCGAATATAATTTAGAGCAGAAAAATTATATCTCGAACAATTTTGAATTTGCATTTGGCCAACATTCAGGTGTTATTGATTTAAACAAAGATAGATATGAACTACCAAGATTCCCTATAAACGAAAAATATGGAGAAATAAAAAGATTTAAAGAAGTAATATCTTATTTGCCACTTCAGTATAAAATTATTAAGCCTGAAAACAAATTTATGAATGATGACGAAAATCCACCTAAAATGACGATAGAATTTTTTGAAGATCAAAAAAATTTAGAAAACATTAATTGCTTTTCAAATGAAGGCTCGAGATGGAGAAAAACAAAAATTGTATTAATTGACAATATATTAAATATTAATTTTTCAGAAAAATTTATTGAAAGAAGAGGCAGAATTAACTGTTCTTTAAAAGATGAAGATGGGTGGAGATTTTCAGGTTTCCAATTTGTTCAAAATTAAATTAATTTTTTAGTCTTATTACTTGTAGGCATTACATTTACATCATCAAAATCTGTAAGAGAATTTTGCTTTATAATTTGCTTTAACACGTCAATGTATTGTTGCCCTGTTTCCGCGTATTTATCTAAATAATTTACCAGCTTTAAACTATCTAATTTTTCATCGTTGTCTCGTTGGATTGCTCTCTCTTTTCTAAAATCGATATAACTGCTATGAGTATTTAAGTTTCGCTGATATGCTCTAACTGATGCTTTAAGAACTGCAAATTTTGCAACTTTGTGTTTTGCATCTTTATCAACACCTGCTGGTCTAATTCCTTCGCCAGTCCATGTCCATTGCCCAAATAATGCATTACCCTCTTGTGCAAATCTCGATGTACCCCATCCAGTTTCTTTAGCAGCTTGAGCTAGTGCTAATGAGACTGGTATTTCATCCATTCTAACTTTCAGTGAATAAAAATCTCCATCTCTTAAACCATATTGTTTAAATTTTTCTTTTAACCAATACTTTTCTTTCTGCGTGTTGATATTTTTGCCCAATATTCTAAATAATTCCCTTCTATCAAGCCGAATTTTAGCGTTCTCTTCTACGATTAACGGTAAAACTATTTGGATAAATAGTTTTTTTCTTTTTTCTGAGCTCTCAATACTTTTAATCTCTTGTGGTAGATGATCAATTTTATTACCTATATTTACTAACTTAGTCTCTCTAACTCTTTCAAGATTATAATTTGTATCTTTAAACAATTGCTCAATTGTTCTTGCATCAAATCTTATAGAATTTTGCCCCTCATCATCTGTGCTGAAAAAATCAATATCAGCAAAAATGTTTTTTAAACTCAGATTTTTTGTTTTAGTTTCTTTCTCACCATCAAGGATCTTTTTTCTTTTTTCTAGTTCTTGGTCAAAATTTACACCCGCGTTTGAGATAATCGATTTGTTTAAATTAAAATTTTTATCTAAAAAATTGTTCACAGTTGGTAAAATAAAAAATGAGAAAATCACTAAAAGACTTATAGCTGAAAATCTAAATATGTTATTTTTCTTTTGCTTCTGTTTAATACTTTTTTTTTTTGTAAGTCTAACCATTGGTCTAAATATAATTATTATTAATTAATTATACAGCTAAAACTTCTTTAACCTCAGGAATGTAATGACAAAGCAAGTTTTCTACACCTTTTTTTAAAGTGAGAGTTGAAGATGGACAGCCTGAACAGCTGCCTTTTAATAAAACTTTAACTTTTCCATCCTTGAATTCTTGAAATTTTATATCTCCTCCATCTCTTGCAACAGCAGGTCTTATTTTGGAATCTAGAATACTTATTATTTTTTTTTCTATCTCTGAATAATTTTTGTTTTGATCTTCTTCACTTGTTTTATCAATAATGCTAGTATTACCATTCGCATAATGCTCATTTACATAAGATATAACAATATGCTGAATATCTTCCCATTTTTTATTCTCTTCTTTATTTATCGAAAAAAAATCTTCTCCTAAAAATACTCCAGTCACCCCATTTATTTGTAATAAGTTCTTTATCAATAAATTATTTGTATCTTTCTGATTTAAAACTTCTAAAGGACCACTATTAGATACCTTCCTTCCAGGTAGAAACTTTAATGAATTTGGGTTTGGTGTATTTTCAGTTTGTATAAACATGACTCTTTTATAATGTTTATTTCAAAATATTAAATGACTAAAAACCAACTATTTCTTTTATCTTTTTAACTTTTTTAGATGAAATATTATGTGCTTTTGCTGCGCCATCCTCTAAAATTTGATCTATATAATTTTTATCTGACAGCAATTTTTGTATTTCTTTTGCTATAGGTGAAAGTTTAGTCACAATTATTTCAGATAGTTTATTTTTTAAATCAGAAAAATTTTTTCCATCAAATTCATTTAATGTATCAGTGATATTTTGATTACTTAAACTAGAGTAAATACCCATTAAATTTTCTGCTTCAGGTCTACCTTTTAGTTCATCTTCATTCCCAGGCAAAGTATCATTATCTGTTTTTGCTTTTTTTATTTTATTAACAATTTGATCTTCAGTATCTGTTAAGTTAATCCTGCTGCCTTCAGCAATATCCGACTTGCTCATTTTTTTTGTTCCATCTTTTAAACTCATTATTCTTGAAAAATGTTTTTGTATAAGTGGCTCGGGTGGTCTAAGGAAATCTGCACACTTATATTCATTATTAAATTTTTGAGCTATATCTCTACAAAGTTCTAAATGCTGTTTTTGATCATCTCCAACCGGCACATGAGTAGCATCGTATAAAAGAATATCAGAGGCCATTAGAACTGGATAAATATATAAACCAACACTAGCTTTTTCCTTGTCTTTTCCAGCTTTCTCTTTGAATTGTGTCATTCTATTAAGCCATCCCATTCTAGCAATACATCCCAAAATCCAAGAAACTTCAGAATGTGCAGGAACTAAGGATTGATTAAATATTATACTATTATTTGGATCAATGCCGCTTGCGATAAATGCTGCAGCTGTCTCTCTAATATTATTTTTTAATTCTATCGGGTCTTGCATCACAGTAATGGCATGAAGATCAACAACACAGAAGATGCAGCTGTTATCTTTATTGTTTTGCAAATCAACAAAATTTTTTATTGCACCTATATAATTACCAAGATGTAAATTTCCTGTTGGTTGAACTCCAGAAAAAATTTTTTTTGACATATTTTAATAGTTTAATTTAATATCAGATATTTTAAAGGCCTTAATGAGTATTGAAATCAACAAATAAAAAGCAAAAATTAAAAGAACTAATAATATAATTGCTAAAAATTTATAACTATACGAAAATATAAAATAATTACTAAAATAATTTATTAATATTTTAAATAATCCTAAAGAAATAATATTTGAAATAAATATTTTAAAGAGCTGTGTAAAAAATGAATTATTAAAATTAAAATAATTTTTATTTAAGACAAATACCATGAGTAAAAATCCATTCAACCATGAAGTAATGGTTGTTGCTATAGGAATTATAATAAAACCTATTTTACTAAATAATGATACACTAATAACAATATTCAAAATTACAGAAATTAATGAAAAGTAAAAAGGTGTTTTGGTGTCATTTCTGGCAAATACAAAACTTGAAAATATTTTTATAATTGAGAATGCAGGTAGACCCAATGCAAAATAAAATAATGCATAAGCTGAATTTTTAACACTTTCTTCGTTAAAAGATCCATACCCAAAAAGCGCAGAAACAATTTCTTCAGAAGCAAAAATTAATGCAAATGTTGCAGGAATACTTAAAAATAAACTCAACTCTAAAGATTTATTTTGTAAAATTTCCAATTTAATTTTATTTTTACTCTTAATATGTCTACTGAGGTTGGGTAAAATAATTACACCGATTGCAATACCTGCTATTGCTAAGTTAATCTGGTATATTCTATCTGCATAATACAAATATGAAACTGCATTTGCTTGAAAAGAAGCAATTATTGTTCCAACTAGTATATTAATTTGAGTAACACCAGATGAAAATATACTTGGCAAGAGCTTTTTAAAAAAGAATTTTATTCTGTTATCTATGTGGAAATTGAATTTAAAACTTGGATAAAAATATTTTCTAGTAAAAATGATTAAAAATATAAACTGTACAATTCCTGCAAATGTTATTGCATAACTTAGATAATAAACTAAACCAGTGTCATTTTTTATAAAAAGGAAACATATTATTAATATTATATTTAAAAAGAGTGGAGCAGCTGCAGCAGCAGCAAATTTATTGTGAGAGTTTAAAATTGCTGAAAAAAAGGAAGCTATGCTTATAAAAAATAAAAAAGGGAAAGTAATTCTTGTTAAATCAACTGCTAATTTAAACTTTTCACCTAAATCTGAAAAGCCAGGTGCAATCAATTTTATAAAGGTTGGCATAAAAATCTCAACTAGTATTGTTAAACTTAAAAGTGCTAAGACCAATAAATTAAATACCGAGTTTGCAAATTTTTGAGCTTTTCTTTTACTGGACAGAAGTTCCGATGTATAAGATGGAACAAATGCTGCATTAAAAGTACCTTCTGCAAATAATCTTCTAAATGTGTTTGGTATTCTAAATGCAACGAAGAATGCATCAGCAATTGGTCCCGAACCAAGATAAATGGCTATAAAAAAGTCTCTAATGTATCCTAAAATTCTGCTTAGTATAACAAACAGACTAAATGTGCCTGTTGACTTAATTAAATTCATAAATCATATTAGTAACTTAATCCTTTTGTATATCTAACAAATAATGAAAAAAAACAAAATTGAACATTATTCTGATAAAGAAGCTTTAGATTTTCATACTAATGATAAATCTGGCAAAATAGAGATTGTTTCATCTAAACCTGTAACTACAAAAAGAGATCTAGCTTTAGCTTATTCTCCTGGAGTTGCGGCTCCTGTAAAAGCAATAGCTGGCAACCCTGAATTAGCATATGAATATACAACTAAAGGAAACCTAGTTGCAGTAATTAGTAATGGATCAGCAATATTGGGGCTAGGAAACTTGGGTGCTATAGCATCAAAACCGGTTATGGAAGGAAAAGCTGTTCTATTTAAAAGATTTGCAGATATTGACTCTATAGATTTAGAAATAGACTCAGAGGATACAAAAGAGATAATTAATTCCATAAAAAATATAGCAAAAAGTTTTGGTGGCATAAATCTTGAGGATATTGCAGCTCCAAACTGTTTTATAATTGAAGAAGAATTAAAAAAAATTTTAGATATTCCTGTATTTCATGACGATCAACATGGGACAGCAATTATAACAACAGCTGCATTAATTAACGCAGTGGATATTGCAAAAAAGAACTTAGACAAAATTAAAATAGTTATAAATGGTGCAGGCGCTGCAGCTATGGCATGTGCAAAATTATTTAGAAGCACTGGTATTCCAAAAAATAACATAAAAATGTTGGATTCAAAAGGAGTTATAAATAAAAATAGAAAAGACATTAATTCTTGGAAAAAAGAGTTTGCAGTTGAAACAAAAGATAAAAGTTTAGATGACGCTATGAAAAATGCAGATGTATTTTTAGGATTATCTGCTGCCGGCGTTGTTAAAAAAAGTATGGTTAAAAAAATGGCAAAAAAACCAATTATATTTGCCTGCGCAAATCCAGATCCTGAGATAAAACCAGAAGACATTGAAGATGTCAGGAATGATGCAATAATTGCAACAGGCAGATCTGATTATCCAAACCAAGTAAATAACTTAATTGGATTTCCATATATATTTAGGGGAGCATTGGATGTTAGAGCAAAAACTATAAATGAAGAAATGAAAGTTGCAGCAGCTAATGCTATTGCATCACTTGCAAGAGAATTTGTACCTGATGAAGTTGCCGCTGCAATGGGTGGAGAAAGACCGAATTATGGAAAAGAATACATCATACCATCTACATTTGACCCAAGACTTATAAGTGTAATACCGGTGGCTGTAGCAAAAGCTGCTATAAAATCTGGAGTTGCTAGAAAAAAAATAGAAAATTTTGAACAATATGCTGAGCAACTTAAACAAAGGTTAGACCCATCTGTCACAATTATGCAAGGAATAAATAATCAGATCAAAAAAACAAATAAAAAAGTTGTCTTTGCAGACGGTGAAGATGAAAATACATTAAAAGCTGCAATAGCATTTAAAAATAGTGGACTAGGCACGCCTATTTTGGTCGCTAAAGAAAAAGTAGTTAAAGAAAAGCTTAAAGAGATTGGTTACGGAGAAAACTTTGATATTGAAATTGTAAACTCTACTTTAAGTGAAAAAAGAAAAAAATATGTGAATTATTTGTTTAAAAAACTACAGAGGAAAGAAGGCCTACTAGAGAGAGATTGTGATAAAATGGTAAGAAATGATAGAGTTATTTGGGGATCGTGTATGGTAGCTTGTGGAGATGCTGATGCAATGGTTACAGGAAATTCGAGAAGGTATGGGCAATCTCTTGATAAAGTAAAAAAAGTCATAGATGCTAGACCGGGAGAAATTATGTTTGGATTGAACATGATTGTAAATAAGGGCAAAACAGTTTTTATTGCAGATACAAGTGTTCATGAATATCCAACATCTGAACAACTTTCTGAAATAGCTATTTCTGCATCTAGAGTAGCAAAATTATTTGGTTTTGAACCAAAAGTTGCTTTTCTTTCACACTCAACATTTGGTCAACCGATCACAGCTAGAACTAAACATATAAGAGATGCAGTGGAAATTTTAAAAAATAAAAAGGTTAATTTTAAGTTTGATGGAGACATGCAGCCCGATGTGGCCTTAAGTGATGAATATAAAGATCTTTACCCATTCTCTGAGATTGTTGGTAATGCAAATATATTAATTATGCCTGGGCAACATAGTGCTGCAATAACTTATAAAATAATGAAAACTTTAGGTGGGGCTAAAGTTATTGGACCACTGTTAATCGGTCTAGGTCAGGCAATTGAAATTGCACCATTAAGATCATCAACATCTGACATATTAAATTTAGCATCTGTTGCGGCATATTCAGCAGGTGTGATTAATTACAAAAAACCTAATTAGTTTTTTACTACTCTTAAGTCCTCAACTAAAAAAATGCTTGTAACTACATCTTCAACATCAAGCACTTGTTTGGCTTCGTTTATAACTTCAGCTCTTTCTTCTTCATCTTGAGATATGCCATAAACATAAATTATTTTTTTATAAGTATCTATGTCATAATTTGCAGCTTTTATTTTTTTATTAGTTATAAATGCTGTTCGTAACTGAGAAGTTATCAAAACATCTTTTGCAGTCTGCTTAAAGTTAAATTTTTCTTTAATTTTCAAATCATTTTTAACTGACCTTGCCCCTTTTATTTCCCAACCCAATTTTGTAATTTTTAGTTTTTCTTCTACAGTGTTCACTTTACCTGTTATGAATATTCTGCCGTCCAAAACTCTAGTCTTAACACTTATTAAATACCCTTTATCCATTAATATTAATTTTGCTCTTAAATTTTTTTGCATTAAAGAGTCATCGATCTGTGTGCCTATTGTTCTTGGATCCATTGCTATAGAAACTCCAGTGCCTAAGAGACCAGTTGAAGAGTAACCAATACAGCCCGATATAAATATAAATAATAATATGAGTATAAAATTTTTAAGTTTCATTTTTTTTATTCAAACAATAATCATAAATAATTTTTTTTGATATTTTATTTTCAATATTTATTTTTGATGTTATATCTTTAATTGACATTTTTTTTAAAAGTTTATCAATTTTTTTTTTAACTGATTCTTCAATTACTTGTAACCTATTTTGTGAGTTTAAATTCTCTGATATAACAATAGTCAACTCACCTTTTTCAGATATTTTAATATTGTTAAGATTTTTTACCTTATCTCTAATATAATCCTCATGTAATTTTGTCATTTCTCTGGCGATTAAAATATCTCTATCATTAAAATGTTTTTGAATATGAGATGTGATTTTTTTTATTTTTTTAGGTGATATAAAAAATATTATTGAGCAATTTAATTTTGAAACTTTTTTAAAAAGTTTATCAATATGAAATTTTTTTTTCAGGTAAAAAGCCACAAAAAAAGAAATTATTTGAAAAACCACTTATAGAAAAAGCGGCTGTAGCTGCTGATGGTCCTGGCACTGGGAATATATCTATTTTATTCTTTATGCATTCATTTATTAAAATTTTACCTGGATCAGAAATTGAAGGTGTGCCAGCATCAGAAATAACAGAAATTATTTTATTTTTTTTTTAATAAATTTAAAACATTGTTAACATTTTTTTTTTCATTAAATTTATGATTTGATAATAATTTAGTTTTAATATTAAACTTTGACAATAATTTACTCGAAACTCTTGTGTCTTCTGACAAAATTAAGTCTGATTTATTAAGAATATATATACCTCTAAAGGAAATATCACCTAAATTACCTATTGGTGTTGAAACACAATATAGCCCAGGTTTTAAAATATCATTTAATTCTAAATTATACATTTAAAGACTATGAAGAGATTTTATATCATAATATTCAAAGTTTTTCTTATTATCGTTTTAAGTACTTATAAGGCTACATCAGATGAGAGAATTAAAATAGGTTTAATAGTGCCTTTATCAGGTGAATATTCTTATATTGGTAAATCAATTCTTAAATCAACTAGAATGGCATTGAATAAAATTGACGATAAAAGAATTACAGTAATACCTAAGGATACCAAAGCAAATCCAATAGATACACTAAAAGTATCAAAAGAGCTTTACAATAAAGGTGTAAAAATAATTATTGGACCTGTGTTCAACGAAAGCAACAAGTATTTAGACGAATTAGATGAATTAACATTTTTATCTTTTACAAATAAAATTAGAAATAATCCAAAAAATGTAATTTCTGGAGGAGTAAATGCAATATCTCAGTTAAATACAATTAAAAAATATTTGAGCAAGAATAATTTAAAAAATACAATATTTTTGATACCTGAAACAGACTATAAAAGAGAAATAGAAGAAGCCATTGGGAAGTCTAATTTACTGTTTAAAGAAAAATTTATTTACAGCAAAGATCCAACATTACTAACAAAACAAATAGAAGATTTAACAAGATATCAACAAAGAAAAAAAAATTTAGAAAACGAAATTAAAAGAATTGAAAACTCAAATACTTTAAATAAAAAAAAAAAATTAGATGAATTAAAAAAAAAGGACACTTTAGGCTTTATCAATTTTGACTCAGTCATAATTGCAGATTTTAGTGAAAGTCTAAAAAGTGTTGCAACATCTTTATTATATACTGATGTATCCTCGGAAAGGATAAAATACATTACAATGAACCAATGGTTTGATGAAAGTCTTTTAAAAGAAACCTCATTACAACCAATGTATTTCCCATCAATAAATAAGGGTAATTTTGAAATATTCCAGAAAGACTATATTGAAAACTTCAAATCTGTACCAAACCAAATTTCTTTTTTAAGTTATGATCTTATTGGATTAGTTTATTACTTATTAATAAACAATGATCTTAAGACTGATGAAAATTTATTTTTTAAGAAAAATAAATTTAAAGGTAAAATAGGTATCTTTGAGATAAATAAAAAAACAATCACACATCAATTAAACTTTTATGAAATAAAGGAAAATAATTTTAAAGAAATTTTCTAATTTTTTTGAAAGCTCTCGATCGATGGTCATTCCTAAATTTTAATTTTTGATTCATTTGACCAAATGTTAATTTTTTATTTTCAGGAATAAAAATTGGATCATAGCCAAAACCTTTATTTCCAATTTTTTTTTTAGAAATTCTTCCATTAACAATTCCTAGTGATTGAATGGGTTTTTTTTTTATTCCATAAACAGTTAAAGCACAAATAAATCTAGCTTTAACTTTTTTTGACTTCCAGTTTTTGTCTAGTCTCGAAAGCTTTTTATAAACCTTGGAAATTGCCAAATTAAAATCCCCCTTTTTTCCACCCCATCTTGCTGAATAAATACCCGGCTGATTGTTTAACATTTCAACTTCAAGCCCAGAATCATCTGCTATACATATTTTTTTTGTTTTTATTGAAAAATATTTAGCTTTGATTAAAGAATTTTTCAAAAAAGTATCACCATTTTCTTTTGGGCTTTTGAGACTGTAGTCTTTTGGAGAAGTGATATTGTAGTATTTGGGCAGTAAATCTCTAATTTCTTTAATTTTTCCTTCATTATTTGACCCTACTACTATTTCTTTTATTTTTTTTTTTAACATCTAGAAATTCATGAATTTCTTACCATATAGATCTTAATGGAAAAAGAAAAATTACCAAATAAAGAAGATCCAAATTTAAAAGAAGAAAATTCGGAGCTAAGTTTAGACAAAAATGATCCAAAAGAGACTGAAGAGAAAGAAGAACAGCTTTCACCTGAAGATGAAATTGCAAATCTCAAAGATAAAATTGCTAGAACATTTGCTGAAATGGAAAATCAGAGAAGAAGGTTTGAAAAAGAAAAAGATGAAGCTTTTGAATATGGCGGATATTCATTTGCAAGAGAAACTCTTAATCTTCTAGATAATTTAGAGAGATCAAAACAAACTCTAGAAAATGATGAAACTATAAAAGATAAAGACACACTAAAAAAATTGATAGAGCATATTGATATTATCAACAAAGATATGATTTCAATTTTCAAAAAAAAACAATATTGAGCCAATTAAAGCACTTAATGAAAAACTAGATCCAAATTTACATCAAGCTATGATGGAAGTTGAGGATAATTCCAAGGATCAAGGTACAATTGTTCAAGAAATTCAAAAAGGTTTTATGATGAAGGATAGGTTGCTAAGACCCTCCCTGGTAGCTGTATCTAAAAAAATTGAAGAAAAGCATGAAGAAAAGCTGAATTACCAAAAAAACCATAAAAATCATGAAAAAGAGGCTAAAAATTAATTATTTATTATGGTTGTAGTTGTAAAATTAACACTTATATGAGCACCAATCAGGATAATTTATGAGCAAAGTTATAGGAATAGATTTAGGTACAACAAATTCTTGCGTTGCAGTTATGGAAGGAACGCAAGCAAAAGTTTTAGAGAATTCGGAAGGTGCAAGAACCACACCTTCAGTTGTAGCATTTACAGATGAGGGAGAAAAATTAATTGGTCAACCAGCAAAAAGGCAAGCTGTCACAAATCCAGAGAATACTATATTCGCAGTTAAAAGATTAATTGGAAGAAATTTTGATGATCCAACAGTCAAGAAAGACGTTGAGACTGCTCCTTTTAAAATAGTTAATTCAGATAAAGGCGATGCTTGGATTGAAGCGAAAGGTCAGAAATATTCACCATCTCAAATATCAGCTTTCACACTTCAAAAAATGAAAGAAACGGCTGAAAAATATTTAGGTTCAGAAGTTAAACAAGCAGTAATTACTGTTCCAGCTTATTTTAATGATGCTCAAAGGCAAGCAACAAAAGATGCAGGTAAAATAGCAGGTCTTGAAGTTTTAAGAATTATAAATGAACCAACTGCAGCTTCTTTAGCATACGGTTTAGATAAAAAAGCTAGTAAGAAAATTGCAGTCTATGATTTAGGTGGAGGAACATTTGATGTTTCAATT
The DNA here is from genome assembly GCA_902592965.1 of uncultured Pelagibacteraceae bacterium. Classification (GTDB taxonomy): domain Bacteria; phylum Pseudomonadota; class Alphaproteobacteria; order Pelagibacterales; family Pelagibacteraceae; genus Pelagibacter. The sequence continues at coordinate 62,284 of CACJGL010000005.1, forward strand.
CTTGAATTAGGTGATGGTGTATTTGAAGTAAAATCTACTAATGGGGATACATTTTTAGGTGGAGAAGATTTTGACAATGCAATAGTTGATTACCTGCTATCAGAATTCAAAAAAGAAAATGGTATTGATTTAAAATCTGATAAATTAGCATTGCAAAGACTTAAAGAAGCTGCTGAAAAAGCAAAAATAGAATTATCATCAGCAACACAAACTGAGATAAATCTTCCTTTTATTACTGCTGATAAAACTGGACCAAAACACATTAACTTGAAAATGACTAGAGCTAAATTAGAGGCATTAGTAGAAGATCTAATTTCAAGAACTATACCGCCTTGCAAAACTGCACTTAAAGATGCAGGTTTATCTGCAAGTGATGTGGATGAAATAGTATTAGTTGGTGGTATGACTAGAATGCCAAAAGTTATTGAAGAAGTAAAAAATTTTTTTGGAAAAGAACCTAATAAATCAGTAAATCCTGATGAAGTTGTTGCTATGGGTGCAGCAATTCAAGCTGGAGTACTACAAGGTGATGTAAAAGATGTGTTACTTTTAGATGTAACTCCTTTATCTTTAGGAATAGAAACATTAGGTGGTGTATCTACAAAACTTATAGACAAAAATACAACAATACCCACAAAAAAGAGCCAAGTATTTTCAACTGCTGAAGATAACCAACCAGCTGTATCAATTAGAGTTCTTCAGGGTGAAAGGGAAATGGCATCAGATAATAAAGTTTTAGGTAATTTTGAACTAGTTGGAATTGCTCCAGCACCAAGAGGTGTCCCACAAATTGAAGTAACTTTTGATATAGATGCCAACGGTATAGTAAATGTATCGGCCAAAGATAAAGGAACTGGTAAAGAGCAAAAAATTCAAATTCAGGCATCTGGAGGATTGAGTGATGAAGAAATTAATCAAATGGTAAAGGATGCAGAGTCCAATAAAGAAGAAGATAAGAAGAAAAGAGAAGCTGTCGATGCAAGAAATCAAGCTGATACATTGATTCATTCAACCGAAAAGAATTTGAAAGAACATGGAAGTAAAGTTTCAGATGCAGATAAAAAGGCTATTGAGGACGCATCAGCAAATTTAAGAAATGCCCTTAAAGGTACTGATGTTGAAGAAATTAAAAAGAAAACACAAGATTTAGTTCAGGCATCAATGAAATTAGGTGAAGCAATCTATAAATCTCAACAAAGTGCAAAACCTGAAGATGCTCCAAAAGACGCAAAGAAAGAAGATACAAAAGACGATAACGTTGTTGATGCAGATTTTGAAGAAGTAAAAGACGAGAATAAAGAAAAAAGCGCCTAACAAAACAACTGTTTGTCTATAACATGTTATGGCAAAAAGAGATTATTACGAAGTTTTAGGCGTAAATAAGAGCGCTTCTGCAGATCAAATAAAATCAGCTTACAGAAAGCTCGCAGTTAAATATCATCCAGATAAAAATAAAGGTGATAAAGGTGCTGAAGAAAAATTTAAAGAAGCATCAGAAGCTTACCACGTACTATCTAATTCTGAAAGAAAGCAAAACTACGATAATTTTGGTCATGCTGCTTTTGAGAATGGAGGAGGTGGAAGAGGAGGATTTGGAAATTTCGATTTTTCAAATCATTTTTCAGATATTTTTGAAGACTTTTTTGGAGAAGGTTTTGGAGGAGGACGTAGGTCAAGAAGATCAAATAATAGAGGCTCAGACTTAAGGTATGATTTATCTATATCTTTGGAAGAAGCTTTTTCTGGCAAAAAGCAAGATATAAAATTTACCACGTCTGATAAATGTGATACTTGTAGTGGATCAGGCTCTAAACCTGGTCATCAAGCTGGAGCATGCTCTATGTGTGGAGGACATGGACAAGTAAGATCTAGCCAAGGTTTTTTTACAGTGCAACAAACTTGTCCCCAATGTGCAGGTGCTGGTGAGGAAATTACTCATCCTTGTTCAAGTTGTAATGGGCAAGGTAAAAAACAGGCTTCAAAAAGATTATCAGTTACTATTCCAAAAGGTGTTGATGATGGGACCAGAATAAGACTTGCAGGTAAAGGTGAAGCTGGATCAAAAGGTGGTAGTAGTGGTGATTTGTATTTATTCATAAATGTTCACTCTCACGAGTTATTTAAAAGATCGGATGAAAACTTATTTTTTTTGAGTGCCCTGTTTCTATTGCAGATGCCGCTCTTGGTGCTTCAATAGAGATTCCAACAATTGATGGTGGTAAAGCTAAAATAAAAATCCCTGCAGGAACTCAAGGCGGTAAACAATTTAGATTAAAAGGAAAAGGTATGCCTTATATGAGAGGGGGCGATTTTGGTGACCTGTATGTGCAAGTAAATACTGAAATTCCAGTATCTTTAAACAAAGAACAAAAAGATTTACTTGAAAAATTTAGAGAAATAGAAAACGAAAAATCTAATCCAAGTATAAAAAAATTCTTTCAAAAAGCTAAAAGCTTTTGGAAAAATTGATGAAACAAAAGTTTCCACATCCAAGTAAAAAAGGTGAACAATTTGAATTTATAGATGGTAAATTTAGTAATATATCTAATTGTTCTGAAAAAAAAAAAGTTTTAGAATACTCAGATAATCTAGAAGGATGGTCTGAAGACCACACAGAAATGATTGATCATGAAATTGGATCCAATCATCCTATAGATGTTTCATCACGAAATATGTGCAAATTTTTTTTAAAAAAATATAATAAATTTGAAAGGAATGTAATTTTAGAAATTGGCTGCTCTAGTGGAAATTTAATAAACGAAATAGATTCAATTAGTACTAATTATTATATTGGGTCAGATGTTTTGAAAAAATCTGTTAAAAAAATTGCAGAAAAATATAAAAATATTCCATTTGTAGTATTTGATATTTTAAAGAATCCATTTCCAGATAATTTTTGCAATACTGTAATTATGTTAAATGTTCTGGAACATATCGAAAATGATTCAAAAGCTTTAAACGAAGCTAATAAACTTTTATGTGATGATGGATTACTAATTTTAGAAGTTCCTGCTGGTAAATTTTTATATGATGAATATGATAAGCAGCTGCTACATTTTAGGAGATACAAAATGTTTGATTTAATAAAAAAAATCGAAAATGCTGGTTTTGTAATTGAGAGAAAGACACATTTAGGTTTTTTTGTTTTTCCAATATTTATATTAGTAAAATTATTTAATAAAATTTTTAGAAGTAAGAATATAATTTCCAAGCAAGCAAATTTGTCAAATAATACAATTATTAAATTGCTTTTTTTTATTGAGAGTAAATTAAGAAAATTTAGCTTACCATTTGGAATTAGATGCTTTATTTGTGCTAGAAAAAAAGTAACTTCAAAATAATTGTGATTTTTTCTTTCTAAATGATAATATCTGTGGACGATATTAAATGAGTAATATTAATTTAGCAATTACAGGATGCATGGGGAGAATGGGTAAGCAGCTAATTAAATCTGCACTTAAAGATAAATCAGTAAAATTAGTAACTCTTACAGAAAATTTCTCTATAAGTAATAAAATTGGTGGGATTAAACCAGAGTTAAATTCTGAAAGTGCTTTTAGTAAAGCAAATGTCATAATAGATTTCACTATACCTAAATGCACATTCGAAGTTTTGAAAATAGCGGCAAAATTAAAGAAAAAAGTAGTAATTGGCACAACTGGTTTTACAAAAAAAGAGGAAGATCTTATAAATAAGTTTTCTAAAAAAATCCCAATCTTAAAAGCAGGAAACATGAGCCTTGGGATTAATTTACTCATGTACCTGACCGAAATCACATCGGCATCGCTAGGTAATAATTACTTAAGTAAAGTTTTTGAAATACATCACAAACATAAAAAAGATCATCCATCTGGAACAGCCTTGATGCTTGGGAAAGGAATTGCCGTAGGAAGAAATAAAGACTTTTATAAAATGATAGGAAAAAAATATTTAAATAAAAAAAATTTTCCTTATGGAAGAAAAATTAATTTTAATTCAATAAGAAAAGGTGAAATTATTGGTCAACATGAAGTTAATTTTTCAAATGGAAAAGAGATAATTACATTAAACCATGAAGCTTTTGATAGGACTTTATATTCAGATGGGGCAATAACTGCTGCCAAATGGTTAATTAGAAAAAAACCAGGTCTCTATTCAATGAGAAATCTTCTGAATTTTAAATTATGAATGAAATTCAAAGGGCTAAAATAGTATTTAAAATTCTCAATAAAACTTATCCAACAACACCTATACCATTAAAACATAGAAATATATTTACACTTTTAATATCAGTTCTACTCTCAGCTCAATGCACAGACGTAAATGTTAATAATGTAACCAAAAATATTTATCCAAAATATAATAAACCAGAACATTTTGTTAAGCTTGGAAGGAAGAAGATTGAAAAATTAATTAGAAGTATAGGTATTTTCAGAATTAAAGCTAAAAGTGTTTACAATCTTTCAAAAACTTTAGTTGAAAAATATAATGGTAAAGTTCCTAAGACTTTTGTAGAATTGGAGGAGTTGCCTGGAGTTGGACACAAAACAGCAAGTGTGGTTATGTCTCAAGGTTTTGGATACCCTGCATTTCCAATAGATACACATATACACAGACTTGCTCAAAGGTGGGGTTTAACCAATGGGAAAAATGTTATTCAAACAGAAAAAGATTTAAAACGTTTATTCCCAGAAAAATATTGGAATAAACTTCACCTTCAAATAATTTATTACGGGAGAGAATATTGTAAAGCAAGAGAATGTTTCGGTATTTCTTGTAAAATTTGTACTTCTTGTTATCCTAAAAGAAAAAAACCAATAAAAACAAAAAAAGCTTAAAATGAAAATCTTAGGAATTGGGAATGCTATTGTTGATGTGATATGCAAAGTTCAAGACGATTTCATTTCTAAGAATAATTTAACAAAAGGTACAATGAAACTTTTATTTGATGAAACAGAATTTAAATCACTTTTATCAAATCTGAAAATAGAGAGAACGATATCTGGAGGATCGGTGGCAAATTCTATAGTTGGTCTGTCACAATTGGGTAACCATGTTGGTTTTATTGGAAAAATTAGCGATGATGAACTGGGAGGTAAATACGAAGAAGGTTTAAAATCTGAAAATGTGCAATATTTTTATCATAAAAAAAAAGAGGATCTACCTACAGGCACTTGTTTAATTTTGGTTACTCCGGACTCAGAAAGAACAATGTGCACATTTTTGGGGACTGCGGGAAAAATTAATGAAAATGATGTTGAGGCTGAAGTTGTAAAGAAATCAAGTATGATATTTCTTGAAGGTTATCTGTGGGATGAGGGCGAGCCTAAAAGAGCATTTGAAAAAGCCATTAAAAATGCAAATAAAGTTGCCATGTCTTTATCTGATCAATTTTGTGTAGATAGACATAAGCCACATTTTTTAGAATTAGTTAAAAATAAACTTGATATTACTTTTGCAAATGAACAGGAAATCATGTCGTTGATTAATGCAAAAAACTTTGAAGAAATTGTTGAATTTGGAAAAAATCTTAAAAAACTTTTAGTTATAACTCGTGGAGAAAAAGGAGCCATTTCTATTTTGGACAATGAAGTTACAGAAAACGATATTGAAAAAAATTTAAAAATAAAAGATCTTACAGGAGCAGGAGATTTATTTGCCGCAGGTTTCTTGCATGGATATTTAAATAATTTGACACAAATGGAATGTCTTAACAAAGGACGTGAAATGTCATCAAAGGTAATTCAACAAATAGGCGCTAGACTTTAGTATTTTTTCTAGTGTAGCTACCTTTTCCTTTTTTTGGTTTAACTATTTTAGATTTATATTTACTTGTAAAAAGTTCTTTAGCATGAAAATTCTTTTTTTTACGCATTAATTTTATATCCGCCTTTAATACTTGAAATAAATTTTTTGTCTTTAAATTTTTTCTCAATTTTTTTTCTTAATCGATAAATATGAGTTTCAACAGTATGGGTCTCTAATTTAGACTTGTGATCCCAAACTTCTTTTTGTAACTCAATAATTGAAATTGGTTTTTTTGATTTAGCTAAAAAAATAATTATTTTTGTTTCTTTTTCAGTTAATGAGATTTTTTCCTCATTTATATTCATTACTCTTGAATTTAAATTAATAAAATAATTCCCAATTTTAATACTATTTTGTTGATTGAATTTATTCTTTAAAAAATTAATATTTACTATTTCTATTAACTTTACGATATCTATGGGGAATTTCTTTATTTTTATTTGGTTACTTAAATTAAG
>CACJGL010000006.1 GCA_902592965.1 uncultured Pelagibacteraceae bacterium
CATATTTACGCATTTCATTTGGTGAATATCTGCCAACTGCTTCAGTGGTAACTTGTAAGTGCATGTTAGGAACTATCTCATTTAATTTTATTAATGCTTCACTGCAGTCATTAGCGTCTAATATATGTTGGCTATTTTTATCTCTGATGTGAAAATGAATTGCCTCAGCACCTGCTTCGTATGATAATTTTGCTGTATTAACAATTTCATCAATAGTTATAGGAACTTTTGGATGATCTTTCTTCATAGGTCTTACTCCGTTGGGTGCTACCATAATTTTTGGTAGTTCTTTAGGTTGATAAAATTGCATAATTAAAGTCTACTATTATTTAGTATAAATAAAAATTAAATTTACTGATGAGTAATAATTTAAAAGTTTCAATAATTATAATACTTGGAGTTATAGCATTGTATATATCAACTCAGTATTATTCAGGTTTTAATAAAAGCAAAACTATTAAAGCGTGTATAATTGGAAAAGCTGAATTAGATTCGAATAAACCTGAGAGCGAAAGGCTCTCTGCTGATGAGGTTAAAAAATTTTGTGAAGATCAAATAAAATGATGAAAAAATCAAAAAGATCAGATGTAGATCCATTTATAGTAATGGATGTAATGGAATCAGCAAGAATTGCAGAGGAAAAAGGTAAAGATATAATTCATATGGAGGTAGGGCAGCCAGGAACACCAGCACCTAAGATTGCAAAAGATTATATTACTAATGAGATAAACAAAAACAATCTTGGCTACACCGTATCACTTGGTCTACCAGCTCTAAGAACAAAAATTTCAAAGCTATATGGAGATTGGTATAATTTAGATTTAAATCCAAATAGAATAGTAGTTACAACAGGCTCTTCTGGAGCTTTTATATTATCCTTTTCTGCACTGTTTGATAGTGGAGATAGAGTTGGAATTGGATCTCCAAGTTATCCTAGCTATAGACAAATACTAAAATCATTAAGTTTGGAAACTGTAGATATTCAGACCAAACTTCAAAATAGATTTCAACCATTACCAGATGATATTACAAATAATAATTTAAATGGAATGCTTGTTGCATCACCTGCAAATCCAACTGGGTCTATGTTAGATAAACAATCGCTAGAGAATTTAATTAATACTGCAAATGAGAACAATGTAAGCTTTATTAGTGATGAAATTTATCACGGAATTCAATATGAAAATAATCCAACTTCAGCTTTAGAGATTACAGATAATTGTTATGTAATTAATTCTTTTTCAAAATACTTTTCAATGACTGGTTGGCGAATAGGTTGGATGGTTGTACCAGATGATCATGTTAGACAAGTAGAAAGACTTTCACAAAATTTGTTTGTTTGTCCTCCACACGCAAGTCAAGTTACAGCCCTTGCTTCCTTAGATGCAAATGAAGAGTTACAATCAAATGTTGAAGTATATAAGAAAAATAGAGAAATACTTTTAGAAGAATTACCGAAGGCAGGATTAAAAAAGTTTTCACCACCTGATGGTGCTTTTTACATTTATGTTGATATATCCGAATATTCAAATGATAGCTTAGCTTTTTGTAAAAAAGTTTTAGATGAAGCAAATGTTGCGATAACACCAGGAATTGATTTTGATCAAAAAAGAGGAAATTCTACTATCCGATTCTCATACGCTAGAAGCACAAAAGATATAATTGAAGGAACAAAAAGAATTAAGAAATTTATGTCAAAAAATTATTTAAAGTGAAAAAAATAATTATATTACTATCTCTTTTATTTTTTTTTCTCTTAGACTTTATTTATTCGAATTTAAATTTGAAAAAATTATCAACCGTAACAGTCTATGACAAAAATTTTGAATATAATTTTATTCAAAACTTAAATACTAAAGATAAATTTGGTTCATTTGTTTATGACTTATGTACTAACAACTTTGGAATGAAAATTTCTTGTAGAGAAAAGAAGAATCTTAAAAAATATAAATTAGCATTGATAGGTGATAGTTTTGTAGAGGGAATAGGTTTAAGCTTTGATGATACATTTGCAGGTATTTTAGAGAAAGATTTGAATTACAATGTTGCAAATTTGGGATTAAGATCTTATTCACCTTCAAATTACAAAGAAAAAATAATGCATTTTATAAAGCAAGGTTTTATTTTTGATCATATAATAATATTTATAGATATCAGTGATATACAAGATGAAGATTTTAGAAACGGCGAAATTAGAAATAATAAAAAAGATATTACAAATTCATTCAAATATAAAAGTTTTAAGGAATTTCTTAAATTTAATTTTCAGATAAGCTATTATATTTTTTTTAAAATCAAAAACTTTATTAGGACAAAATATATTTCTAAAAAAATTTTTAATGATCATGATGCTTATAATGAAAATTACTCTAGAGGATCTTGGACATATAAAAAAAATAATCCACATATTAAAAACGGTTTGCACCATAGTTTAAAAAATATGGAAAATTTAGTAAATTTTCTTAAAGAAAATCAAATTGAGTATTCAATTGCAGTTTACCCTTGGCCTCAACAGCTATTATTTGATGAGCAAAATTCAATTCATGTGAAAATATGGAAAAATTTTTGCAAAAAAAATTCTTGTAAGTATTTTTTTGATTTTTTTAAAGTATTTCACGAAATGATAGAAAAGAATGAATTAAAAAAAATTATTTTAAATTATTATTTTTATACGGATGTTCATTTTAACAAAAAAGGAAATGAAGTAATTGCTAATTTATTAATAAAAAAATTAAAAAAATAATTTTGAAATAAAAAAAATTAGTTGTATAAGACACCAACTAACTATTGGCGGGGTAGCTCAGTTGGTTAGAGCGCGGGACTCATAAGCCCGAGGTCAGTGGTTCGATCCCACTTCCCGCTACCATTTTTAGTCCTTTTAATTTTTAAATTTATCTTTATAAATAATTAATGAAATTTTTAGCAAAAATTCTAATATTTCTGTTGCTTTTTATTCCAGCTTCTTTTGCTAAAGTAGATGAAGCATTAGATAGATTTTATTCTTCTTTAGAAAATTTTTTGGAGGAGAATTTTGAGAATACAGATTTTTCAATAAAAAAAATTGAAACTATTAAACCAGAAATAGGAGTACAAACATTTAAGGTTATTTCAGAAGATAGTTTAGACTTATCTTTTTTCCAAGGATCTTTATTTTTACATGACAGTGATAGAGAAACATTTAATGTAGGAATTGGACAAAGATATTTATCTAATGATGAAAGTATATTAGTTGGTTTAAATGCTTTTTATGATTATGAATTTAATTATGAACATCAAAGATTTAGTGTAGGTGCTGAAATCAAATCTTCTATTCTAGATTTAAATTATAACCAGTATTTTGCTCAAAGCTCTACCAAAAAAGGAAAAAATGGTAAAGACGAAGAGGCTATCGATGGATTTGATGTTGAATTAGGCGCGCATCTTCCATATGTACCATCTACGAAAATTTATCTGAAAGCTTTCGATTTTGAAGTCTCTGGTGGAAATGATTTTCAAGGTTTAGAATTCTCTACCCAGATAAAAGTACCAAATTCTGGTTTATCATTTGAAATTGGTCACACTGATTATGATCATCACAATGATCAAAGTTTTATTAATATTAGATATAGTAATAGCATAAAAAATCCTGGTACGTCTTTATTTAGTAGTGAGGCCTTTGAGAGAATTTCCATGAAAGATAGAATGTACGAGAAGGTTAGAAGAGAAAATATCATAAAAAAAAAAGGAGCAGGTTTTACTGTTAAAGCAGGAGGATTTTAAATGAAAAATTTTAAATATTTATTTTTAATTTTATCTACAATTTTTATTTTTGAAATGTTTAACTCTAATAGGGCTGAAGCATGTACAATTAATTCTGGAGTTGTAAAACATGGAACAACTGGCGCTGATGATTCTATAGAGGATGGATGTGACACAACTCCCAGTCTCTATGAAGTAGTTATTTATAAGTTATATTTATGCACATCTTCTCCAACGGAAGCTACAACGACATCAACAGTTGTTTTAACAAGTTGTTCGCAAATTTTTGATAATTCAAGTGGAGCAACAGCATCCGTATCGCAAGGACAAGAGATAGTTTTAGATGGCACTTACACCCGACCTCCAGAGGGAACATATACTCATGGTTATGCTTTTATGGATAATACATTTGGTATAACTTGGGCAGGAGAGATTGCAGCATCAATGGATGGAATGACAGGAGGGTCTGGCGTTTTTTGTGGAACAGTGGCTGGTTCAGGAACACACGCAAAAGGTAGTACTCATAATAATAGTTCTGTTTGTGGTGCAAGCGCAATAACCCCAGGAAAATTTGTAGAAACTTTAGCTCAATTTGGCGCGTCCTCGGATGCATTTTCATCAAAAGCTTTTGTTGAAAATATAAATGGAACTACAGCTAGTATCACTGGGTATTTAGTTGACAGTAACGGTCACAGAGCCGCAAACACAGGTGAAGTAGACAAACTTGAGGGGTTAGTTGCTTTTGCAAATTCAGTAGTTATTACTTCAGATACTACATCTATAAGTATGACATTTAATGTAGGCGAAGGAATGCACCTTGTTGATGAGAGTGACAAATTATATATTGGAAGTGGACCTTTCCAAGCAATAATGAGCGCAAATTAATGTCCTGGAAAATCTAAAAGATTTTCAACTGCATATCCTTTTTTAACCAGATTATCTGTACCACCTAAATCAAAAAGATTTATCACAAATATAAATCCAGCCACTTTACTTTTTGATATCTCTATCAATTTAGCTGCTGCCTCTGCAGTACCACCAGTAGCAATTAAATCGTCTATTATTAAGACTCTATCATTTTCATGAAATGAATCTTTGTGAACTTCTATTGTAGCCGTTCCGTATTCTAATTCAAAATCAACAGAATGTACTTCTGCAGGTAATTTATTTTTTTTTCTTAACATTATAAATGGCTTATCTAAGATGTATGAAATAGCAGAAGCAAATACAAAACCTCTTGATTCTACTGCAGCTATTTTATCAAAATTAAATTTTTTTGATCTCTCTACAATTTGATTTATACACTCTTTGAAAGCCTTTTCGTTTTTAATAAGAGTTGTGATGTCTCTAAATAGAATTCCCTTTTTAGGATAGTCTTGAATTGACCTAATATGTTCTTTTAAATCCATAAAACTTAATTATAATCTAAAATGTATTATGGCAAATAATAAATTAGCAATTATTGGTGGAAGTGGCCTATATGACGTTGAAGAGTTTAAAGATAGAGAAACTTTAGATTTAAATACTCCATGGGGAAAACCTTCAGATTTAATATTAAAAGCTAAATATAATAATAAAGAAATTTATTTTTTACCAAGGCATGGAAAAGGTCATTTTATTTCTCCATCAAGAATAAATTTTAGAGCAAATATTGATGCTCTTAAGCAACTTGGTATTACTGACATAGTTTCTGTTTCAGCTGTAGGATCTTTAAAGGAAGATTTACCTCCAGGTAAATTTGTTATCATTGATCAGTTCATTGATAGAACTTTTGCAAGAAATAAAACTTTTTTTGATGATGAGATTGTTGCACATGTATCAATGGCACATCCAACTTCAAGTGGGCTAATGAATGCTTGCGAAGATGCAATTAAAAAAGAAAATATACCTTATCAAAGAGGCGGAACTTACGTTGTAATGGAAGGTCCACAATTTTCAACATTGGCAGAGTCAAATTTATATAGATCATGGAAAGCAGATGTTATTGGAATGACAAATATGCCAGAGGCTAAACTAGCAAGAGAAGCAGAAATTAGATATGCTTCAGTTTCAATGGTAACAGATTATGATTGCTGGCATCCAGATCATGAAAATGTGGATGTTCAACAAGTTATAAAAGTACTCTTAGATAATGCAGCGAAAGCAAAAAACATGATTAAAAATTTGATAGAGAACTTTGAAAATCACATTGATCCTAATGATCCAACTAATAATTGCTTAGATGTAGCAATAATTACTGCCCCAGAAAAAAGAACTCAAAAAACTAAAGACAAATTAAAAACAATTGCAGGAAGAGTTCTTACTTAATGAAAATTAATGGTGTTAAATATAAAACAATTTGGTTTGATGAAGAAAAACAGGTTGTAAAAATAATAGATCAAACAAAGCTTCCACATAAATTTATAATAAAAGAATTAAATTCAGTTAAAGACACGATAAATGCTATAAAAACAATGGAAGTGAGAGGTGCTCCATTAATCGGAGGTACAGCTGCATTTGGATTGGTTTTAGCTATAAAAGAAAATAACAGTTTAGATTTTATAAAAAAAAGTTCAGAGGAATTAGTTGCATCTAGACCAACAGCAATAAATCTTCAGTGGGCAGTTCATAGAATGAATAACAAATTGTCATTTGTTGAACCTGGAGATTTATTTAATGTTGCACTCAATGAAGCTAAAGAAATTTGTAAAGAGGATGAGGGATTTTGTGAAAGTATTGGTAAAAATGGATTAAATATTATTGAAGATATATATAATAAAAAGAAAGATACCGTCAATATTCTCACACATTGTAATGCAGGTTGGTTAGCTACAATAGATTGGGGAACAGCAACTTCTCCTATTTATCATGCACATAAAAAAGGAATACCATTACATGTTTGGGTAGATGAAACTAGACCAAGAAATCAAGGAGCAAACCTTACATCATATGAACTTAATGAAGAAGAAATTCCAAATACAATTATAGCAGATAATACAGGTGGAATATTAATGCAAAGAGGACAGGTTGATATGTGTATTGTTGGAACAGATAGAACATTATCTAACGGAGATGTGTGCAATAAAATTGGAACCTATTTAAAAGCTCTCGCAGCTCATGATAATAAGGTACCTTTTTACGTAGCTTTACCAAGTTCAACGATAGATTGGAATTTAAAAAACGCAAAAGATATTCCTATAGAAGAAAGAGATCCAAAAGAACTTTCTCATGTGGATGGAATTAACAAAGATAATAAAGTGGATAAAGTTTTAATATATCCCGAAAAAAGCAAATCATTAAATTTAGCCTTTGATGTAACACCTGCTAAATATGTTACTGGATTAATAACAGAAAAGGGAGTTTGTGATGCTTCTTCTGAAGGTTTAAAAAAGTTATTTAATTAATTATCTTAAAGAAGCTGCAATATTTCCACCGTCAACAGTTAGTACTGCTCCAGTTGATTTTTTTGATATCGCAAGATGATAAAAAGCTTTGGCCACATCATCTGCTTTAACTTCGCTTAACAGTAAATTACCACTCATATATTGATCAGTGGTTACTTCTCTTGCCTTCGCTCTTTGTTTAATCATTTTGTCATTTAATAAACCACTTCTAATTCTATCAGCGTTTACACCGTTTGATCTAATACCAAGGTGTCCATAATCAACTGCATATTGTTTACATAAATTTAAAAGCGCAGACTTAGGCAATCCATATGGTCCAAAATTTTTACCAGGATTAACTGATTGCTTAGATATATTAAATAACAAACATCCATTTATATTTTGTTTTTTCATAATTTTAACAGCCTCTGAAGCACAATTTTGATGTGAGAAAAAATTATCTTCAAAACTTTTTCGAAGTATTTCATCATTAACTTCTGCAATTGATCCACCTATAGCAGTGCCTGCATTAGATATTAAAATATCTACACCTCCATATATCTCCAAAATTTTATTAAATGCATTTTTTACACTTTGTTTGTCAGTTACATCACAGTGGATACAAAGATCACTTATTTTTGTTTGCAAATCATTTATTTTACTTTTATTAATATCAAGCAAAACAACTTCAGCTCCATATTTTTTAAATAATTTATAGGTTGCTTTACCAATTTCGCCTGTGCTACCAGTGATAACAACAACGTTTCCTTGCAATTCTTTTTTTGCTTTATTTAATTTTGCTTGTTCCAAGGACCAATACTCAACATCAAATAAGTCTTTTTTCGATAAAAATTTATATCTGGATGTTTCTTCAACACTTGAAATTACATTGGCATTAGTTTGAGTTAAATCTCCTGCAATTTTTGCAGCTTTTAAGGTATCTCCTACTGTAAATAAACCAAAATTCTGAACTAGAATTACTCTAGGAGATGTATCAAGCATTACTTTTTTTTCTTTAGTTTTTTTCTTATTAGATTCAAAATATTTTTTATATTTTTGCCTATATTCTTTGAATTTTTTTTCAGCTAAATTTTTAAATTCATCTAAATTACAGTTTGCTTTTGGTGATATTACTAAAGGAAATGGTTTAACTCTTATAACATGATCAGGTGTAGCTGTACCTTCATTTGAGTATCTATTTATATCTTTACCATTAATAAAATAATCTAACTTATTATTTTTTTTAAAATTTAAGATAAATTTGTTATCATTTTTTTCAGATAAAAGACCTCTCAATATAGGAGCTATATCTGCAGTTGAGAAATTAAATTTAGTTTTCTTTATCTGTTTTATTTTTTTCTTTTTTAGTTTGGTTAAAGTTTTTTCAGCATCAGATATATACTTTATCATTAAACTGTAAGCATCTTTTGCATTATCAGCAAATGTGAAAATACCGTGGTTTAATAAAATCAAACAATTTATATTTGGATTTTTAGAATAAACTTCATTTATTTTTTGTGCTAATTTAAATCCTGGCATTACATATGGCACTATTGCAGTTTTTTTACCAAATATTTTTTTTGATAAGATTTCTCCATTTGGTCTATTAGTGATTTTCATAATTGCATCAGAATGAGTGTGATCAACAAATTTAAACGGTAAAAATGCGTGTAAAAAAGTTTCAACTGATGGATTGGGAGATTTTGTATCTATTAAATTTTTTTTTTGAAAAGCAACCATGTCATCATCAGAGAGAGTTTTCTTTTTTTTCATAGTTAGCAATGGATTTAATTTAACAGCTGGTAAACCTGCTGGTTCAATTTCAGCCATATCCCATCCGCTGCCTTTTACGCAAAGGACATCGTAATATTTACCATCTATATCTTTAATTTTGGTTTTAACTGAAGTATTGCCACCACCATGCAAGACCAATTCTGGATTTCTTCCTAGAAGCCTGGTTGTATAAACTCTTAAAGCCATATCTTCAGAATGACCTAATTTCTTATACTTTTTAATATATTTTTTAGCTTCGTTTTCTGACCAATTGTTTTTCAATGTTTATCCTCAATAAATTATTATAATAGTTTTTTGTTTGAAAGAAGTAAAAAAATTCGTTAGTTAAAAAAGATATATATATTAAATCCTTATGAAAAAAGTTGGGGAACATATAACGCTGGATATAGTCGGCACCAAAAAGGAATATACTCCTGAATTTTATGAAAAGTTAGTTTACAAAATTGCTAAAGCAGCAAAAGTGACAGTTTTAAAAATTTCTAAATATAAATTCGAGCCACAAGGATTTACATTGGTCGCTTTGCTTGCCGAAAGCCACATTAGTTTTCATACTTTCCCAGAAAAAGAAATTGTAAGCTTTGATTTTTTTACATGTGGAAAAGTATCACCAAAAGTGTCTCTAGATATAATAAAAGACGAGATGAAACATACAAATATCATAATTAAAGAATTTAATAGAGATACTATTGATCTTTATCATGACAATTATAGTTCTCCAGGTTTAAAAAAATCATATGTTGTTAATAGAGTTTTAGAAAATTTTAAATCTAAAGTAGGTCAATATATTGAAATACTTGATTTAGAACAATTTGGAAAAGCTTTATTTATTGATAATGAAATACAAGTAGCTGAAAGTGATGAACATTTATATAGCTCAACCTTTGTAAATTCAGGTCTTAATTTAAATTCAAACAAAGAAAAAGCTGCAATCATTGGTGGAGGTGACGGTGGTGTTGCAAGAGAATGCATTTCACAAAACTTTGGCTTTATAGATTGGTATGAATTAGATCCTGAAGTTGTGAATGTGTGTGATAAACACCTAAGTAAAATTGGTGAGAAGGCCACAGAAAAGAATTCAGTTAAATGTGTTTGGGGAGATGCTTTTGAAAGTATTAAATCTGTCAAAGACAACACTTATGATCAAATATTTGTAGATCTAAATGATGATCAATTTTGTATAGATTTGGCTGCAAAAAATATGTCATCTTTAGAAAGAATTTTAAAACCTAAAGGTGTAATTACTGCTCAAGTAGGAAGCCAAGACAAAAAACCAAAACAAGTTGAAAATTGGTTAAATGTATTCAACAAAAATTTTGCAAATACAAAACTTTCAAGAGTTTATATACCAAGTTTCGATTGTTCATGGAATTTTTCATCGTCAATAAATCATTAATTTTTCTTTTTAAAACAATAATTTTATGAAATAATCTTCAAAATTTTTGGAGGAAAAAATGGAAAAATTAAAAGTATTAGGATTTGGTATTTTAATATCATCATTTCTAACGATTTCTTCAATTGCAGATCAAATTAAAATAGGAACAGAAGGTGCATATCCACCTTGGAATTCTAAAGACTCAGCGGGTAATTTGATTGGCTTTGAAGTCGAATTAGCAAATGAATTATGTAAAATTATGAAACATGATTGCACAATTGTAGAGCAAGACTGGGATGGAATGATACCAGCTTTGGTCTCAAGAAAATTTGATGCCATCATGGCTGGAATGTCAATAACTGGTGAGAGAATGAAAACAATAAATTTTTCTCAAGGTTATGCTGATGAAGTTGCATCATTAGCTGTTATGAAAGGATCTAAAAACGAAGGTCTTAAAACAATGTCAGCTATAAATTTATCTGACGTAAGTGCTGATGAACAAGCAACACTAGATGTTTTGACTAAAGCATTTAAAGGTAAAACTATTGGTGTACAAACAGCAACAATTCACCAGAACTTCCTAGAGTCTGGTTTAATGGGTAATGTAAAAATAAGAACTTACAAAACTCAAGATGAAGTTAACTTGGATTTATCTGCTGGTAGAATAGATGCAGCACTAGCTGCAGCAGTTGCTTTTACAGATTATGCAGAAAAATCTGGTAAAGGAGTTGTATTAACTGGACCAACATTTGCAGGTGGAGATTTTGGTAATGGTGTTGGCGTAGGTATTAGAAAAGGTGACTCTAAACTTTTAAATGATTTTAATGCAGCAATTGATAAAGCTAGAGATGATGGCATTATCAGTAAGCTTGCTATAAAACATTTTGGTTTTGACGCTTCTATGTAATAAATTATTTATGGGTGGCTATAATTAGCCACCTATATTATGGAACTTCTATATTTTGGTGATAAAGGTTGGGGAGACGAGTTATTCTTTGCAACCTTAATGACAATTGCGGTTTCAATAACCGCAATGATAATAGGCTTTATATTTGCTGCTTTATTTACTCCATTAAAATTATCTAATAACAAATTTCTTAATTCTATTGGTAATGCTTACACCACTGTTATTAGAGGTGTACCTGAGCTACTAGTAATTTATTTATTTTTCTTTGGTGGAAGTGGAGCAATTATGTTTGTTGCTTCAATATTTGGTTATAATGATTACATCGAAATTAATGCTTTTTTAACTGGTTCATTTTCAATAGGGATAATATCGGGAGCGTACTCGACTGAAGTATTTAGAGGAGCCCTACAATCAATTGATAAAGGTCAGTTCGAAGCTGCTAAAGTTTTAGGTTTTAATAAATATATTTACTTCTTTAAAATAATTTTGCCTCAAATGCTAAGACTAGCAATTCCAAACTTAAGTAATGTTTGGCAAATTACATTAAAAGATACTTCTCTTATATCTGTAACGGGTTTAGTTGAAATAATGAGACAATCCTATATTGCGGCTGGCTCAACTAGAGATCCATTATTTTTTTACTCGTTTGCAGCAGTTTTATACTTAATGCTAACATTTTTAAGTATGCAATTGTTAAACAGATTAGAAACAAAATATAGCAAAGGTTATTAATGGATATTGAATTAATGATTAATAGTTTTCCTAAGTTGTTAAACGCAACTTTGATTACTCTTAAACTATTATCTGTATCTTTAATTCTTGGTCTCTTTATTGGATTAGGTTTTGCAATCTTGAGAATGAATAATAATAAGTTGATTAATAAATTTGCTTATGGATACTCATATATTTTTAGAGGAACACCTCTATTGGTACAAATCTTCATAATATATTTTGGATTAGGTCAAATTGAATACTTAAGAACAACAATTTTATGGGTAGTTTTAAAAGAACCATACTGGTGTGCGATAATTGCATTTTCATTAAATACTGGGGCTTATACTTCAGAAATATTAAGATCAGCTTTTCAAACAATAAAACCTGGATATTTAGAAGCTGGAAGAAGCCTAGGGATACCTTCAAAAATTATTTTTACAAAAATACAGATTCCTATTGCAATAAAACAATCTTTACCAGCTTATGGAAATGAAATTATTTTGATGCTTAAAGGAACATCTCTAGCAAGTACAGTCACACTTATGGACTTAACTGGTGTTGCTAAATATATAATTTCAACAACGTTTAAGCCAGTAGAGGTATTTATTGTGGCAGGAGGTATTTACTTGTTTATGACATTTATAATTCATAATGTTATTAAATATTTAGAAAAAAAATATGGATTTCAAACATGAAAATAGCTTGCATACAATTATCTAGTGGAGAAAATTATCAAAATAATTTCAAAGATATTGTTAAATATGTAAATCAAGCTATAAAAAATAAATCTGATTTAATTATTACACCTGAAACCTCTTCTTTGATGTCTAGTAGTAGAGAAACACTTTTTAAATATTCATATGAAATGAATAAAGATCCAATTTTGAAGAAAATTAGGGAAGTTTCAAAAAAATATAAGAAATGGATTTTACTCGGATCAATTTGTGTTAAGGTTAAAAACAAACTCAGAAATAGATCTATACTGGTTGGACCAAATGGAAAAATTATCAAATATTATGATAAAATTAATATGTTTGATGTTAAAATTCCAAATAAAGAACAACATAAAGAAAGTAAAACTTTTAAAGCAGGAAATAAATTGGTCACTGCCAACTTACCTTGGGGAAAAATAGGTTTTACAATCTGTTTTGATCTGAGATTTCCTGAACTTTATAGGAATTTATCAAAAAAAAATTTAAGTTTTATAGCAGTTCCATCAGCTTTCACAAAGTTTACGGGACAAAAACATTGGTTACCACTTTTAAGAGCAAGAGCGATTGAAAATTTCTGTTATATTTTTGCACCAGCTCAAACTGGTAAAAATACCCCTAAAAGAGAAACATTTGGTCATACAGCAATTATTTCACCAGACGGAAAAATATTATCATTAAAAAAATTAGGGAAGGGTGTAATTTATTCAAAAATTAACCCTAAGCTTTCCATGGATTTAAGAAAAATAATACCAAGTCTAATTTAATTTCTACTATCCACGATCAATGTATCTTTAGATCCACCACCTTGAGAACTGTTTACTATAGTGCTACCTTTTTTTAGAGCAACTCTAGTTAATCCACCGGTTGTTACGTAAGTTGATTTACCTGTTAAAATAAAAGGTCTTAAATCTAAATGTCTTGGTTCGATGTTATCAGGTGTAATCGTAGGAACAGTAGAAAGAATTTCCAATGGTTGTGCAATGTAATTTCTGGGATTTTTTTTTATATTTTTTATCATTTCTTCTTTTTCTGCTTTAGAAGCTTTAGGACCAATCATAATTCCATAGCCACCTGATGCATTTGAAGGTTTAACTACATATTTGGAGATATTATCTATAACGTGTTCTCTATTTTTTTTATCTCCACAAAGAAGAGTTTCAACTTGATCAATAATTGGTTGTTCTCCTAAATAGTAAATGATCATTTTATTAACATAAGAATAAACTGCTTTATCATCTGCAACTCCAGTTCCTAAAGCATTTATTATTCCAACATTTCCTTTTCTCCAACATTTGAAAACACCAGGCACACCTAATAAGGATCCTTTAAAAAAAACTTTTGGATCCATAAAATTATCATCTATTCGTCTATAAATACAATCTACCTTCAAAGGGCCTTTAACAGTTTTCATGTAAACATGATCGTTTTCAACAAATAAATCTTTGCCCTCCACCAAGGCTATTCCCATTTGTTCAGCAAGAAAGGAGTGTTCAAAATAAGCTGAATTATAAATACCAGGTGTTAATAAAACCATGTGTGGGTTATTAGTTTTCTTTGGAATACACTCTGTCATACAATTATATAATTTATTTGCATATTGATGAACTGAAGAAACTTTATATCTTGTAAATAGTTCTGGAAAAATATCTCTCATTACCATTCTATTTTCGAGCATATATGAAACTCCAGACGGAACTCTTAAGTTATCTTCAAGAACTAAAAAATCCCCATCAATATTTTTAATAAGATCAATCCCAGATATATTTGACCATGCTTTGTGTTTTGGGGAGAAACCTTCACATTCTTTTAAATATAAAGGAGAATTAAAAATTAATTCTTTAGGTATTACTTTGTCTTTAAATATTTTTTTTGCATTGTAGACGTCATCTATAAATAAATTTAGTGCCTTAACTCTTTGTGCAAGTCCTTTTGCAACCTTTAACCATTGACTTTTTGGTATAATTCTAGGAATGATGTCTAAAGGCCATTTTTTCTCTTCAGCTCTATTATTTGCAGCATAAACTCTAAAATTTATTCCTCTAGCGCTTATTGTACTTTGACAATTTTTTTCAATTTCTTGTAATTTTTTTTTTCCATATTTTTCAAGTATGCCTGCAATGATCTTAGCATGACTTCTCAACTTCTTCTCTTTACTGATATATCCATCAAAAGTTGATTTAGAATCGTAATTCTTCCAAAAATCAGACATGTTAACCTAATTTTTTTACATAAGAGTTAAATAAGCAAATGATTAAATTCGATATCTGATATGAAATAAATGGGTTTTATTGTATTCACATATAATTTAAACATTTAACTTATTATGACTTATTGTATTGGCATTAAAACCGAGACAGGACTAGTTTTTGCATCAGACTCCAGAACAAATGCTGGATTGGACAATGTAAATATATATTCTAAAATGTTAACACACGATGTTGGAGATAGAACAATAGTAATTGTTACATCAGGAAATCTTGGAACTTCTCAAGCAGTTTTTAATTCAATAAAAAAAGATTTAAAAAGCGAAACAGGTATTATGAATTTAAATACCTGTAGTGATTTTGAGCAAATTGCATCCTACATAGGATCTCTCAATATTGAACATTCATCTCCACAAGGAATAAATACTGATAGTGTTTTACTTGGTTCAACATTTATTGTTGGTGGTCAAATAAAAGATCAACCTCCTGAATTATATTTAGTTTATCCTCAGGGCAATTACATTCGTCCAGCGGATAGCAAACCATATTTAGTTATAGGTGAAGTAAAATATGGAAAACCTATTTTAGATAGAGTAATCACACCAAAAGTCTCAATCGGAGATGCATCGAGATGTGCGCTGATATCAATGGACTCGACATTAAAAAGTGATTTAACTGTTGGTCCCCCAATAGATTTTGCAGTGATAAAAAAAGATGAAATCAAAATAGCATCACTTAAATGTTTAAATATGAATGACCCTGAATTTTCAAAAGTTTGTAATCAATGGTCACAAGGTATTTTCAAGATATTTGATTCTTTTCAAAGGTTTGACTGGGAATAAAACTAATATTTTGTGTATTCTTTAATTTCTTTAATTTTAGAACCAGTTTTATTATTTATCTCTAATTTTAATTTTGCACGTTCATCATTTAGGAAGTGAACATCTCTTGATAATTTAATAAATTTTTCACCAAAGTCAGAATTCTTTTCACATAATCTTTTATCGTCTTCTATTACCCAAAGCTTTGAATTAATTTCTTTTAGTGAATTATATAAACTTTCAATTTCACTGTAATTTTTAATATTTGTATTTAGTTGATCTTGTAAAATTTTATATTCATCATTTATGAAATTTAGTTTTTCAGGATCATTAATTTTTTCAGATTTAATTTCTAAAATTGAAATTTTATCCAGTAATTCTCCAACTGATACTTCTACTAAAATTTTATTCATATAAATCGATATTATGTTAAGTTGTTAAAAATATGTCTAATATACTTATTATAAAACATGGATCTTTAGGTGATATAGCGCAGGCAAGTGGTGCAATTCAAGATATATCTGATAATCATCCAAATGATGATCTTTATATATTATCAACCAAACCTTATTATGATTTATTAAAAAAAAATCCAAATATAACCGATGTCATTTTAGATAAACGACTCTCTAGGTTTAACTTAATTTATTTATATTTATTAATGAGAAAGATAAAAAAATATAAATTTATTAAAGTTTACGACCTTCAAAATTCTAAAAGAACTAGTTTTTATAAAAATATTCTCTTTCCAAAAGCAACGTCAGATATTTGGTCATCAACAGAAACAACACTTCCTGAAGGAACTAATAAGATTGATTTCGATAAAGACACTGTTCTAAATCGCTTTGAACATCAATTGAATGTTTCTGGAATTAAAACTGATAAAGTAACAAAACCAGACTTTTCTTGGAGCTGTGAAGATATTTCAGAAATCAAAAAAAAATATAATTTAAACAAGTATATAATTCTATTTCCTTTTTCATCATCTCATTTAACTATAAAAAGATGGCCTTATTACAATGAATTGATTAAAAAAATTAAATTTTCTTTTAGAGATGAAATCCAAATTTTAATTGCCCCAGGTCCAAATGAAATTAAATTAGCTAATGATATTGATGCTAATGTTATTTTAGATAATGATAAAGCGCTTAATATTTCTCAACTTTCATCATTAATAAAAGATAGTTATTTTGTTATATCTAATGATACTGGGCCTGCACATATGGCGGCACATTTAAATGTAAAAGGATTAGTTTTATTTGGATCACATACTACTGCTAAAAAAGTTAGTATTGAGCGAGAACATTTTAAAGCAATACAAGTTTCAGATTTGACCAAGCTTTCAGCTGATAAAGTATTTCAAAGAATGCAAGAAGCCATTAATTAGTTTTTCTAAATTTTGATAATAAAAAAGGTAGAAATAAAACTATTATAAAAATTCTTAAAAAATGATGGTAGCTCACAAATATTGGATCAATGTTATAAGCAACACTAATAACAACCATTTCATGAATTCCTCCAGGAGCAAAACTTAAAAAAGTTGGGATAAATTCAAACCCTATATAAGTCAGCAAATAAGCAGTTATCATTGCAACAATTACCAAAATTGAACTAACAATTATTCCATGAAATATAAAAAATAGTAATTCTTTGATTTTCAACCCGTTTAATCTTGTACCCAAAGCTGTTCCAAGAAATATAAATGCAATATTTATAAATGCATCTGGAAATCTGGCGTTAATTATTTCAAAGGTATAAAAAGCACCAGACAAAGCCATTGCACCAACTAAAGTAGGTGATGGAATTTTATAATTTTTTAAGATGTTTGCAAAAATGAAACAAATTACTAACAAAAATAATATTTCTAAAAAATATCTTTCGTTATAGATATTTTCATAATTGTAACCTGTCATCTCTGAGAAGCCTAAATTATTTATAAAAAAAATAGGAACAAAACTTACAATAAATATTACTCTAGTAGCCTGAGGGATTAAAACACCTTTATCATTTTTACTTTTACCAAATTCTAATAAAGCCGCAGATATTGGAACAAATGCTCCTGGAAGAGCTGCCAAAACTGAAATGAATTTACTAAATTTACAAACTTTAAAAAAATAATAACCAGCAAGAATAGTACTTACTATTGTACAGATTAACATCGCTAATGATGAAAAAATCCATAAATGAATTTTATACAACAGTGTTACATTTAAAGTTCCACCCAGAATTATACCAACGATCAAAAATATAGGATTTAATAATTTAGTTGGAAAAATTATTTTATAATTAGTAAAAGCAAAACATAAATTCAAACCTAAAGAGCCCAATAACCATGGTAAAGGTAAATTAATTAATGTGCCCAGGTATCCACCGATAAGTCCTATAAAAAGAGCCTTATAACTGGCTAATAAAGCTAAGAAATATTCTTTAATATTTTTTGAAGGATTATATTTGAGCATTGACTAAAATTTATAACTTATGTTTAATGATGACTTCATAAATATAATAAGAGAGGAAATAATGAAACTAATTAAAACTTTTATTTCAGTTTTATTCTCTGCTTTCCTACTGTTATCATCAACAAGTTCATTCGCTATTGATAAATTACATTTTTTAATTGGCGGTGGTGCTGGTGGTGGTTGGGATGGAACAGCTAGAGGTACTGGAGAAGCATTAACAAAAGCTGGTTTTTTGAAAAGTGCATCATTTGAAAATATGTCAGGTGGTGGAGGTGGTAAAGCTTTAGCTTACCTAATCAATAACGCTCCAAAAGATACAGTTTTAGTTCAGTCAACACCATTGGTGTTAAGATCTATTACAAGACATAAAGGTTATGTAAAAGGGACTGGTACATTATCTTATAAAGATGTTAAACCAATTGCAGGTGTAATTGGTGATTATGGTGCAATAGTTGTAGCAAAAAATTCACCAATCAAAAATTTCAAAGATGCAGTTGATCAATATCAAAAAGATCCAAAATCAATTAAAATGGCTGGCGGATCTGTAAGAGGAAGCATGGACCACTTAATTGGTGCGTTAGCTTTCCAAGCAGCTGGAGCAAATCCAAACGATGTGATTTATGTTCCATATGATGCTGGTGGGAAAGCACTTGCTGGACTTTTATCTGGAGAAACTCAAATACTTTCAACAGGTTTAGGTGAAGTAATGGGTGCTAGAGATCAAGTAAGAATAATTGGTATCACTGCTCCTGAGAGAGTAGGTGATGCACCAGAAGCTCCAACATTAAAAGAGCAAGGATATGATGTTCAGTTTGTTAACTGGAGAGGTTTCTTTGCACCAAAAAGCATGAGCATGAGCGACTATAACAAAATCTCTAAAATGCTTGGCGATGTTCAAAAAACACCAGAGTGGGAAGCTGTTAGAAAAAGAAATGCATGGGTAAATATTTATAACCCAGGTTCTAAATTTGATGCGTTCTTAGAAAAACAAACAGTTGAAATGACAGCTCTGATGAAAAAACTTGGAGTAATATAATCTTTACAGATTATTAAAGAATGTAAAGCAGTGAGAATAAGTCCTACAAAATTTATCTCACTGCTTTTTTTAGCTTTATCAGTATTTTATCTATACACAGCTTACAACATTCAAGTATTTGCATTCGATGAGAATGCACCATTCAATGCTAGGACTTTCCCAATATATTTAGGTTGGGCAGGAATAATTTTATCGAGTTTAAAAATAATTTTACCTGAAAAAGTTACTACAGAGGTAAATCATAAACACTTAGATTACAAAAGTATAATTTATCTAATAATTATCTCACTAATATATGCTGCTGTAATCTTAAAAATTGGATATTTTATATCAACTTCTTTATTTCTTTTTGCATCTTACTATTTCTTAGGTGAAAGAAGATGGGGACTGATGTTTATTTTATCTTTCCCATTTGTTGCTGCATTTATGTATTTATTACACGGTTTATTAAACATTTATCTTCGTGATCCATTTTTAAAATATATTGGAGTTATGGGATGATCGAAGGAATACTTATCGGATTATCAACAGCACTATCATTAACGAATATTTTAATGGTGATGGTCGGTTGTTTTGCTGGAACAATAATTGGAATGTTACCAGGACTTGGACCAATGACTGCAATAGCATTAATGATACCAATTACTTATGGATTTGATCCATCAACAGGCTTAATTTTAATGGCTGGTGTTTACTACGGTGCAGTATTTGGAGGGTCTACATCATCTATTTTGTTAAATGCACCTGGAATACCGGGAACTGTTGCAACAGCATTTGATGGTTATCCAATGGCACAACAAGGTAAAGCTGGAAAAGCTTTAGCAATCGCTGCTTATAGTTCATTTGCAGGTGGAACAATTTCTGCAATATTTTTATTAGTTGCAGCCCCTAGTTTGTCAAAAGTAAGTTTAGCTTTTAGGTCACCTGACTATTTTGCACTAATGATTTTAGGTTTAACCGCCATTTCTGCATTCTCATCTAAAGGACAGTTTTTAAAAGCAATGATGATGGTGGTTTTAGGATTAATGTTAGCAACTGTAGGACAAGACTCTTTGTCAGATATAACAAGATTTACTTTTAACAATATGAATTTAACTGATGGAATAAGCTTTGTATTAATTGTAATGGCTACATTTGCAATGAGTGAAGCTTTAACGATTATTTTTAGAGGGAAAGATCCAAACAGAGCTGCTAAACAAATCTCATTAACAGAACTAGGTTCGATTAAAGTAAATAAAGAAGAAACCATCAAAATGGCCAAAACAATACCTAGGTCCTCAATACTTGGTTTCTTAATTGGTGTTTTACCTGGTGCAGGCGCAACAATTGCATCTTTCTTAGCATATGGAATGGAAAGAAATTATGTAAATGAAGAAGAAAAACAAAAGTTTGGAAAAGGTAGCGTTCATGGTTTATCAGCACCAGAGACAGCAAATAATGCGGCTTGCTCTGGTTCATTTGTTCCATTGCTAACATTAGGAATTCCTGGAAGTGGTACAACTGCAGTTATGCTTGGAGCTCTTTTAGGGTTTGGTATTCAGCCAGGACCAAGACTTTATCAAACTAACCCTGAAATTTTCTGGTCAGTTATCATGTCAATGTACATTGGTATGGTCGTGCTTTTGATTTTAAATTTACCTTTAATACCTTATATCGCTAGAATTTTAGCAGTACCTAGAAATTACTTGATTCCTTTAATTTTATTTTTTTCAGTAACAGGAATATATCTAATGTCATTTAACAATTTTGATATTTTTTTAATGATAGGTATTGCAGTGGTTGCAACTTTTTTAAGGCTCTATGATTTCCCCATGCCACCTTTAATATTAGCTTTTGTACTTGGAGGACTAATGGAGGAAACATTGAGAAGATCACTTTTAATAAGTGATGGGTCACCTAATTTTTTATGGGATAGACCAATAACATTAATAATATTATTGATCACAATCACAATTGTTGGGTGGCAAATATTTTCAACTTTTAGAAAAAAAAATTAAATATAAATTTTATCAGCTAGACCGTAACAAAGAATCCCACTTAAAACTGTCAAAATTCCTGAGGCAATTACCCCTTCGCTATTTGTTTTTTCGTTATGTCCAAGCTTATTGATATAAATTGTATATATCCCAATTAAAAAATATAAAACGTTTTGAGCAAAAATTAATGTAAAGAAACCCCATGTTCCTGCCAAACCATCTGCTTTAATTAACATTATGTATAGTGCTACTAAAACTGATGCAATAAACGGTGCTCCAAAAAATCTAACCATCACAGCTGCAGAGTGATCTATATTGTATTGATCTAAAAATGACTTTGTTGCAACAACTGTTCTGAAAGCATAAACAGCGTATACGATAAAATGGACGATAAAAATACTTAAATAAATTATTCCATTAAATTTATCTAACATATTTTGATTTTATAAGATTCTTTTGTAGTTTTCAATTATCTTATCCCAAAGAAAATTTTCGGAGTGTGTTTTGCACTCTTTTCCAAATTCAATATATTTATTTCCCTCAAATAAATTATCTATACTTGAATAAATTTCATCTAGACTGTTACCATCGCAAATTAACCCCGTTTTATTATGAATAATTGCATCAGAAGCACCACCATCTTTACCACCTATAGATGGAATCCCGTATTGCGCAGCTTCAATAAAAGAAATTCCAAAACCCTCGACTGAAGTTTTGTGAATTATTGATGGCATTATAAAAATATTTGACTTTGCAATTAATGCATTTTTCAATTCATTAGAGATATCACTTAAAAAATTTACATATTTATCAAGTTTTAATTCTATCACTAATTTTTTTAAATTTTCTTCTTCATCTCCATATCCTATACAAGTGTAAGTAATATCAGGATATTTCTCTTTTAAATTTCGGATAGCCATTATAACTTTTTCATGATTTTTTCTTTTATCAAATCTTGATACAGTAATTAGTCTTTGTTTTTTTCCTTTTAGAATTTCTTCTGCTTGTTTAAGGTCATCTTTTAGAATTTCTTTAACAGGATCTACGCCAGGATTTATAACTATTAATCTTTTTTCTTCAACTCCGAGACTAACTGCTAAATTTTTTGTAAAATTTGAGTTTGCTACAATATGATCAACATTATTTAAAACCTCCAGAACTTTTTTGTTCAGTCTAGATCCTTTAGGGTGGTTAATTTCTTTAGAATGAATTAGACATATTTTCTTTTTTGGGGATTTTATAAGTTCTAAACTTTTCCAGTGATCTGCAATAATACAATTTACATTTTTATTTTCATTTAAATATTCGTTTATTAGTAGAGATTTTCTGTATTTTCTTAATAATTTAATTCCACTAACTCTTTCAATTGTAAATGAAACTTTCTCATCAAATTTTTTATGATTTTCGTGATAATCTGCAAAAACTTTAACCATATCTAACTTTGATAAAGATCTTGCTAATCCCCACATTAGATTTTGCATACCACCAACGTCGGGTGGAAAAGTTCTAGTTATTATTAAATACATTAATTAGATGACCACTTAATACTGCAACCCATACTTGGGAATTGTTTTTCAGGACCTTTACCTGTTTCTGAAACTTGTTTCATAGCAAAAAATAAATCACTATCTCCGGATCTCACAGGCTTTAGTTCTTTTAATTCTCTTATTCTTCCTCTATATTGAAGACCAAAATCTTTATCATAACCAAAAAAATCTGGAGTACATACAGCATCATATTTTCTTGCAATGTCTTGGGTTTCATCAATTAGGTATGGAAAATTAAACTTATGTTTAATTGCAAACTCTATCATTTTTTCAAAAGAATCTTCCGGATAATTAATTGGATCATTAGAACATATTGCAACTGAATTTATTCCTAAATCACTAAGCTTAGTACAGTCCTCCACTACATCTCTAATAATTGCTTTTACATATGGACAATGATTACAAATAAACATTATCAATGTTCCATTTTCACCTTTGATATCATTTAATGATATTAATTTGTTCTCTGTAGATTTTAATTCAAAATTTTCTGCTTTATTTCCAAAATCACATACTGGCGTTTTAATAGGCATAATGTAATAATATATAAATTATGTTTTACGATTTAAAAGATAAAAAACCAAAAAACTCTGGCGAAAATTGGGTAGCACCAAATGCAACTATTATTGGAGATGTTACATTAGAAAAAAACTCTAGTGTTTGGTTTAATGCTGTAATTAGAGGGGACAATGAAAACATTCATGTAGGAGAAGGTTCAAATGTTCAAGATGGAAGTGTTTTACATACTGACCCAGGTTGTCCATTAAGAATTGGTAAGGACGTAACTATAGGTCATATCGTTATGCTTCATGGATGTACGATTGGTGATAATAGTTTAATTGGTATTGGGGCTGTCATTTTAAATAATGCGAAAATTGGCAAAAACTGCATAATTGGTGCAAAAGCATTAATAACTGAAAACAAAGAAATTCCAGATAACTCATTAGTGGTAGGAGCACCAGGAAGAGTAATTAGAAAACTTACAGATGAAGAAATAGTTAAAATTACTGAGAACGCAAAACATTACCAAGATAATTGGAAGCGATATTCAAAATCAATATTTTAAATGAAAAAAATATTAGCAACCATATTTTTTATTTTTATATGGTGCGAAACTTCTAATGCAGAAAATCAACAAATATGTGATTGGATAGTCGATGAAGTTTATGCCGACCTTTTAAATCAAGATTCTGATGACCATCTTTTCGTTGTAATTGGTAATGATGGAAAATGTGAGTACGGACGTGGAACAGAAAAGCAAGATGGATTTAATGATTGTGAAAAACACAGAAAAGAAAAAGGAATAAATGGCGAGTGCAAACTTTTTGCAATTGGCAAGAAAAAATTTATAGAAAATAAAACAGCCCTTAAGACTGGTTGCATAAAAGGTAATTGCGTTAATGAAAAAGGAACTTTTAAATGGCCTAATGGGGATAGATATGAAGGTGATTGGGTAAATGGCCAAAGAACTGGACAAGGTAAATATTTTTATAGTAGTGGCGGAGGTGTTTATACCGGTGAATGGAAAAATAATAATAGACATGGTGAAGGAACAATGATTTGGAACGATGGTGTAAAACAAGTTGCAATATGGGAGTTAGATAAAGCTGTAAAAACTATAAGTATAAGCAAAAATTTTATTTTTAAAGGTGGTAGTGAGTGGAAAGATGGAGAAATAATAAATAAAAAAGACCCAAGTAATTTTATAAATTTATCGTTTGTAGAGAAAAAAAAAGTAATGGGTTACGATGTGAGAACCTTATCAAACAAATACACAAAAGATGGTTGGGGTAAAAGTAGTTTTACAGTTTTTGTCTTTAACGCAACTTTTGAGAATAGTAAGGATATATTAATAAATGTTAATGATGAATTTAAAACTGATAAAAAGGCAAAAAAACAAGCAATTAAATGGGCAAAAATATACGGGCAAATGCCAAAATTTTTAAAAAAAAATATTAAAGAAATAACTATACACAAAGGCAAAGCAGGCTGGGCAGGAGGAAAAGGTACTATAGTAATTCACACAGATTATCTTACAAATGAAAATAAAAAATATGCTGAGGAATTAATGTTTCATGAATTAACTCACGCTTCACTCGATTGGTGGTGGGGTGGATCTGTTAACGAGAAAAAATGGTTAAATGCTGTTAGTACTGATAAGCATTATATTTCAGAATATGCTTGGGAATTACCAGGAAATGAAGACTTAGCTGAAACTGTATTATGGTGGTATGCAACAAGGTGTAAAGTAGATAGAATTTCTAAAAAAAATAATGAAAAAGTTAATAAATTTTTAGTTAATCGTTTTAAATACCTAGATGAACAGAACTATGACACGCATCCATCCAACTGTATTAATTAAAGAGATTAAAGGAGAATAAATGTCTGCAGGGTATGTAATTGCACAATTAAGAGTAACTAATCCAGAAAATTATAAAGAGTATATTGAAAAAGTTAATCCAATCGTAAAAAAATTTGAAGGAGAGTTTTTAGTTAGAAATGGTGAATATCAAATATTTGATGGTGAAACTAAATTTCCAAGAATAATAGTTCTAAAATTTCCAAGTTATGAAAGAGCGCTAGAATGGTATAATTCGGAAGAATATAAACCTATAAAACAGATTAGGCTCGATAATTCTGAAGGGACGAATATAATAATTAGAGGATTATGAAAAAAATATTATTAACATTAATAATTTCTATATTCACCTCATCAATTTTTGCAGCTGACGAAAAACCAGGAAGATTCTTTGAAGATCAACCAGATGTAAATGATGATTATCAAATTCATTTTATTTATTTTCTTGCAAAAAAAACAAAAGATAATGAAAGAGACATAAATGGCTGGATAGAAAAAGAAGTCAAAAAAATAGATGATTTATTTTTTAAAATGACTGGCAATAAGCAAAGATTAAAATTTGATTATAGACAAGATGGCAAACTAGATATCTCATTTGTAAGAATGGATCGTAAAGCTAGAAAAGGTGGATGGAATGTTAATTATCCAGATTATTACTTGCAAAAACAAGGATTTAATAATCCAAAAAAATTATATTTCTCATTTACAGATGCAGCAAGCGGAGATGGAGGTCAAATGGGGCCTCATCATGGATACTTGTTTATAAAAAGAGCATCAGGTCAAATTACTAAAATTTCAATTCATGAATTACTTCATGGCAATGGTTTTGCTATGCCTTGTACTAAAGGAGTTAAAAATGGAGCACATTTAAGTACTGGTATTCTTAGTCAAAATCTCTCAAAAAAATTTGGAAAAGGAGTTTACGATCATAATGATCCAACTTGTCCAGACTTAAAAGACTCAGTTTATTTAACTCCAACCTCAGATAATCCATTTGATCCACTTCAAATTGCTTGCGCTTTAGGTCAAAAGAAAAGAGGTAATCCTCCTGGAAATTATCAAATTCCAGCAAAATATACTCATAAAAAATTACTTAAAGGACGAAAAAATGAATGGTGTACTTATAAGTTAACTGATTATGCCAAAGAAGATTGGTTTAAAAAATGGAAAGAATAATCTTGTTAAAATTTATTATTTATCACATAGTTTTAATATTTTAAAAGATAGTTTTAATTTAGGAAATCTTTTGTTTAAAATTGCCTTAATTTTTTCAAATGAGTCTTTATGAATTTTCTTTTCTACAAACGAACTAATTTCTTTTTTTCCATTTACTATTTTAGCTGCACCACAATCTTCATGATTAATAACTATTAATTTATTAATATTATGCAACTTTATCGAAGTTGATAAATTATCCAAAAAGGTTGATTGCCATTTTTTAAATTTTTTAGAAGTTACACCAATAGCCGCTCCAGCAATAGTAAATGAGCTATACTTTCCAGTTAATTTCTTTTTTTTTAAATAATTAAAAACTTTTGGCTGAAACCTTGGATCCATACAAGACAAAACCATAGCTTCATATTTTTTCATTATGGCACCAACCAAGTATCTTTACTATTATCAATGTCAAACCTAGCTCTTCGATGACCTTTTGCAGCTAAATATAGCCATTCCATAGATTTAATTTTACACTGTATAACAGTGAAGTTTTTATATCCTTCTTCGCTTTGTTCTTTGGTATAATCAAAATTATCTAATTCAGGTTTTAAACCAGATGTTGGAAGATCAGACTCTGTACCCGGTCCATTATCTACCAAGTAACATTTACGACTTATATGTTGGGTATTTTCCCAAGATTGTTTTGTTATATCATTATTATGATTGATAATTGTTTCAACTTTTAATCTAACCTGTATTTTTTCATCTTTATCGTAAAATAACAAAGACGAATTAGGATTCTTTTCTAAGATTTTAATTTTATCAGATCTTATATCACTGTGGAATTGCACTAAATTATTTTGTTCATCTGATTTTCTAAGAACAACAATTCTACTTTCGATATCATTATCACTTCCACATGAAAAAACAGGTATTCTAAAAGGAGACGATCTATTAGTTACCGCATCAGTTAGCATTAACCAAATTTTCTTTTTTATTTCGGAAAAATCCTCGTAGTAGGGAACAGTGGTAGACACAATTATTTTTTCTTTTTTAATCTAGCTATTAAACTTGAGCTATCCCAACGGTTTCCACCCATTTTTTGAACTTCAGCATAATAACCATCAACAATTTCAGTTACTGGAACAGGTGAACCATTTCTTTTTGCTTCTTCAATGCAAATTTTTAAATCTTTTCTCATCCAATCCACAGCAAATCCGTAATCAAATTTATCGGCTACCATAGTTTTATATCTATTTTCCATTTGCCATGATTGAGCTGCTCCTTTTGAAATAGTTTCCATAACTTTATCCATATCTAAACCTGCATTAATTCCAAAATTTACTGCTTCAGATAAACCTTGAACTAAACCACCAATACACATTTGATTAACCATTTTAGTTAATTGTCCACTACCTGATGGTCCGATTAATGTTACTTTTTTACTATAACAATCAATTATTGGCTCTGCTTTTTTAAAATCATTTTCATCGCCACCAACCATAACAGTTAATATCCCACCTTCAGCACCTGATTGTCCTCCAGATATAGGAGCATCTAAAAAACCAAATCCTTTATCTTTTGCAGCTTTATAGAGTTCTCTAGAAATTTCAGCAGATACTGTTGAATTATCAATATAAACACTTCCTTCTTTAGTATTATGAAATAAACCATGTTCTCCTAAAGAGACTTGTCTTAAATCATCGTCATTACCAACACACGTAAAAATAAAATCAGCATCTTTAGCAGCTTCAGATGGTGTATCAGCCATATTACCTTTGTATTCACCAATCCACTTTTCTGCTTTTGATTTTGTTCTGTTAAAAACAGTTACATTATGTCCTGCTTTTGATATATATCCTGCCATTGGATAACCCATTACACCAAGACCTATGAAAGTAACTTTAGAAGCCATATTTTTTTATGTTTAAAAATTTAAGTTTAAAAGTAATTGTATTTGGATTTATATTTACATTTTTTTCAAGTTTTGGACAGAGTTTTTTTCTTGGAATATTTAATACAAGTATAAGAGAGACACTATCAATTACTCATGGACAATTTGGCTCAATATATGCATCTGCAACATTATTCAGTAGTTTACTACTTATATGGGTTGGAAAGAAAATTGATGATATAAATATTTTCCGATTTGCAATCTATGTAACATTACTTTTATCATTTTCTTGTTTTTTCTTTTCAAAAATTTCATCTATAGTTTTTTTATTCGTTGCAATTTTCTTAATGAGGTTTTCAGGACAAGGAATGATGTCTCACACTGCAACAACAACAGTTTCAAGATATTTTACAAAATCAAGGGGTAGGGCATTAAGTATTTGTTGGTTTGGTTTATCAAGTGCTGAATTTATTTTACCTGTTTTAATGGTATTTTTGTTGTCATTAACAACTTGGCAAAATATTTGGACTGTAATTTCTGCTTTAATTTTAATATTTCTACCAATTGCATCATTTTTCTTAGTTCGAACAGTTAAACTTGATACGAGAGAAAGCACTGAAGGAGAAGAATTTAAAGAGGAAAATATTAAGCAATGGAAAAGAATTGAAGTAATAAAAGATTATAAATTTTATATAGTAAGCATGAATATGCTAGCTATGCCTTGGATTGCAACTGGTGTATTTGTTTACCAATCATTTATTACTGAATCAAAAAATTGGGGACCATTTGTAATTGCTCAGTCTTTTATGTCTTATTCAGTATTTTCAGTAATTACACTTTTAATATCTGGTTTTTTAATTGATAAATTCACAAGTCGAAAACTTTTAATTTTTATGAATATTCCTTTATTTCTATCGACTTTTGTAATTATTTATTTTGATGCACAATTTACTGCATTTATATTTTTAGGTTTAATTGGAATATCAAATGGTTTGGCAAACGTTTTGGGATCCTCTACTTGGGCTGAAGTTTATGGTGTAAAGCATATTGGATCGATTAAAGCTTTGACCACTGCTCTTATGGTTTTTTCAACAGCTTTTGGAACTGCTCTTTTTGGAATTTTAATTGATATTGGATTCTCAATTGAGAAAATAGCTATAATATCTGCACTTTATATACTTATTTCTTTTGTCCTTCTTTTTTTTGTTAGAAAAAAATTAAATCCAATTTTAGTGTAAAAATACTTGATTTTGTTGATCTTGGAGTATATTTAATCGCCCATGGCAAGAGTTACCGTAGAAGACTGTATAGACAAAGTAGATAGCCCTTATGAATTGGTTTTGGTTGCTAAAGAAAGAGCTACCCAACTTAATTCAGGAATTGAACCTACATTAGATAGAGATAATGACAAGCACACAGTTATTGCTTTGAGAGAAATAGCTGAAGAAACAATTAAAGTTCCAGATTTAACTGAAGCTGCAGTTTACAAACTAAGAAGACATGTAGAACAAATTGATGATACTGCTGAAGAAGATGAAGATATTGGCGATGATTTTGAGAATTTATATAAAGGTGAAATCTCAAAAAGTGGTGTGCCAATTCTTCCTTCTAAAAGAGCTAGAAAAATTCCTGAAAAAATTCAGGTTTCAAAAGAAGATCTTGCTGAATTATCACCATCAGCTCAACCTGATGTTAATGTAGAGGCTCCAAGTGAGGCTGAAGAAAATGATGACGTTTCACTAGATCAAGTTTCAGAAGCAGAAGAACAAGTTTCAGATAACGTAAGCGACGAAGAAAATAATTCTTAATTAAGAAAACTCTTTTAATATTTGTTCCCTGTGTTCATCAAGATCAGGAATGTCCCCTCTAGTACTTTTATCTTGGTATGAAGACATTTTTATAGGATTGCCTGCTAATCTAAAATCACCAACTACTTTATGATAGGCTTTAACAATCATGTTTCTTGCTTCTACTTGAGGATTTTCAACCGCTTCTTTAATATTAAATATCGGTCCACAAGGTATCTTTAATTTTTCCATTTCACTTACCCATTCGGAAGTATTTTTTGAAGAAAGTTTATCTTCAAAAATTGACTTTAGTTCATTCATATTTTCACATCTGAGTGAATTGGTATTAAATCTTGTATCACTGACCATTTCAGGTATTCCTAATACTTCACAAAGTTTTTCATATAATTTATCGTTACCTGCAGCAATGATTATATAACTATCTTTTGTTTTAAATGCCTCAAACGGAGCGATTGAAGGATGTCTAGATCCCATCGGTTTAGGAATTTCATTTTTAGATAAATATCTTGCAATTGCATTTTCTAAAATCGCAATCTGGCAGTCTAACATTGAAACATCTATAAACATTCCTTTACCTGTTTTTTGTCTATCATACAAAGCTGCATTAATTCCGATTGCAGTAAAAAGACCTGCTGTAATATCACCAATTGATGTTCCAACTCTTGTTGGTTCACTATTTGGATGACCTGTAACACTCATCAGTCCACCCATTCCCTGAACGACCATGTCATAAGCCGGTAATTCTTTTAAAGGTCCAGTTTGACCAAAACCAGATGCAGATGCATATATTAATTTTGGATATTTTTTGCTTACATCTTTCCAACCATATCCCCATTTTTCTAAAGTACCTGGTTTAAAATTTTCTACTAAAATATCTGCTTTTGCTAAAATTTTATCAAAGATTTTTTTATCATCTTCATTTTTTAAATTAAGAGCAATACTTTCTTTTCCTCTGTTAAGTGACATAAAATATGCTGAATAGTCTTTTACAAAAGGTCCAAACTTTCTTGAATCGTCACCAATTTCTGGTGCTTCTACTTTAATTACACGTGCGCCGAGATCAGATAAAATCATTGTACAATATGGTCCCACTAAAACCCTAGTAAGATCAACAACTAATAAATTTTTTAAAGGACCATCCATAATAAGTACGTCATTTCCTTATATTGACTCTTCTGCTCAAGTTCAATTTAATATCAACATTATAAATAAAAAGGGGAAAACTATGTTAAGAAAAATAACATTATATTTGTCTTCAATAATTATAGCTTTTTCAATAGTAGGATCTGCATACGCAGTTACATTAAAAGCAAGTCACCAATGGCCAGGTACACCAAGAGCTGATGGCTCTTTTGACCCACGTCATGAAATGGTACAAATTATTGCTGATGAAGTAAAAAAAGCAAACGTTGATTTAGAAATTAGAATTTATCCAGCTAAGTCACTTTATAAGCCAAAAGAACAGTGGAAACCTATGACTACAGGTCAATTAGATATTTCTGCTTTCCCATTAGCTTATGCATCAAAATTCCATCCAGAGTTTGATGCTACATTAATGCCAGGAACTGTAAAAAATCATGAGCATGCATTGAGATTTAATAAAGGTCCAATGATGACTGAGATTAAAAAAATAATCAGTGATGCTGGTGTTGTAGTACTATCTGATGCATGGTTAGGTGGTGGTTTCGCATCAAAAACTAAATGTATCAAAAATCCAAGTGATGCTAA
The DNA here is from genome assembly GCA_902592965.1 of uncultured Pelagibacteraceae bacterium. GTDB lineage: Bacteria > Pseudomonadota > Alphaproteobacteria > Pelagibacterales > Pelagibacteraceae > Pelagibacter. The sequence continues at coordinate 31,591 of CACJGL010000006.1, forward strand.
AGGACAAGTGATGAGAGCTGCAGGAAAAGCTTTCAACCAAATGTTAGAAGCTGCTGGTGCAGGTATTCAAAGTATGCCATCATCTGAAATTTATACTGGATTACAAACTGGTGTATTAACAGGTGCAAATACTAGTTCAGGAAGTTTTGTGAGTTACAAAATTTACGAACAAGTAAAATGTGCAACTCCTCCAGGAAAATTTGGTTTATGGTTTATGTATGAGCCAATTTTAATGTCTAAGAAAAGCTACAATGCTTTAAATTCTAGCCAACAAGTGGCTTTGATGAAAGCAGGAAAAGTTGCTGAGAAATATATGACAGCTCAAGTAGAAAACTTAGATAAAAAGTTTGAGGAAGCATACAAAGCTGCAGGTGTTAAATTAGTGTATATGGATGCTGATGATCATGCTGCATGGGTTGATATTGCAATAAAATCATCTCACAAAGCTTTTGCTGAAAAAGTTCCAGGTGGCGATAAGCTAATGGAAATGGCTTTAGCAGTTAAATAAAATAATATATAAAGAACCCCTATTTATTATCTGTAAGTAGGGGTTTTTTTATGAAAGAAAAATACTTAAAATTCTGTGATTATGTTGCAAGAGCTTGTGGAGCTTTTGCAGTTCTAGCTTTACTGTTATCAATTCTTGTAATTGTAGAATTAGTTTTTGAAAGATACTTTTTTCAAAGAGCAATAACATGGCAAACTGAGCTAGTTACAATGCTTCTAGTTGCTTCAACATTTATTGGAAGCGCATATGTTTTAAGTGAGAAAGCTCATGTGAGTATGGAGTGGATCTATGATTTCTTATCAAAAAAAAATATATTAAGACTTAAAATTTTTACCTCATTAGTCAGTTTATTATTCTTCTTAATTTTATTCTATTTTGGTTTTTTAATGGTTGAAGAAGCGTTTACTAAAAATTACTCAACAGGAACGGTTTGGGATCCTCCATTGTGGGTTCCATATTCTTCAATGATGATAGGTGCTGCGTTAATGATTTTACAATATATAGCAGAAATTATTAAGCTTACAGACGAAAAGGATACTAACTAATGGATCCATTAATAATTGCAATAATCGTTGCTGTTTTTACTTTGATAGTATTATTTTCTGGAATACCAATTGCTTTTGGTTTAAGCTTTGTATCAATAGCTCTTTTAGTTGCTTTTGAAGGTTTTCAAATGCTAGATGTCTTCGCTGAAACTTTCTATGCAGGATTAAATTCGTTTGTCCTGCTTTCAATACCAATGTTTATATTAATGGGAATGGCAGTTGCCAATTCTCCAGCAGGAAAAGATTTATATACAGGATTAGACAGATGGTTATGGAGGGTACCAGGAGGTTTAGTCATTTCTAATATAGGAGCTTGTTCAATCTTTGCTGCGTTAAGTGGATCAAGTCCTGCAACTTGTGCTGCAATTGGTACTATGGGAATTCCTGAAATGAGAAAAAGAGGATACTCAGATCAAATTGCAACAGGCACTATAGCAGCAGGAGGAACTTTAGGAGTATTAATTCCTCCAAGTATTGTTTTAATTGTTTATGGAATCGCAACTGGAACATCAATCGGAAGATTATTTTTAAGCGGATTGATACCTGGATTTATGCTTGCTGGTATGTTTGCTATCTGGGCACTGATACACAGTTACTTTATAGATAAAGACTCAGCTAAAGCTTTAAAGAATAGAACTCCACCAACTTTTAAAGAAAAAATTGAGGTTTTACCAAGGATACTTCCTTTCCTAGCAATCATTGCTGGTGTCTTATATGTTTTATATGGTGGTGTTGCTACTCCATCAGAAGCTTCAGGGGTTGGAGCCTTTTTAGTTTTTGTTTTGATTGCAGTTGTCTACAAAATTTACCAACCAAAAAAAATATGGAATATTGTTAAAGTTTCAATGAAAGAAAGTGTGATGATAATGTTTATCATCGCAGCTTCTTATCTTTTTGCATTTACATTATCTCAACTTTACGTAACTCAATCCTTAGCTCAAAGTATGGTAGAGATGAGCTCTAATAAATGGGTAGTATTTATTTTAATAAATATATTTCTGTTGATTGCAGGTTTCTTTTTACCTCCAGTTGCCGTAATTGTTATGACCTCAGCAATATTATTGCCAGTTATAACTCAACTGGGATTCGATCCGTACTGGTTTGCAATTGTATTTACAATTAATATGGAAATTGGCCTTATCACTCCACCTGTTGGATTAAACCTTTATATAATCAAAGGGATAACACCCGATGTTAGTTTGTCAGAAATTTTAAAGGGATCTATACCATTTATGATAATTATGGCTCTAGCTATACTTATTTTGTGTATTTTTCCTGAGATTGTCACTTGGTTACCTGACAAAATAATGGGTAAAAGTTTAGGTTTTTAATATATAAAAAACACCATGTTAAATATAAAAAGAATATTCGAGACGATTGCTGATGCTGGTCAAAAAATTTTAGAGAAAAAATCATTAAAAAAATTCTCTAAAAAAAGAGATTTAATTGAGTTATGTGATGACCTGTTATCATCTAAAGGTGCAGCATTTGGCATTACATTAGCGAGGGATATTCTTTTTAGATATCATAACTTGTCTCATGAAGATAAATTAAAATTCTTACTTCAAGTAAATGAAAAATATAAACCTGACACAGCAAATATTGACAATGCTATAAAAGACTATACCGAAAATAAAAATAGTAGATCAATTTTAAACTTATCAAGAATTACATCAGGAATTAGAAAAGAATTGTTTATTAGATTAAACATGGCTCCCAATGGTACTGCTGAGATTGTTTCTTTAAGAGAAGATCTACAAATGTTTTTATTAAAAAATCCTGAATTAAAAGAATTAGATTACGATTTGATTGATATTTTTAAAAATTGGTTCAATCCTGGATTTTTAAAATTAAGAAAAATAACCTGGGATACAAAAGCTGCAATATTAGAAAAATTATTAAAATATGAAAAAGTTCATTCAATGAAAGATATGAATGAATTGAAAATTAGATTAGGAGAAAACAGAAGATTTTTTGCTTATTTTCATCCAGCATTAGAAGATGAGCCAATAATTTTTGTTGAGATTGCGCTAACTAAAGGATTAGCTAAATCTATTCAAGAGTTAACAAGACCTAATGATGGAAAAAAAGAAGATTATGATACAGCAACTTTTTATTCAATTAGCAACTGTCAAGAAGGACTGTCAAGAGTTACGCTTGGTAACTTCTTAATCAAGAGAGTGGTATACGAATTACAAGAAGAGCTACCTGATGTAAAAAATTTTGGAACTTTATCGCCTATGCAAGGTTTTGCTGATTGGGTTAAATCATCAGAAAATGAGAAAATAAGTGAGATAGTTCAAAAAGATAATTTTGTTAAAGTTGAGTTTTTAAAATCTTTAGATCTTAAAATTGGAGATAGAAAGTTTATTGATAATAAAGATTTACTTACAAAACTTGCTTTAAATTACTTGGCTGTACAAAAAAATGATCTAGGTTTTCCCATTAATGATGTTTGTAGGTTTCACTTAAAAAATGGAGCTGAAATTGATGATATCGTTATTAATGCCAATGTTTCTGATGTTGGTTTTAAAAGATCATTTGGAATAATGGTTAATTACAAGTATGAACTCGGTAAAATTGAGCAAAATCATCAAGAGTATGTAAACGAAAAGAAAATTAATATATCAAGCAAACTTAAAAAATATGTCTAGATTAAATAGAACTGTTTCTGTTGCTCCTATGATGGACTGCACAGACAAACATGAAAGATTTTTCTTAAGACTAATTAGTAAAAATGTTCTTCTCTATACTGAAATGATTGTCTCAGAAGCTATTGATAGAGGAGACAAAAAGAAACTATTAGAATTTGATATGAGGGAAAAACCTGTTGCTCTGCAGCTAGGAGGTTCTTCTCCAAAATTATTAGGAAATGCCGCATATTTAGGTGAAGAGTTTGGCTACGATGAAATAAATTTAAATTTAGGTTGTCCAAGTAAAAAAGTTCAGAAAAATAGATTTGGGGCTTGTTTAATTCAAGAACCTAATCTTGTTGCTGATTGTCTAAGTGAAATGATTTCAAAAACATCAATTCCTGTAACAGTTAAAACTAGAATCGGATATGACAATGTTGATCAATACGAAAATTTATATAATTTTGTAAATATTTTAAAAGAAACAGGTGTTAAAACTTTTATAATCCATGCCAGAAAAGCAATGTTGGGAAAATTTACACCTAAACAAAATTTAAACATTCCACCTTTGAAATATGAATACGTAAATAGATTAAAAAAAGATTTTCAAGATTTAGAAATAATAATTAATGGAGGCATAACGTCTACTGATCAAATCAAAGAACATTTAGATAATGTAAACGGTGTTATGATTGGAAGGTCAATTTATCATTCACCTTACATGTTAGCAGATATTGAGAACCAAATTTTTAATAATAGTGAAGTTTTGACAAGACAAGAAGTTCTTGAGAAACTAATTGAGTATGTAAAAGAAGAAATTAAAAAGGGTACGAGATTAAATCAAATCATGAGACATACTCTTGGTTTATTTCATGGACAAACAGGTTCAAGTTTTTGGAAAAGATATTTAAGTGAAAATATGTGTGTAAGAGAAGCCGATGTTAAGAAAATTGATCACATAATGGATAAAGTAAAATTTAATCCACAAAGTATATCGGCAGGTCAAATTGAATAATACTCTTTTAGAGATTAATAATATTTATTTTATTTTTTTAATGATGGCAGCCGCTGTTCCAGTTGGTTTCTTCGCGGGATTTTTTGGAATTGGTGGGGGTTTGATATCTGTACCATTTTTATTTTTTGTGTTTGAAGCATTTAATGTAGATAAAGATTATTTAATGCATCTATCTGTAGGGACAGCTTTTTCAATAACAATTTTAACAGCTACAGCTTCAGTATTAACTCATAGAAAGTATAATGCTGTTGATTTTAATATTATAAAAAATTATGGAACATTTGTAATAATAGGCGTTTTCTTTGGAACATTGATGGCAGCATTGATGAATACTAAAACTTTATTATTCTTTTTTTCTGCCGTTGTTTTCTTTTTTGGAGCTTACTTGTTATTACAAAGTGAAAAGAAAAAAAAAATTAAAAAAAAATTTAATATTTTTCCTAGAATAATATTTGGATTTTTGTCAGGATTAATATCTGCTCCTATGGGCATAACAGGAGCTATGATGAATGTTCCTATACTAAGGTATTTTGGCTATCCTATTAACTTAGCAATAGGTAGTTCTGCAGCGATTGGATTTATAATAGCCTTATTTGGATCAATCGGATTTTTTACATCTGGCATGATGTTAAAAGCAGATATCCCATTAAGCATAGGGTTTATTAATATACCTGCATTTATTATATTTGTTCCTATAACAACATTCATGGCAAGGATCGGAGCAAAAACAGTTCAAGATCTAGATAGAGTTAAAACACAGAGATTATTTGGTGTTTTTTTATATGTTATCGGTACTTTATTTCTTTATAGATTTTTAGTGACTTAGGAGACGAGGTGGTTTCAGTCTCCCTCCGCCACCTCAATTACATATTATTCGATTCTCTAATTTTTTCTTAACTCTTTATAGTTGAATTTTAAATTTTTTGATCGTAATCCCCAACCTTACCAGTTTGTTGAAGCAGATTATCAATAAAGTCAAAAATCTTCTTTTTTCTATCTTCAGAGGTTGGACTTTCAGTAACTACAACTAAAGAGGGTTTATTAGAAGATGCTCTTATTAATCCCCAAGATCCATCATCAAAAGAAAATCTTACTCCATTAACAGTTAATATTTCTATAATTTCTTGATCATCTACTTTAGTTTTATTATCTTTAATATTTGTTATTTCTTTAACTAAATTCTCAACTACATCATATTTTTCACTATCTTTACAATAAGGAGCCATAGTCGGGCTTTGATAAGTTGTTGGTAATTCACCAAGTATTTCACTCATTTTTTTGTTATTTTTATCGAGCAACTTACAGACCTGTATTGCTGAATTAATTCCATCATCATAGCCATATCCCAAAGGTTTATTAAAAAAGAAATGACCACTTTTTTCAAATCCTGCTAAAGCGTTATCGGTATTTACTTTTCTTTTGATATGAGAATGACCAGTTTTCCAATAAATTGTTTCACATTTATTCTCATTTAATATTCTGTCATTCGAATAAAGTCCTGTCGATTTTACATCAACAACAAATTTACTATTTTTATGATCTTTTGAAAGATTTCTAGCTATTAATAGCCCTATTTTATCTGAAAAGATTTCATTACCTTTATCATCAATAACCCCAACTCTATCTCCATCTCCATCAAAACCAAATCCAATATCAGCATTATTTTCTTTAACAGCTGATGAAATTGCATGTAACATTTCTAAATCTTCAGGATTTGGATTATATTTTGGAAAAGTCCAATCAAGGTTGCAATCAAGTTCAATAACCTCACACCCAATACCTCTTAAAATTTCAGGTGCGAATATTCCAGCTGTTCCGTTACCACACGCAACAACTACTTTAATTTTTTTACTTAATGAGTTTTTTGTTATCAAATCATTTTTATAAATAGCTTGGAAACCATCAATTTTTTTCATATTTCCTTCACCATTAATAAAATTTTGATTGAGAGTAATATTTTTTAGTTCTTTCATCTCTTCAGGTGCATGAGTTAATCCTTTTTTGATGCCCATTTTTACACCTGTCCAACCATTTTCATTATGACTTGCTGTAACCATTGCAATTGCATCTGAGTCTAAATTAAATTGTGCGAAATAAACCATAGGAGATAAGGATAATCCTATATCCTCGATTTTGCACCCAGTTGAAACCAAACCCTCTTTTAATTTTTCTTTGATATGTTCGCTGTAAGACCTGTAGTCTTGGCCAACTATAATTCTAGGATTGTTTTTTTTTGTATGATTAATTATTTGAGTTCCAAGACCTTTACCGAGTTGAACGATTCCATCATCATCTATGTCTTTTTCGTATACCCATCGTGCGTCATATTCCCGAAAGCCGTAGGGATCAATTTTTCCCGAATTATTCATGTGGATATATGTACATTTTTTTAAAATTTTTATTGATAATTATTTAATAAGTTCTATAAATGTTCTATTGATTTACAATTTATATAGTATATCAGGTAAATCTGCACACTATATCTAGTTATTTACTAGATTTTTTAGTATAAAGATAAAAAGGGAGTTTAATGAACAAAATATTGTCTCAGGCGATTAGGAAAGCTGTCTCTGATTATAAACCAGCGGAAAAAATCAGCAATAATGACAAAAGACCAGACTTATTTTCACTAAATAACAACACAGAGTTGTTTCAAAATTCTAAAGGGATAACTATTAAAATAGATAGATCTAGGGATAATAATTTAACAGATTTTGGAAGAGCAACACTAAGCGACAGATACCTTGGAGAAAACGAGTCATTCCAAGATTTATTTGCAAGAGTTGCGAGTCATTACGCAGATGACAACTTACACGCGCAAAGACTTTATAACTACATAAGTAACTTATGGTTCATGCCAGCAACACCAGTTTTATCAAATGGTGGAACAAAAAGAGGTTTACCAATTTCCTGTTTCTTAAATGAAGCAGGGGATAGCTTAACTGGAATATTAGATCTATGGAGTGAAAATGTTTGGTTAGCAGCTAAAGGCGGAGGTATTGGAAGTTATTGGGGCAACTTAAGATCCATTGGAGAAAAAATTGGAAGAGTTGGAAAAACTTCAGGAATTATTCCTTTCATTAAAGTTATGGACTCTTTGACAATGGCGATCAGTCAAGGTTCTTTAAGAAGAGGATCAGCAGCTTGTTATCTTCCAATTGATCATCCGGAGATAGAAGAATTTATTGAAATGAGAAGACCAACAGGTGGTGATCCAAATAGAAGATCATTAAATTTACACCACGGTGTTTTAGTTTCAGATGCATTTATGAGAGCCGTTGAGTTAGACGAACAATGGGCACTAAAAAGTCCAAAAGATCAATCAGTACAAGCAACTGTCTCTGCAAGAAATTTATGGATTAGATTATTAACTGCTAGAATTGAAACTGGAGAACCTTATATTGTTTTCATTGATACAGTTAATAGAATGATACCCCAACATCATAAGCTAGCTGGTTTGACTGTTAAGACATCCAACTTATGTATCGAAATAACTTTACCAACAGGAATTGATAAAGAGGGTAGAGATAGAACAGCAGTATGTTGTTTATCATCTTTAAATTTAGAAACTTATGATGAATGGAAAGACGATGAAAATTTTGTTCCAGATGTAATGAGATTTTTAGATAATGTATTAACTGATTTTACTGAAAAAGCCCCCGAGTCATTTAGTGATGCAGTTTATTCAGCATTAAAAGAGAGAAGTGTTGGTCTAGGTGTTATGGGACTTCATTCATTCTTCCAACAAAAAATGATTCCTTTTGAATCTGTGATGAGTAAAGTTTGGAATAAAAAAATATTTGAAAGCATCCAAAAACAGGTTGATCAAGCTTCAAAAAATTTGGCTGATGAAAGAGGTGCATGTCCAGATGCTGCGGATTATGGTATTAATGAAAGATTTTCAAATAAAACCGCAATAGCTCCAACTGCTTCAATTTCAATTATTTGTGGTGGAACTTCTCCAGGAGTTGAGCCAATTGCAGCAAATAGTTACACACATAAAACTTTGTCTGGATCATTTAATGTTAGAAATAAATATCTTAGTAAATTATTAGAGAAGCACGATAAAAATGATGATGAAACTTGGTCAAGTATAACAACTAATCAAGGCTCAGTTTCTCATCTTGATTTTTTAACACAACAAGAAAAAGACGTATTTAAAACAGCTTTTGAACTAGACCAGAAATGGATTGTGGAGTTAGGTGCAGATAGAACACCTCATATTTCACAAGCACAATCAATCAATATATTTATACCTGCAGACATTCATAAAAGGGACTTACACCAAATTCATTTCCAAGCTTGGAAAAAAGGATTGAAGAGCCTTTATTACTGCAGATCTAAATCAATACAAAGAGCGGAAAACGTAAACGATGCAAATTCTACAGATGTAACTGCAAACGTTTACAAATCTAAAAAACAAGAAAATCAACAACCAGAATATGAGGAGTGTTTATCATGTCAGTAGAAAGCCTAAAAGATACAAAACAAAAAATTATAGAACCAAAAAAAATGGGTCTATTAGTTGAGAACCCAGTTTATAAACCATTCAGATACCCATGGTGTTATGATGCTTGGTTAACTCAACAAAGAATTCATTGGTTACCAGAGGAAGTTCCACTCGGTGATGATGTTAGAGATTGGCAAAAAAATCTTTCTGAGGCAGAAAAAAACTTACTAACTCAAATTTTTAGATTTTTTACTCAAGCAGATGTTGAAGTTAATAACTGTTATTTAAGACATTACACAACTGTATTTAAACCTACAGAAGTTTTAATGATGATGACAGCATTTGCCTCTATGGAAACAGTCCATGTAGCAGCTTATTCACATCTATTAGACACTATTGGAATGCCAGAGTCAGAATATTCTGCTTTCATGAAGTACAAAGAAATGAAAGATAAATACGATTACATGCAAAACTTTAATGTAAACTCAAAAGAAGATATCGCAAAAACTGTTGCAGTATTTAGTGCCTTCACAGAAGGCCTTCAGTTATTTGCAAGTTTTGCAATTTTATTAAACTTCCCAAGACACAATAAACTCAAAGGAATGGGTCAAATAGTTACTTGGTCAGTAAGAGATGAAACTCTTCATTGTAATTCTATGATTAGAATTTTTAAAGAGTTCATTAAAGAAAACCCTGAGATTTGGACTCCGAAACTTAAAAAAGAACTTTATGAAGCTTGCAGAACTATAATTGAACACGAGGATGCATTTATTGATCTAGCTTTTGAAATGGGTCCAATGCAAGGTTTAACTGCTCAAGAAGTCAAAGATTACATTAGGTTCATTGGCAATAGAAGATTAACTCAGTTAGGTCTTGAGCCAATATATGATGTTCAGAAGAACCCATTAACATGGTTAGATACAATGTTAAATGCTGTAGAGCACATGAACTTCTTTGAAGGTAGAGCCACTGAATATTCAAAAGCATCTACACAAGGTAACTGGATAGACGCTTTCTCCTAGGATTAAGTGATTGTAAGTCCGTGTATAAGTATTTGTAAGACTGATCCAGTATCAGGTCTATGCTATGGATGTGGTAGATCTGATGAAGAAAAAAAAATCTGGAAAGACCCTGAAACAACTGATGATTGGAAAAATAGCAATCTAAAAGAAATAGAAAACAGACTTTCAGGTTGGCAATTAGAGAGCTTTAAAAGGTCTTACAAAAACAAAATTGAAAAAGGTGTCTCTTTATATAAAGAAAAGCAAATTAAATAATATTACCTTTGATTTAGAAGCATTACTTTTCTGTATTTACTTCCTTTGTATTTAGCCAAAGGTCTAATTAATTTATTTGATGAATGTTGCTCCATTATATGAGCCGACCAACCAGTAATCCTTGAAATTACAAATATTGGTGTAAAGAAATCAGTATCAAAACCCATTAAATGATAAGTTGGTCCTGTTGGGTAATCTACGTTTGGATGAATATTCTTTTTACTGATCATCACTTTTTCAACAATATCGTAAATCTTTAAAAACTTTTTATCTTTTTTAATTTTAGCAACTTTTTTGAAATACTCTTTCATTGTTGGAACTCTTGAGTCTCCACTCTTATAAACCCTGTGCCCAAAACCCATCACAACCTCTTTTTTCTTTAAAGCATTATTGATCCATTTTAATGCATTCTCAGGTTTTTTGATTTTATTCATCATATGCATGACCTCTTCATTAGCGCCTCCATGCAAAGGTCCTTTTAAACTTGCAATTGCACCTGTTATTGCGCCATGAATATCAGATAAACTACTTGTTATTGTTCTAGCAGTAAAAGTTGAAACATTAAAACTGTGTTCAGCGTATAAAATTAAAGATACATCAAACGCTTTTACAATTTCTTTTTGAGGAACCTTTCCAAAACACATATAGAAAAAGTTTTCTGCAAAAGTTAATTCTTTTTTAGGTTTAATTATCTTTTTGCCTTTTCGAATTCTATAAAACGCTGCTAAAGCAGTTGGAGTTTTAGCTAAAATTCTTAAAGCTTTTCTTGTGTTTGCTTCTTGAGAATTATCTGTGGTTTCTTTATCTTCTAATCCCATTACGCTAACCGCTGTTCTAGCAACATCCATAGGATGAGATTTCTTTGGCATGTGTTTAATTATCTCGTACAGATTTTTCGATAAATCCCTATGTCCTCGTTCAACTTTTTCAAATTGTCTTAGCTCTATACTGTTTGGTAAATCACCCTTTAAAATAAGATATGCAGCTTCTTCAAATCTACAAAACTCACATAGATCTTGAACAGCATATCCCCTGTAAGTTAACGAGTTAATTTCAGGCATAACTTTAGAAACTTCTGTTTCATCAACAACAATTCCTAATAAACCTTTTTTTACTTCTTCACTCATTATTCATGTCCTTCAGTACTAAAATTATATATCTTTTCGTCTAAAGAGTTGTATTTTTCATACTCAACTAGATCATACAATCTTTTTCTGGTTTGCATCTTATCTATAATATTATTTTGATGTCCATCCGCAAAAATGGCACGTAGACCATCCTCAACACTTTTCATCGCTAATCTTTGTGTAGTAACTGGATAAATTACAACATTGTAACCAAGTTCTTCTAATTGTTTAAAATCTAGCAACTTCGATTTACCAAACTCAGTCATATTAGCTAGAAGATAACAATTTAATGATTTTCTAACTTTTTCAAACTCAGCTTCATCTTTTAATGCTTCTGGAAAAACAATTTCTGCACCAGCATCAATATAAGATTTGCAACGATCGATCATTTTATCAATACCTTCTACGCTTTTAGCATCAGAACGTGCAATGATTTTAAAATTTTTGTCTGATCTTGCTTCTACACATTCTTTAATTTTTTTTGTCATATCCTCATTAGATATCAATTCTTTATTATCTAAATGGCCACATCTTTTCTGTTCAATCTGATCTTCTAAATGAATTGCTGAAATACCAAAATTTTCAAATGTTTGAACAGTTTCCTTACAAGATTTAAAACCTGTATCGACATCTACAATGGTTGGAAGATTAGTTACACGTGCAATTTGTTTCGATCTGTTACTGACATCATTAAGAGTTGTTAATCCTATATCTGGATAACCCAAATCATTAGACATAACACCTCCAGATACATAAACTCCATCATATCCAATTTCTTCAATAACTTTTGCTGTTAATGGATTATATGCACCTGGTATTCTTAAAATTTTATTAGATTTTAGTTTATTATCTAAATCAATTCTTTTTTCCTCAGGTTTTTTTTCAACAAAGTGCACTAGAATATTCCTTTTTTATTATTCGATTTTAAGTATCTTCTACTTACTTCAATATTTAGTTTTGTAAGCTGATTATTTTTTAATTTTTTTAAATTTTGAACATCTTTTAAAAATCTATCACTTTCTTTTTTAGAAATAATATTTTCTGTTAAAATTTTAAATTTATTTATATAATCTTTTCTTTTAAAAGGTCTTTTGCCGTAAGGATGAGCATCTGCTCTTTCTAATTCCTCAATAATTTTTTTTCCATTATTTAAAGTTACTATAACCTTTGCACCAAAAGATTTCTTTTTTGGATCAGGATCGTGATATTTTTTCGTCCATTTCTTATCCTCGTGAGTTTTAATGGATCTCCATATTTTAATTGTACTTTTTTTGTTAGCTCTCTTTTTAGTATAAGACTTCACATGATGCCAGTCTGCATCTTCTAAAGCTACTGCAAAAATATACATTATTGAGTGATCTAAAGTTTCTCTACTTGCATTCGGATCCATTTTTTGTGGATCGTTAGCTCCAGTTCCTATTACATAATGAGTATGATGGCTTGTATATATATCTATTTTTTTAATTGTATTTAAATTATCAATTTTTTTATTAAGACCCTTTGCAATATCAATTAATGCTTGAGCTTGATATTCTGCAGAATATTCTTTTGTATATGTTTCAAGAATAGCTTTTTTTTCCTCATTCTTTTTAGGTAAAGGAACAAAATATTTAGCATTTTTTCCATCTAATATCCTTGCAATTACACTGTCTTCACCTTCATAAATAGGACTCGGAGCTCCTTCACCTCTCATCGTTCTATCCACAGCTTCAATTGCCAATTTTCCAGCATGAGCTGGAGCATACGCCTTCCAACTTGAAATCTCACCTTTTCTTGATTGTCTTGTTGAAACACTCACATGTAATGCTTGTTGAACACCTTGATAAATAGTTTCTGTATTTAATTTTAACATAGATCCAATACCAGCAGCAACACTTGGTCCCAAGTGAGCGATATGATCAACTTTGTGTTTATGAAGACATATAGCTTTTACAAGATTAACTTGAACTTCATAAGCAGTTATAATTCCTCTTAATAAATCATTTCCATTTTTTTTTAATTGTTGTGCCACTGCTAATAGAGCAGGAATATTATCACCAGGATGACTGTAATCAGCGGCTAGAAATGTATCATGAAAATCTAATTCTCTAACAGCAGTTCCATTTGCCCACGCAACCCACTCACAATCAAATTTAAGTTTTGAATTTAAACCAAAAAGATTAGCTCCATTTTTTCTTACATGTTTTTTTGCCATTTCTCTTGCAGATATTACAGGTCTTCTATTTAAGGAAGCTATAGCAACAGAAGCATTATCAATAATTCTATTAATAACCATTTCTATTGAATTTTTATTTAATTTAGCATTATCACTTGCTATCTCTGCTATTTTCCAAGCAAGCTGTTTCTTCTTTGGAAGATTTATTTTTGATGGATATACTTTAATTGTATGCAATAACAAAATAACTCCTAATTTGTGATTTTGTTTTAATAGTTAAAATAAATTAATCAATATTAAAGATATTGAGATACAATTTTTTCAATACCTACAAAGTCTTTTATTAAGTGATTATGATAAATTTCATCAATATTTTTTTCAGTATATCCATCCTCTAATAAAATCATCGGAATTCCTGCCGCTTTAGCAGCATTTGCATCCGACTCACTATCACCAATCATAATTGATTTATTTTTACTACCATCTAAAATTTCTATGATTGTTGTTATATGTCTCGGATCAGGTTTACAATAATCAAAAGTATTATAACCAGCAACATACTCGAAGTAATCGTATATCCCAATTTTTTTTAGAAGATCTACTGCAAGATGTTCTGTTTTATTCGTACATACAGCCATTGACATATTTTCTTTTTTACACCAATTTAAAAAATCTTTTACACCAGGCATCAGAGTACTTTCATTTAAAATATTATCTCCATAATAAGAAATAAATTCATCTGTCATTTCATTTTTGATTTTCTCATTAATCGAAGTTAATTCTTTTTTTGCCTGGCTCCATATAGATCTACCAATCATTGCTCCAGCTCCTTGACCAACAGTATGTTTAAGTTCATCAAGAGATTTTGTGGGATATCCAAATTTCTTCATAACATGGTTATGAGCGAGCATTAGATCAGGCGCTGTGTCTACCAACGTACCATCTAAATCAAAAACAACTGTGAATTTTTGTGTCATTTAAAAAGTATTAATAAGAAATAAATTGTGAATTAATTAAATTAATACCCAGTTATATACAACTATCTAATGAATAGTCAAAATTTACAAAATAAACTTAGATATAAATTTCTAAAAAAAGGTGTCAAAATGAAGGGGCCTGAGACAGTTTTTTTTTCTAAAGATACTAAAATTGGAAAGAATGTAGAGATAGAACCTTATGTTGTGTTTGCTGATAAAGTACAAATAGGTAATAATGTAAAAATTTTGTCTTTCTCTCATCTTGAGGGTGTTAAAATAGATAATGATGTAAGTGTAGGTCCGTACGCACGTTTAAGACCTGGAACAAAAATTAAATCCGGATCAAAAATAGGAAATTTTGTTGAAGTAAAAAAAAGTACAATAAATAAAAATTCTAAAGTTAATCATTTATCATATATTGGCGATGCACTAGTGGGAAAGGACGTTAATATTGGAGCAGGAACAATAACTTGTAATTACGATGGAAGAAAAAAAAGTATAACAAAAATAAAGGATAAAGTATTTGTTGGTTCAAATACTTCTTTAGTGGCACCAGTTACTTTAAATGAAAAAAGTGTTATAGGTGCAGGCTCAGTGATTACTAAAAATGTAAGCAAAGAGTCGTTGGCATTAACCAGATCAAATCAAAAAGAAAAGAAAAATTATAAAAGGAAATAATAAGTAATGTGTGGAATAGTTGGAATTACAAGCTCTAAAGAGGTTACTCCCAGAATTATAAGTTCATTAAAAAAACTTGAGTATAGAGGCTATGACTCTGCAGGTTTAGCAACCCTTTCAAATGGAAATATAAATGAGGTAAAATGTGAGGGTAGAGTAGACGCTTTAGAGAAAAACATTATACAAACTAAAATATCTGGCTCTATTGGTATCGGACATGTTAGGTGGGCAACTCATGGAAAACCTAGTTCAATAAATGCACATCCTCATTCATCAGAAGATGTATCTGTCGTTCATAACGGTATAATTGAAAATTCAACTATTCTAAAAAAGTTATTAGAAAATAAAGGTTATAAGTTTAAATCTCAAACAGACACAGAAGTAATAGTTCATTTGGTAACTGATTATTTAAAAAAAAATAACCTTAAAAATACAATTATAAAAGTTTTAAAAAAATTACACGGTAGTTTTGCGCTAGGAATAATATTTAAAGACCAACCAGATTTAATAGTTGGGGCAAGAAGAGGCTCTCCTCTTGCAGTTGGTTACGGTCCAAATGAACACTATCTTGGTTCAGACTCTTATGCATTAAAGTCAATGACTAATAAAATTTCATATTTAAATGATGGAGAATTTTGCATATTAAAAAAAGATCAAGTCGAATTTTTTGATGCTAATGGAACCAAAGTAAACAAAAAAATTTTAAATCTTTCTAAAGATGATCAAAATTATGAAAAAGGAGATTACAAATATTATATGGCTAAAGAAATAGACGAGCAGCCGATTACCTTAAAAAATTGTGTCAATGAGTACATCGACAAACATAACAAGGAAATAAATATTTATAATTTTCCTTGGAAAATCAATGAAATTTCATCAGTAATTTTAATTGGATGTGGAACAGCATATCACTCATGTATTGTTGCAAAGTATTGGTTTGAGCAAAATACAAGTTTAGATGTGAGTGTTGATATAGCTTCTGAATTTAGATATCGAAAAATTAAATTTAAAAAAGATTGTCTTTATGTTTTTGTTTCTCAATCTGGAGAGACTGCGGATACATTTGCTGCATTAGATTTATGTAAAAAGAATAATGTTAAAACTTGTGCAGTAGTAAATGTTGTTGAAAGTTCAATTGCAAGAGATGCAGATCTAGTTTTACCTATTCATTGTGGCCCAGAAGTAGGTGTTGCATCGACAAAGGCTTTTTTAGGACAAATGTTAGTCCTTTATTTATTATGTACTAAGCTTTCTTATGAACAAAAATCAATTAATAAAAAGGACTATCAAAAGAAAATAAAAGATTTACTGTCTTTATCTAAATCTGCAAAAAATACATTGAATATTGAAGATAAAATTCAAACACTTGGAAAAGATTTTGCTAATTCTAAAGGATCAATGTTTTTGGGCAGAGGTTATTCATATCCAATTGCACTTGAAGGTGCTTTAAAACTAAAAGAGCTTGCTTATGTTCATGCCGAAGGTTATCCAGCAGGGGAAATGAAACACGGACCTCTTGCACTCATAGAAGAAGGTATGCCAGTAGTGGTAATTGCCCCAAGAGATGAGCATTACAAAAAAACCATTTCAAATATGCAAGAAGTTATATCCAGAGGTGCAAAAGTTTTACTAATAACAAATAAAAGTACTGATGAAATTTATTCGGAAAATATTTGGGAGCAGATAGAAGTTGATAATATATCTGACGAACTTATTCCTTTTTTGACTACTATACCTCTACAAAAGTTAGCATATTACTCTGCGCTAGATAAAGGATACGATATCGATAAACCAAGAAACTTAGCTAAATCTGTCACTGTTGAATAAATAATAAAGTCTGCTAAAACAATTCTGAGTTGAAATGAAAAATTGGAAAATAAATAGTTGGAGAAAATACCCTGTCAAACATATTCCCGAATATGATGACGAAAAAGAATTGGAGATGGTTTTAAAAAAATTAAAAACCTTTCCTCCTTTAGTTTTTGCAGGTGAAACAAGACATTTAAAAGAACAGTTGGCAATGGTTAATGATGGAAAAGCATTTCTATTACAAGGAGGTGATTGTGCGGAAAGTTTTGCAGAATTTCACCCTGATAATATAAGAGATACATTTAAGGTTATTCTTCAAATGGCCTTGGTAATGACCTACTCAGCATCTTTACCTATTGTGAAACTTGGAAGAATTGCTGGACAATTTTCAAAACCAAGAAGTGCTCCAACTGAAAAACAAGGCAATAAAGAATTACCAAGTTATTTGGGAGACAATATAAATGCAATAGATTTTAATGAAAAAGCTAGAAGACCCGATCCAAAAAGAATGTTTAAGGCTTATTCTCAATCAGCTTCAACTTTAAATCTTTTAAGAGCATTTTCAAAAGGTGGTTTTGCAGATTTAAACAAGGTTCACTTATGGAATTTAGATTATATTAAGAAAAGTCCGCAAGCTAAGAAATTTAGAGAGCTAGAAGATAAAATAGCAGATGCATTAGCTTTCATGGAGGCATGTGGTATAACAGCTGATTTTAATAATAGATTGTATACAGTTAATTTTTGGACTTCTCACGAGGCTTTACACTTGCCATTTGAGGAAAGCATGACTAGAGTTGACTCAACTACAGGTGAATATCATGATACATCAGCGCATTTTGTCTGGATTGGAGATAGAACAAGACAGTTGGACGGAGGACATGTTGAGTTTTGTAAAGGAATTGAAAATCCAATTGGTATCAAATGTGGTCCAACTTCAAAATCTGATGAGATTGCAAAAATATGTGAAGTTATAAATCCTAAAAATGAAAAAGGAAAAATAACTTTAATCTCAAGATTTGGCCATCAGAATGTTGAAAAATTTTTACCAAAATTAATTAGAGGAATTAAAAAGGAAGGTTTAAATGTTGTTTGGTCATGTGATCCAATGCATGGAAATACAATTAAATCAACTACTGGTTTTAAAACGAGACCGTTTAATGATGTTGTAAACGAAGTTAAAAATGTATTTGCAGTTCATCAAGCAGAAGGTTCTTATGCTGGTGGTCTTCACGTTGAAATGACAGGCCAAGATGTGACAGAGTGTACAGGTGGAGCAAAAAAAATATCCGATGCAGATTTATCAAGCAGATATCATACGCATTGCGATCCAAGATTGAACTCTGATCAAGCTATAGAATTAGCGTTTTTAATTTCAGATGAGATAAAAAAGAATAGTTTGTATTCTAAATCTGCAATTAAAGCGGCATCTTAACAGTTTAAAAATAAATTTTTTTTCTTATATTTAAATTATGACACCCAAAGATAAAGTAAATCACATTAAAAACTGGATTTCAGATTATGTGAATTCTATGCCAAAAAAAGCTCAATCTTTAGTGATTGGTATTTCTGGTGGAATAGATTCTTCTGTCTCAAGCACATTAAGTGCAATGACTGGTTTAAAAACAATTGTTTTATCGATGCCTATTAAACAAAAATCTGCACAACATGATCTAAGTTTGGCACATCAAGAATGGTTAAAGAAGAATTTTAGCAATGTAGAGGGACACACATTAGAATTAGATAGTTTATTCAAATCATTTGAAGGAACACTAAACAATTTTGGTAGTGAGCACGGGATGGCAAACTCAAGAGCAAGATTAAGAATGACAACGCTTTATCAAGTGGCTGCAGCAAATAATGGGATAGTTGTTGGAACAGGAAATAAAGTAGAAGATTTTGGAGTTGGTTTTTATACAAAATATGGTGATGGTGGAGTAGATATTTCTCCAATAGCAGATTGTAATAAAACTGAGGTATGGGAACTTGGTAAAGAACTTGGAATTTTAAAAGAGATTATTGATGCTCCTCCTACAGATGGTTTATGGGATGATGGTCGTACTGATGAGGGACAGCTTGGTTTGTCATATAAAGAATTAGAAGAAGCAATGGATAATGAAAATTCTGTAAATAGAGATAAATATAATTCAATTCGAAGTGCAAATTTGCATAAAATGGAACCTATTCCAGTATGCAAAATTCCTAATTAATCAAATAGATTCACAAATCAACAATTTAAGTATATTCCTAGTTGTATGGCTAAAGATATATTTTTAACTAATAGTCTAGGTGGTAAGAAAGAAAAATTTACACCCAAAAATGAAAAATCCATAGGCATGTATGTTTGTGGTCCTACTGTTTATGATGATCCACATATTGGTAATGCAAGACCATTAGTTGTTTTTGATATTCTGTATAAAATTTTAAAAAATAGATATGGATCAAAATCTGTAAAATATATCAGAAATATAACAGACATAGATGACAAAATAATCAAAGCATCTAATGATCAAAATATTTCTATAAACGAGTTAACTTCAAAAATTACTGAAAATTTTCATAAGGATTGTAATTACTTAAAATGTGAAACACCAAACAGCGAACCAAAGGCAACAGAAAATATAAAACAAATGATTGAAATGATCACAGAACTAGAGAAAAAAGGGTTTGCATATTCAAAGGATAAGCATGTTTATTTTGAAGTTAAAAAATTTAGTGATTATGGAAAACTATCTAATAAAAAGCTAGATGAATTAATAGCTGGTTCACGAGTAGAGGTTTCAGAAATAAAAAAAAATCCTGAAGATTTTGTATTATGGAAACCATCAACAGATAAAGAGCCTTCTTGGGAATCTCCTTGGGGCAAAGGTAGGCCAGGTTGGCACTTAGAATGTTCGGTTATGTCTAAAAGATATTTGGGTGAAGAATTTGATATTCATGGGGGTGGTAGAGACTTGATTTTTCCTCATCATGAAAACGAGATTGCGCAATCAAGATGTGCAAATGAAACAAATTCGTTTGCAAATTATTGGGTCCATAATGGATTTATAACTCTTTCAAATGAAAAAATGGCAAAATCCCAAGGAAACATATTAAAAATAAAAGATTTTAAAAAAAAATATAATGGCCAAGTTTTAAGATTAGCATTAATTAGTGCTCACTATAGACAAGGATTAGATTGGAATGAAAAACTAATATCAGAATGTGAAAAGACTTTAAGCAAATGGTATTCAGCCTATTCTGATGTTAATAAAAATACAATATTACCAGATGAATTATTAAATCCTTTATACGACGATTTAAACACTCCTGGATATATTGCTAATTTACATTCTTTATATAGCAAAGCTTCAGCTGGAACGAACAAGGATAAAGCAACTTTTGTAAAAGCTTGCAATTTTATAGGTCTATTAACTGATACTTTAGAAGAGTGGCTACAAACAAAAAAAAATACAATTTTTCTTTCAGAGGATGAAATTAATTCAAAAATAGTTGAGAGAAATAAAGCAAGAGATGAAAAAAATTATGAATTAGCTGACAAAATAAGGAAAGATCTTTTAGACAAGGGTATTTTAATTGAAGATAAAGATGGTACAACCACCTGGAAATTAAAATGAGTAAAGAAAAAATCTATATATTTGATACTACACTTAGGGATGGGGCACAAACTCAAGGAGTAGATTTTTCATTAAATGAAAAAGAAAAAATTTCTAAATCTTTGGATAATTTGGGAGTTGATTATATAGAAGGTGGTTGGCCAGGAGCAAATCCAACAGATACAGAATTTTTCAATAAGGATCTAAACTTTAAAAACGCTAATCTTACTGCTTTTGGCATGACTAAAAAATCAGAGCATAGTGCAAAAAACGACCCTATGTTGTCATCTCTGATTAATTCAAAGAGTTCATCCGTTTGTTTATTTGGTAAAAGTTGGGATTTTCATGTTGATGTCGCCTTGGGTATTTCAAATGATCAAAATTTAGAAAATATAAGAGAGAGCGCAAAGCATATAGTTAATTCAGGTAAAGAATTTATGTTTGATGCTGAACATTTTTTTGATGGTTATAAATCAAATCCTGAATATGCAATATCATGTTTAAAAGCTGCATATGACAACGGTGCAAGATGGATTGTTTTATGTGATACTAATGGAGGGACATTACCTCACGAAATTTCTAAAATCGTTGAAGAGGTATCAAAACATATACCTGGTAAAAATCTTGGAATTCATGCTCACAACGATACTGAAAATGCAGTTGCTAATAGTTTAGTAGCTGTCCAAGCAGGAGTTAGGCAGGTTCAGGGTACAATTAATGGATTAGGAGAAAGATGTGGTAAT
Organism: uncultured Pelagibacteraceae bacterium; assembly: GCA_902592965.1. Classification (GTDB taxonomy): domain Bacteria; phylum Pseudomonadota; class Alphaproteobacteria; order Pelagibacterales; family Pelagibacteraceae; genus Pelagibacter. Next base: position 53,101 of record CACJGL010000006.1, read on the forward strand.
GCAAATTTAATGTCTTTGATCCCAACTTTTTTTTTAAAAAAAGATTTTTCAGATAAATATGAAATTAATATTAAACCTGAAAACATTAAAAATTTAACTCAATGTTCAAGATTATTAGATGAAATATTGAATAGAAAACCAAATAAACATTTACCTTATGTTGGGGCTTCTGCGTTTTCACACAAAGGTGGAATGCATGTATCTGCTGTACAAAAAGATCCAAAAACTTATGAACATATTAATCCTGATGAAGTAGGTAATGCTAGAAATATTGTTGTTTCTGATCAATCAGGACAATCAAATATAATGTCTAGATTAAATGCAATTGGCATTAATATTGAAAAAGACGATCCAAAGATTAAAAAACTTCTCCATGAAGTGAAAGATAGAGAGTTCATAGGATATAGTTACGATGGTGCTGATGCATCTTTTGAACTTTTAGCTAGAAGATTGATGGGGGAAATACCAAGATATATTTCAATTAACGAATATGATGTTTCTGTTAAGAAAGATTCTACCGGAGAAGTAATATCATTTGCAAAAGCTAAACTTGAGGTAGATGGTCATCAAATATTATGTGAAGGGGAAGGTAACGGACCAGTTAATGCTTTAGATAATGCAATTAGAAAAAATGTAAACAAACTTGAAAAATATTCAGAATATTTAAAAGATTTAAAGCTAGTTGATTATAAAGTTAGAATATTAAATACAGGAACCGGCGCTGTTACTAGAGTTTCTATAGAAAGCGCAGATTCGAAACATGGTAATTGGTTTACTATAGGAGTTTCTCCAAATATTATTGATGCATCTTTTAAAGCTTTGGTTGACAGTTTGGATTATAAGCTTTTCAAGGATAATGCTCCTGCAAGTACTTGATGTCATTAAGAAATATAACTTTCATTTTACACAAACCTCAGTTATCAGAAAATATAGGAGCCTGCGCTAGAGCTTTAAAAAACTTTAATTTTAACAATCTATCAATTGTTAATCCAAAACCCTCCTTTCCAAATGATAAAATTATTGCAACATCTGTAGGTGCAAAGGATGTCATTAAAAAAGCAAAAGTATATGAAAATTTAGAACCATCATTAAGTAATTTGGATATATTAGTTGCAACATCTGCAAGGTTTAGAAATAAAAATATTAAACATATATCAATAACCGATCTTAATAAAATTAATTACAAAAAAAAGGTTGGTTTTCTTTTTGGATCAGAAGCATCTGGATTATCAAATAATGAGGTTAGTTATGCTGATTATACTTTACAAATTCCAAGTAATAAGAATTTTAGATCTTTAAATTTGTCTCATAGTCTAATTATAGTAGCTCAAATAGTAAGCGGCCTAATTTCAAATAAAAAGTTTACTTTTGAAAAGTCAAAAAAAATTAAAAGTGCAAATAAGAATGACATTCAAAAAATGTTGAATTTATGCATTAATAATTTAGAGAATAAGAATTTTTTTCATCCACCTGAAAAAAAACCGATCATGATGGAAAATTTAAGAAGTATATTCTATAAACTCAATCTTTCTGAAAAAGAAACTCGTATTTTATCGAGTGTATTTGCCGGTTTAAGTAAGGAAAAGGTTGATTGACAAAACATAACTTAGGCTTATAAGACCTCATACCAATGACAAAAAGATTAAACTCTAAACATAAAGTAGATAGAAGATTAAAAGTGAACTTGTGGGGGAGACCAAAAAGTCCCTTTAATACAAGAGCTTATCCTCCAGGACAACATGGACAAACAAAAGCTGGAAAACCTTCAGACTATGGAATTCAACTTCAGGCAAAACAAAAGTTAAAGTCTTATTATGGCAACATGAATGAAAGACAGTTTAGAAATGTTTATAAGAAAGCGATCATGAAAAAAGGTGATACTGCTGAAAACTTAATCGGATTGTTAGAGAGAAGATTAGATGCTGTAATTTATAGATCAAAGTTATCAAACACTATCTTTTCATCAAGACAGCTTATTAATCATGGTCATGTTAAAGTGAATGGAAAAAAAGTTAATATAGCAAGTTACCAGGTCAAAGAAGAAGATACGATTGAAATTAGAGATAAATCTAAACAACTTGCTTTAATTGATATTGCGCTTGCTAACAAAGAAAGAGAAGTCCCAGAATATCTACAGTTAGATGAAAAGAATAAAAAAGTTAAATTTGTAAGAGTTCCAGCTTTCGAAGAAGTTCCTTACCCGGTTGTGATGGAGCCAAACTTAGTAATTGAATATTACTCTAGATAATTAATTCTTAGCTTTAAAATTTATTCCTTTAGACTCAAAAAGTTTAGCAAGTTCTCCACTCTCATACATTTCTTTCACGATATCGCATCCACCAATAAACTCATTTTTAACATATAATTGAGGAATGGTTGGCCAGTCACTAAATACTTTTATACCTTCTCTTAGCTTTTGATCTGCTAAAACATTTACACCTTTAAAATTTACTTCAAGAACTTTTAAAATGTTTGATGTAGCCATTGAAAATCCACACTGAGGTGCATCAGGTGTGCCTTTCATAAAAAGACATACATCGTTATTTTCAATTTCACTTTTTATTAAATCATTTGTTTCTTGTTCCATTTAAATTTCCTTTGTTTTAATTGCTAAAGCGTGAAGCTCATTTCCCATTTTACCTTTTAAAGAATTATATACCATTTTGTGTTGTTCTATTTTACTTTTACCTGAAAATTCAGATGATGTCACTGTAGCAGAATAGTGATTTCCATCACCCGCTAAATCTTGAATTTCAACTTTTGCGTCAGGTAAACCCTCCTTAATTAAACTCTCAATTTCTTTTAAATCCATTGCCATTAGCTATCCATGTACTTCTTTAACCAATATTTATGTGCATCTGCCAATTCTTCAATAGGTAAATTTATATCATTTTTATATTCTATGGATTGTTCATTAACTGTGCCTAATTCGTCAAAATGTACTGAATATTTGTCTAATATCTCGTTTACTATCTTCAAACTTGCTTTAGGTATTTCGATAATATATCGAGCCTGATCTTCACCAAAGAAATATTCATATTTATTTGTTAAACCTTTAAGTGAATTAATTGTTATTCCCTTTTTTCCTTTAATACACATTTTTGATACTGCTGTTAAAATTCCACCTAATGATACATCGTGGCAACTCACAATAAGATTTTTTCTAGATAAATCTAATACAGTCTCACCAATGTTTTTTTCATTAAATAAATTAACAGTTGGTGGAGGACCCTTTTTTTCATTTAAAAGCTCTCTTGCAAAAATACTTTGATCTAAATGCCCATCAGTTTTACCAATTACATAAACTAAGTTTCCTTCAGTTTTAAAATCCATAGTAAGCATTTGTTGATAGTCAGAAATTAGTCCAACACCTCCAATTGTCGGCGTAGGCTTGATACCTTTGTCTTTTGTTTCGTTATAAAATGATACATTCCCAGATACGACTGGAAAATCTAGATACTTGCTTGCTTCTGTAATTCCTTCAACACATTCTACAAATTCACCCATATTTTTTTCTTTTTCTGGGTTTCCGAAGTTTAGACAATTCGTAATAGCAATAGGTTTGGCTCCCACCGAAATAAGATTTCTATAGGCCTCACAAACTATTTGTTTTCCTCCAGTTAATGGATGCGAGAAACAATATAATGCTGACGAGTCAACTGATGCTGCTATCGCTTTATTAGTCCCATGGACTCTTACAACACCAGCATCACCTCCTGGTTTTTGAATTGTGTCACCCATTACTGTATGGTCGTATTGATCCCATATCCACTTTTTATCTGAAATATTTGAATTACTTAAAATCTTCTTCAAGCAATCTGATAATTTTAGAGATTTAAATTCGTCTTTATCAAATTTTAATTTTTGAGGTAATTTAGTTTTTTTCCAAGGACGATCATAGATTGGAGCATTTTCAGCAAGAAGATCAATCGGTATTTCAGCAACTTTTTTATTGTCAAATATTAATTCTATTTTTTTTGAATTAGTTGTTTTACCTATAACTGCAAAATCTAGGTTCCATTTATCAAATATTTTCTTCGCATGTTTTTCTTTTCCTTTTTCAAGAACAATAAGCATTCTCTCTTGACTTTCAGACAACATAATTTCGTATGGTGTCATTTTTTCTTCCCTGCAAGGAACCTCACTAAGATTTAATTCAATTCCAAGATTTCCTTTTGATGCCATTTCAACACTAGAAGAAGTTAATCCTGCTGCACCCATATCTTGAATAGCAATAATTGAATTATCAGCCATTAATTCTAAGCATGCTTCAAGTAATAGTTTTTCAGTAAATGGATCTCCAACTTGAACTGTTGGTTTTTTTTCCTCAATTTTATCATCGAAAGTTGCTGAAGCCATACTGGCACCATGAATTCCATCTCTTCCAGTTTTTGAACCTACATATATTACTGGTTTATCTAAACCAGCAGCTTTTGAGTAAAAAATTTTATTTTTATTTACTAAACCTATAGTCATGGCATTTACCAATATATTTCCATTGTAAGACTCATCAAAAGTTGTTTGACCAGCAATTGTTGGAACTCCAATACAATTTCCATATCCACCTATCCCTTTAACAACTCCTCTTAATAAGTTTCTTGTTTTTTTATGTTGTGGTGAACCAAAATGAATTGAATTTAGATTAGCTATTGGTCTTGCTCCCATTGTAAATACATCCCGCATGATCCCACCAACTCCAGTTGCCGCACCTTGATAAGGTTCAATAAACGAAGGGTGATTGTGGCTTTCAATCTTAAATACTATTGCATCATCATCTCCAATATCAATAACACCAGCATTTTCTCCAGGTCCTTGAATGACCTGTTTTCCTTTGGTGTGCATTTTTTTTAAATGTTTTCTAGAAGACTTATAGGAGCAATGTTCGTTCCACATTGCAGAAAATATTGCAAGCTCAGTTAAATTAGGTGTTCTCTTCAGAAGTTCACATATTTTAGAAAACTCTTCTTTTTTTAATCCGTGATCTATTGCAACTGCTTCAGTAACTTCCATTATTTAAAATTATCTAAAATATTTTTGAAAAATAATGAACCATCTTCACCAGATAAATATTTATCTATCATTCTTTCAGGGTGAGGCATCATTCCCAATACATTTTTATTTTTATTAAATATTCCAGCTATATTTTTAATTGCTCCATTTGGATTAGTTATTTCATTTTCTGTACCATCTTCTCCACAATACGTTACAGCTATTTGATTATTATCTTCCAATGATTTTAATTCATCATCACTACAAAAGTAATTTCCTTCATTATGGGCAATATGAAGTTCTAAAACATCCTTTTTCAAATATTTAAAATATTTATTTTGTTTATCTTTAACTTTTACATAAACATTGCTGCATATAAAATTTAGAAATTTATTTTGTTGTAAAATTCCATTTAGTAGGCCAGTTTCAGTTAAGATTTGAAATCCATTACAAATACCTAATACTAGACCTCCAGAATTAGCAAAATCAATCACTGATTTTATAATTTTTGATTTAGAAGCAATGCTTCCACATCTTAAGTAATCACCGTAAGAAAAACCACCTGGCAATACTATTAAATCTGATTTTGGAATAGATTGATCATTGTGCCAAACCATCTGATTTTTAAAACCAAATTTTTTAAGAGCTACATCCATGTCTCTATCACAATTTGATCCTGGAAAAATAATGACCGATGATCTCATTTATTAAACTATTTTGTAATCCTCAATAACAAGATTGGCTAATAGTTTTTTACACATATCATCTACTAAAGACTTTGCTTTTTTTTCATCTTTCTCTTTAACTTCAATTTCAAAATATTTACCTTGTCTTACATCTTCTACATTTCCAAAGTTCATTCCATTAAGTGTTTGTTGAATAGCCTTTCCTTGAGGATCTAAAACTCCATTTTTAAGAGTTACAATTACTTTAATTTTCATTACTTTTTCTTAATCTTTACCGCTTGTGGCTTGGTATATTTTAATGGTCTAATATTTGATTGCTCATGAAGTATATTTAATCTTCTTGCAACTTCTTGATAAGCCTCAATTAGATTGCCAAGTCCTTTTCTAAATCTATCTTTATCTAATTTTTTATCA